>JACQXE010000072.1 GCA_016208915.1 Nitrospirota bacterium | reverse complement strand
TCAAAAATAAAAGACCATCAAGTGTTTCAAAAGTCCGCTTGATTTCTGGAAGAAATTCTCCAATTTATTCTTTTGGCGACCGAGAAATCAGCGATGCAGACCCAAACGAGCTTGGAGAGAAAATTCTCTCTATTTGCAACGAACGTGTAGCAGGCATGCGCAAACTCTACAAACATGTCAGAACGGTTGTTCTCATTAAATCAGATGACTTGCTTGAAGCCGCTGTATTTGAATTTGAGACTATTCTTTATAGAGGCGATAATTATTGGTGGCAATGGAACGAGAGGAACAACTTAGAGGGCTTTAAGAAAGACAGCAATCAACACATCTTCACTTGGCAGCCTCATGGCTCTCAGTTTACCATCGTAGAGGATGTTCCTGACGATAGGCTTGCGATAAGAATCAAGCAACCTCCAATAGTAGACCGAAACGAAATCCTCAAGGCAATCAAGTTTGATGAGTCTTGGATAGAAATCATCAAGTGACCAGTGGATACTTTTACAAAGATGCAACGCTCAAGAATTATGGCGAGCGTAAAGTCTAGAGACGCAAAATCCACAGAGCTTAAATTTATTTCACTCCTCAAAGAAAAGGGCATTACCGGATGGCGCCGCAATTATCCTTTGACTGGTAAGCCTGACATTGTTTTCTCAAGATTCAAGATAGCAGTATTCATTGACGGCTGTTTTTGGCACGGATGCCCGCACCATTGCCGTATGCCTTCATCAAATGTAAATTACTGGAACAACAAAATTGAAAAGAATAAAATTAGGGACAAGAAAATAACAAAGGCACTGAAAATGAAAGGCTGGCAGGTAATCAGAATTTGGGAACATGAAATTAAGACAGGAAAACTCCACCAGAAACTGAAACGAATAAAAAAGCCTGCACAACCAGTCATTCAAGCCGACCGATGATAATCCTGATTTGATTTTCATTTTTTAGGAGGAAAACATAGGGACAACACTTCCCGTATTATTCCCATAAAACATAGAAACATAAAACATAGAACATAAAACATAGGGACGCTTCCCATATTATTCCCATAGTTTTCTTTCCCAGTGTTTGACCGAATTGTAGATAATCTTTTAAAATCAATTGAGCGAGAGTGGCGGAACTGGCAGACGCGCAGGACTTAGGATCCTGTGGATAACTCCGTAGGGGTTCAACTCCCCTCTCTCGCACCATCTAACCTGCATTATTCATAAACTATTACCGAGATAGGCAGGAGATAGTATCAGAGCGGATTTTTTTGCCGATAGTCCAATATATTTTTTATAAAGAGGCAAAAACCTCGGAGGTCGCCTTAAGCGACCGAGAATGAGCGAAGGTACTATCTCCTGTCTATGAACTTATGAATTAAGTGGGCTAAGCCAAATTATGCCCTGCCTGTATTCAACTCAGAAATTTCTGTTATTGCTGCACGCAGGGCACTGAGGATCTTTATATGCCTTATAATTCTTGAACTCACACTTGGCCCCATTCCAGACCATGAGCTTTCCTTTCAGGTTCTCGCCTATCCCTGTTAAGTATTTTATTATCTCAAGCGCCTGAAGGCTGCCTATCACGCCCGGGGTCGCGCCAACAACAGGGAATACTTCTGATGGCGGCGCCTCAGGATAGATGCATTTAAGACATGGGGTATCAGGTGTTTTTATAAAGCTCAGCCTTCCTTCCATTCCCCATATACTCCCAAAAACCAACGGAATCTTTTTCCTTATTGCTGATTCATTTAATAGATATCGTGTCGGGAAATTATCCATACAGTCAACAATAATGTCAGCATCTCCAACAAGAGAATCAACGTTTTCAGCAACAATTTTATCTGCAAACGCAGTTACCTTTATGTCAGGATTTAATTCTTCGAGGGTCTTTTTTGCAGAAACCGCTTTATTAGTCCCTATCCTGCTATGGTTATGGAGGATCTGTCTGTTCAGATTGCTCCAGTCAGGTGAGTCAAAGTCACATATCCTTATATTTCCTATACCTGCAACTGCAAGATAGATAGAAACAGGCGAGCCAAGCCCTCCTGCACCTGCTATAAAGACAGTGGATTTCTTCAGCCTTTTCTGTGTGTCCTCGCCCCAGCCTTCCATGAGCATCTGGCGGTTGTAGCGCTTTATCTCCTCAGCCGAAAACATTTAATTTCCCCAAAGCTTATTTTTAATCATATCAGAAATGTTAAAGCATTTGCATTAATAGCAAACCAGATAAAGGCAGGGCATGGTATTCGAGCGGATTTTTTTGCCGATATTCCGACAGTTTAAAATACAAATAATCAAGAGACAAAAACCTCGGAGGCCGTAAGGCCGAGAATGATGCGAGAATATTATGCCCTGCCTGACTAATAACGCAGCTTAAGAAAATTCTTTAGAAGGTCTTTTCCTACCTTCGTAAGTATCGACTCAGGATGAAACTGGACTCCCTCAACAATAAACTCCTTATGCCTGACCCCCATTATCTCATCCTGCTCTGTCCATGCGCTTATCTGAAGGCAATCCGGCATAGTCTCTTTCTTAATCACAAGCGAGTGATACCTTGTTGCCTCAAAAGGATTCGGCAGCCCTTCAAATATTGTCTTGCCATCGTGATGAATCATAGACGTCTTCCCATGCATAAGCCTCGGAGCCCTTATTATCTCTCCTCCGAATGCATCTCCTATTGACTGATGCCCAAGGCATACACCGAGAATCGGGATCTTCCCTGCGAAGTGTTTTATTACATCTATAGATATTCCTGCCTCTTTCGGTGTGCATGGCCCCGGTGATATGACAATTCTCTCGGGCTTTAACAGTTCTATTTCTTTCGTGGTTATTTTGTCGTTTCTGAATACCTTTATATCCTCGCCAAGCTCTCCAAGATACTGAACAAGGTTATAGGTAAAAGAATCGTAGTTATCAATCATTAATAGCATGGTTTTCCTCTGAAGAAAAGCAGGGTATGATATTTGAGCGGCTTATTTTGCCGATATTCTGACAGCAAAAAATCAAAAATATTAAAAGGCAAAATCCTCGGAGTCCGCCGAGGCGGGCGAGAATGAGCGAGAATATTATATCCTGCTTTAGTAAACATAATCTAACTTAATCCCTTCTCCGCCATATCAACTGCCTCCATCATCCCTATCGCCTTATTTACTGTTTCTTTATATTCCCTCTCAGGAATAGAATCAGCAACAATGCCTGCTCCTGCCTGAACATATATCTTATTTCCATTTATTATAAGCGTTCGGATAGTAATGCATGTGTCCATATTGCCTGAATAGCTGAAGTATCCGACTGAACCTGCATACGGCCCCCTTTTTGTAGGCTCAAGTTCCTCGATGATTTCCATGGCTCTGACCTTTGGAGCGCCTGTTACAGTCCCTGCAGGGAAACATGCACTGAGAACATCGAATGCATCTTTACCGCTTATAAGATTTCCCTCAACATTAGAAACCATATGCATCACATGACTGTATCTCTCAACAGCCATAAGCTCTGTGACCTCAACCGAACCTTTCTCCGCCACCCTTCCGACATCATTTCTTCCGAGGTCAACAAGCATTATATGCTCTGCAATCTCTTTTGGATCTTTTCTGAGTTCATCTTCCAATGCCTTATCCTCAGTCTCTGTCTCACCGCGCCTTCTTGTGCCTGCAATAGGCCTGAGCACTATTTTCTCATCCTCCAGCCTCACAAGTATCTCAGGGGATGAGCCGACAACCTCCATATCGCCTGTATTAATAAAGTACATATAAGGCGAAGGGTTTATTACACGCAATGCCCTGTAAATATCAAATGGCTCGATATGGGATTTACTTTCGAACCTCTGGGAGAGTACGACCTGGAATATGTCACCTGCAGCTATATATTCTTTTGATTTGAGGACCGCTTTTTCAAACGCCTTTTTTGTCCCAAAGCTCGATATGAATTTGTTGCTGGTTTTTTTACTTTTACCTTTTGAATTTCTAACTTTCAACTTTGACCCTTTTAATTTTTCAGTGATGCTGTCTATCTTTTCCACTGCTTCTTTATATGCCTTTACAGTTCCTTTTCCGTCAATATGGACATTCGAGACGATCTTAATCTTCTGTTTCAGGCTGTCGAATATAAGCATTGTATCTGTGAGCATAAAAAACATATCAGGCAGACCCAGACCGGGCTTTTTCATATCAGGAACTCTTTCAAAAAACCTGACCATGTCATAGCCTATATAACCAACTAGCCCCCCTGAAAATCTCGGCAGACCGTCTACATCAACAGGCTTATAAACAGAGAGTTCCTTTCTCAATATTTCGATTGGGTCCTCTGTCTCAAATAGAACAGGCTTTTTGCCTGCCTCTTTTATTTCGACCTTATTTTCCCACCCTTTTATAATTTTTGAAGGATTCGAGCCGAGGAAGGAATACCTTGCCCATTTTTCTCCTCCAACAACACTCTCAAGAAGAAAAGACGGGCTACCTCCAATCTTAAGGAATGCCGTTACCGGTGTATCCAGATCAGCAAGGATCTCCCTGTAAACAGGAATGAGATTCCCCTTTTTTGATAATGCCTTAAATGTTTGCAGGTCAGGGTAGAGCATATTGACAAAAAAGTCCTTTTTTCATTATTCTTGATAGTATAACTCATTAATCAAGCCTAAGTTAAGAGTTGAGAATAAGAAGTTAGTAATAGAGTTTTTCAATTTCCAACTTTTTATTTTTTTGATGCGGGAATAGCTCAGTTGGTAGAGCACAACCTTGCCAAGGTTGGGGTCGCGGGTTCGAGTCCCGTTTCCCGCTCCATAATTGGCGGCGTACCCAAGTGGCTAAGGGAGAGGTCTGCAAAACCTTTATGCAGCGGTTCAAATCCGCTCGCCGCCTCCAATCCCTTTAAGACAAGCTCATAACACCTTATTAAGAATAAGCAGGGGATAGAATTTTCGCTCATTCTCGTCCTTTCGGCCTCCGAGGATTTTACCTCTTAATATTTTTGATTTTTCCTGTTGGAATATCGGCAAAATAAGCCGCTCAAATACCATCCCCTGCTTAACTAATAATACGAATATAAACCGCATGTTATAATTCAGAATGTCAGATATCCTTAAAATATCCGCTATATTTGTAATCATCCTCATTCTGCTGAGGAAAAAGATAAACATCGGTTATGTCATGCTTATTGCCTCAGGTATGCTTGCTCTCTTATACCTGATGACTCCGCGGGATGTTTTATCTACAATAAAAAGCACATTTGTTGATAAGGTAACAATAAAGCTTGCCCTTGCCTTAACCCTAATAAGAAGCTTTGAGATGATACTCAGAGAAAAGGATGTGCTTTCTGATATGATGAAGGCGTCAAAGCAACTGCTCCTGAGAAAAAAGGCCGTTATAGTATCGATGCCGCTTTTAATAGGGCTTCTGCCTTCTGTGGGTGGGGCATATTTCTCAGCCCCGATGGTCGATGAATCTACAAAAGGCATGGATATGTCTCGGGAAGAAAAGGCTTTTATAAATTACTGGTTCAGACACCCATGGGAATATATACTCCCTCTATATCCTGGAATCCTTCTCGCCTCAGCAATATCAAACATTGAGTTAAGAAATTTAATCCTTGCAAATACTCCTTATGCTGCTTTTATTGTGATAACAGGATTTTTCTTCAGCATGAGAAAGGCAAATGGCAAATTTCCAAAAACTGAAGGTGTATCGAAAAAAGGTTTGTTTAGCTTTATCCCGATAACAGCAGTGCTTTTACTTGTGGTCATTTTCCATATAGAGCTTCATTACGCATTGCTGTTTGCAATCATTGCGTTGTCCATTTTTTACAGATTCAGCTTAAAGGACATACTGAGGGTAATCAAACATGGACTTTCTATGGATGTCATCATGCTGATAATCGGCATTATGTTATTCAAGCAGACAATGGAGGCATCCGGTGCAGTAAAAAACCTGAGCAGTTTTCTGACAGCAGAAGGCATTCCTTTTATGCCGATACTATTTCTGCTTCCATTTATAACTGGTCTCTTAACAGGGCTTACAGTAGGATTTGTGGGAAGCACATTCCCTTTACTATTGAGCATTGCAGGAAATAATTCCATAGGCATAATAACATTTGCCTTTGCATCAGGCTTTATCGGTGTTCTGGTTTCTCCTGTTCATATCTGTCTTGTTCTTACGAGAGAATATTTCAAAGCCGATTTTGGAGGACTATATAAGAAGATCATTCCAGCAGGAGTAATTGTTTTTTGCATTGCTGTTGTAGAGTATTTGATATTGAGATAGATCCTTCTCTGCCTTGATTAAATTGCTATTTAATAGTTAATATATAATCCAAAACTTTTCCTCCTCGGTTAATCAGCCGGGGCAGACAGGAGGTATTACTATGTTTTTAGATATTGCATGGGCAATGGCACCAGGGCAGGATGCAGGGGCTCAGGGAGCAGGCTCAATGATACAGTCGCTACTACCATTAATACTAATCTTCGTCATATTTTATTTCCTTCTCATAAGGCCTCAGCAGAAAAAGGGGAAAGAACACAAACAGATGCTTGACAACCTAAAGAAGGGCGACAAGGTTATTACTTCAGGCGGAATTTACGGCGTTGTCGAGGCGGTTGGTACAAATACAGTGGCACTAAAGATTGCAGAAAATGTGAAAGCAAAATTCGGGAAGGCGTACATTGCAACAATCAGGCCTGCTTCAGAAGAAGAGTGATTTGTCTTCAGATCTCGATGTCCTTCGCAGCAGTGAAAAGGCAAAGCTGTATATCGAGATGGCGGATAAATATCTTGAGGCTATTGGTTATACAGAACATGGGTTCAGGCATACTGACATCGTTTCTAAGACTGCACATAACATACTGAAAAAACTGTCATTTGCTGAAAGTGAGGCAGAGTTAGCTGCTGCTGCTGGTTTTTTGCATGACATAGGCAATATGCTTGGAAGGGCAAATCATCATAAGATGGGAGCAATCCTTGCAAAAGAGGTTTTGGAAGAGGTGGGATATGAACTCAGGGATATTATAAGAGTCATGATGGCAATTGTAATACACGAAGAGGATGAGGGCGTGATCCCTGA
The DNA here is from genome assembly GCA_016208915.1 of Nitrospirota bacterium. GTDB lineage: Bacteria > Nitrospirota > Thermodesulfovibrionia > Thermodesulfovibrionales > UBA1546 > JACQXE01. Next base: position 96,856 of record JACQXE010000072.1, on the reverse strand, counting down.
TGCCATTTCTGCAGCGCTTGTGCTTGCTGATAAGGCAGACGTCCATAGGAGCAGGGTCCGAAATCCCTTAATGGTCTCCGAAGACATTCATGACAGGGTAAATTACGCAGCCACCGAATCAGAGTTGTTAATAGAGCCGGATAAAAAACTAATAAAACTTCTGCTTGTTATAGACACGCGGATTTCGCAGGTCATAGAATATTTTGAGATCTTTCTGTCCCGAATGATTGCATGCAGAAAAGCAGCTAATGTTTTAGGCTGTGAATTCCAGTTATATATAAATAATACACGGCTGGCATAAAGATGGAGGTTAGATGAAAAAGAACGTTTTATGGAAATTTGTACTTATTGGGATAACAGTTATTCTCGCATTAGTATTTTTCCTTCCGAACACACCGTTATTCAAACATATGCCTGAATGGTGGAAAAAAAATATGCCTGACAAGGGCATAACCCTCGGGCTTGATCTTCAGGGCGGCATACATCTTGTATTCGAGGTTGAAGGAGAAAGGGCCGTTGAAATACAGACAGAACGTATTGCGCAGTCCTTAAAAGACATCCTTGCAAAAAAGAAGCTTAGCGCAGAGACCTCGGCAAGCGGATTGATTCTAACAGTAACACCTGCCTCGCCAGAGATAAGAAAGGCCATAGAGGACACATACCCCATACTCACAGCTATTGAGACAGGGATAAGGCTTCTATATAAAATCTCTGATAAAGAAGCAACAAAGATAAGAGACGATGCTGCTGAGCAGGCGCTGGAGACCATCCGCAACAGAATTGACCAGTTTGGCGTTGCAGAGCCAACAATACACAGGCAGGGCACAAATGAGATCGTTGTTCAGTTGCCGGGCATAAAAGACCCCAAACGTGCAATAGAGGTAATCGGGAAAACTGCGCTACTTGAATTCAAGCTTGTTGACGATGTATCGCCTGTTGCTGCTGAAATTCCGGCAACCATAGACCCTGCAGATGAGGAGAATATCTTAAAGCAGTTTTCAGAGAGAATCCCTGTAAATGATGAGATTCTGTTTGAGAAGAAGATAAACAGAGAAACGGGCGCTGTAAGAAAGCTGCCTATCCTCCTAAAAAAACAGGTACTGCTGACAGGAGACATGCTTAAGGATGCGCGGGTAAATATTGATTCTTCAAGGTTCGGAGAGCCTTATGTCTCTATATCATTTAATGCAGCAGGCGCAAAAATGTTTGAGGAGATAACAGGAGCAAATGTTAAAAAGCGCCTTGCTATAATTCTTGACAACACTGTGTATTCAGCGCCTGTGATTCAGGAACGGATTTCTGGAGGAGATGCGCAGATAACAGGGAGTTTTTCTATGGATGATGCGAAAGACCTTGCAATAATACTCAAGGCTGGCGCGCTTCCTGCGCCTGTGAAAATGCTTCAGAATATCACCGTAGGTCCTTCGCTTGGCACAGATTCTATAGAGGCCGGCAAGATGGCAGGGATCCTCGGCACTCTGCTCGTTGTGATCTTCATGATCATCTATTACAGGCTTTCAGGTGTAATCGCAGACTTCGCCCTTATGCTTAATATAATACTTCTTCTGGGCGCAATGGCGTCTCTGAACGCAACGCTTACTATGCCGGGTATTGCAGGAATAATTCTTGCGATCGGCATGGCGGTTGATTCTAATGTGCTTATGTTCGAAAGGATAAGAGACGAGCTTCGTGCAGGCAAAACACCGCGGTCTGCAGTTGATTCAGGGTACAACAAGGCGTTCTGGACAATATTTGACTCGCATGTGACAACACTAATAACAGCAGCGGTCCTTTTCCAGTTTGGAACAGGACCTATAAAAGGGTTTGCAGTAACATTGAGTCTCGGCGTTTCAATAAACCTCTTTACAGCGCTGGTTGGAACAAAAACAGTCTTTGATCTGATAAACAACAGGCATGAAGTCAAAAATCTGAGCATATAGCAGGAGGAAAGATGTTAGAACTCATAAGGAATACAAACATAAATTTCATGGGCAAGAGGAATATTGCATTCATCTTTTCCGGAATACTCTCGATCCTCGGTATAATTGCAATGGTACAGATAGCAACCGGAAAAGCAAATCTTGGGATTGACTTCGCAGGTGGAACTTCAATACAGCTCAAGTTTGAAAAATCTGTGGTCCTTCATGATATAAGAAAGGCGCTCGAAGAAGGCGGGCTTAAGGACTTTGACCTTCAGGACCTGCCCACCGAAAACAAGATGCTTATAAGGGTAAAAAAGACAGAGCAACAGCTCGGCCAGACATCTTCTTCAATAACCAGCATCATCAGCCGGAGATTTTCTGACAACAAATATGTTGTTGATTCCACCACTGAGATAGGTCCAAAGGTAGGGGGCAAACTCAGGGCAGATGCAGGAAAGGCTATAGCTATTGCAGTAATAGGAATACTTATTTACGTTGCCTTCAGATTCCAGTTCAGATTCGGAGTGGGCGCTACAATCGCAACTTTTCATGATGTGCTTGCAGTCCTGGGTGTGTTTTATATCATGGGTCGTGAAATAAACCTTATACTTATCACAGCGCTTCTTACTGTTGCAGGATATTCTCTTACAGACACAGTGGTCGTTTTTGACAGGATACGGGAGAACCTGAAGAGCAGGTATAAAGAGCCGCTTGATGCAGTGATGAATATAAGCATTAATGAAGTCCTCTCGAGGACGATCATTACTTCACTTACAGTTCTCCTCACATCAGTTGCGCTCTTCCTTTTCGGAGGCGAGGTTATCCATGACTTTGCCCTTGCCATGATTATGGGAGTGATTATCGGAACATATTCCTCTATCTTTATTGCAAGCCCCATAGTCCTTCTATGGGGAGACAAAAAACCGTTTGCAAAGAAATAAAGGAGCATGAACAGGGAATGGATTCTAAAAAAGACCAATCCTGAATATATAAACTATCTGTCAAAGACCGCTTCTGTCTCACCTGTCTTTGCTCAGATTCTGATAAACAGAGGGCTTAAAACCCCCGCTGAAGTCGCTGATTTTCTTAACCCTGCTATCTCTGCCCTTTCTGATCCTTTTGCGCTTCCCGGGATAACAACTGCTGTTGAAAGAATAAGGGATGCCTTATCCAGAAAAGAAAGAATCCTTATCCACGGCGATTATGACACAGACGGACTTACTGCAACAGCCATAATGGTTCAGACTCTCAGGATGTTAGGAGTAGATACACATTATTTCATACCTGAGAGAATTCAACACGGCTATGGATTCAATCCTGCCTCTGTCAGGCTTGCAAAAGAGCTTGGGGTATCACTGATAATCACAGTTGACTGCGGGATCACGTCTTTTGAGGCAGCCACTAATGCAAAGCAGGAAGGCATTGATGTCATCATAACAGACCATCATGAACCTGTAAGAAAAGGGATTGGGGATTGGGGATTGGGGATTAGTAGAGGAGAAGATGATAGTTCCCGACCCATAACCCCTACCCCCTATTTGCTTCCTGAAGCAATCGTAATAATAAATCCAAAACTCTCAACTTCTAACTCTCAACTTTCAACTTTATCCGGTGCAGGCGTCGCCTTTAAGTTTGCCCAGGCATTGGCTTCGGAATTCGGAATTCGGAATTGTTACTTGACTTAGCAACCCTTGGCACAATAGCAGACGTGGTCCCGCTAACAATGGAAAACAGGGTTATCGTGAAAGAGGGGCTGAAGCTTATTCAGGACAGCAGGCGGCATGGCATAACCGCGCTTAAAAAAGTCGCCGGCATTGACAATCGAGAATTGCGATCAGAACTCCTCTCATTCACATTAATACCCAGGATAAATGCAGCAGGCAGGATTGCTAATGCCACTGATGTGGTACGTCTTTTTCTTTCAGATAATTCTCAGGAGGCAGCTGACCTTGGAATATGGCTTGACAGGCTGAATTCCGAGAGGCAGAAGATAGAGGAAGAGGTCTATCAGGAAGCATTGTCAAGACTTAATGATGAAGAACAAGATTTAGTTATTGTGCTTTCTGGAAAGAAATGGCATCAGGGCGTTCTGGGTATTGTCGCCTCGCGTCTTGCAGAGGAATTTAACAAACCTGCATTCATCCTGGCTGAGGAGAATGATATTGCAAAAGGTTCTGCGCGAAGCATTCCTTCTTTTGATATATGCAAAGGGCTTGCTCAATGCAGAGATATTCTCATCTCTTTTGGAGGCCACAAGCAGGCAGCAGGAATACGGTTAAGAGTTGAAAGTATTCCTGCCTTTAAAGCGGCACTGCAATGCATTATAAAAAGCACACTAAGCGAGGATGATCTTACCCCTACTCTCGAAATTGATGCAGACATAACGCTTTCTCAGGTTAACACAGGCCTTGTAAAAGAGCTTTCTATGCTTGGACCCTTTGGTTATGGTAATGGAGAACCGCTGTTTGGTTCTAAAAACCTTGCAGTTATTAATCCGAGGATAGTCGGGAAAAATCATCTGAAGATGCGCCTTAAACAGGGAACATATTCGTTTGATTCCATCGGGTTTGATATGGGAACCCCTGCCCCCCCAGCCACTATAGATGCTGTGTTCACACCGACCGTAAATGAATGGGAAGGCGGAACATCCCTGCAACTGAACCTCAAGGCATTAAGGCCCAGTAAATGAACTTAGAAGTTGTATAATAATCTTATGGAAGAAGAAGTTTTAAGTATTGACGGAATAGTAAAAAAAGTGCTTTTCTACCATCCTGATGCCGATGTTGACCTTCTGAAAAAAGCCTATGCATTCTCAAGCGAGGCGCACTGCAGCCAGAAAAGGGTCGAAGGAACCCCTTATATAGGCCATCCACTTGCTGTTGCATCGATACTCGCAGATATGAAAATGGACACCATGACCATTGCTGCAGCGTTACTGCATGACACGATAGAGGACACAGGCACAACATCGAAAGACATAAAGGGTATTTTTGGCAATGACATAGCATTCCTTGTCAATGGGCTTACAAAACTGAGCCGGATAGAGCTCATGACAAAAGAGGAAGCACAGGCAGAAAATTTCAGGAAAATGCTCCTTGCGATGGCAGAGGATGTAAGGGTCATACTCATAAAATTTTCTGACAGGCTTCATAACATGAGGACTCTTGAACATCTCCCTGAACCGAAGAGGAAAAGGATTGCAACTGAAACTCTCGAAATATATGCTCCCATAGCAAACAGACTTGGGATAGGCTGGCTGAAGACAGAGTTTGAAGACCTCAGCTTTAAATCTCTAATGCCTGAACTCTATGAAGATATAGTCAAAAAGGTTGCAAAGAGAAAGGAGGAACAGGAAGGCTACCTGAAAGAGGTTTCAAAAGAGCTTGAGAAAAGGCTCAAACAGGAAGGAATCTCAGGAAAGGTTTCGAGCAGGGTAAAACACATCTATGGAATTTACGAAAAGATGCAGAAACAAAAAATAGTATTTGAGCAGGTGCACGATGTATTTGGAATAAGGATTATTACTGACACAAAAGCAAACTGCTATACCGTCATGGGCATTATCCACTCGCTCTGGACTCCAGTGCCAGGCAGATTCAAGGATTATATCGGTGTTCCCAAGTCAAATATGTACCAGTCTCTTCATACAACAGTCATAGGACCCAAAGGCGAAAGAGTCGAATTCCAGATAAGGACAGAGGATATGAACCGGACTGCTGAAGAGGGAATAGCTTCTCACTGGAGGTATAAAGAAAAGGGTGCATTCGCTGAAAAAAATAGCAGATATATCTCATGGCTGAGGGAAGTTATCCAGTCTCAAAAGGAATTTTCCAATGCCAAGGACTTCCTTGAAGAGGTAAAGGGCGCAGTAGTGCCTTATGTTATATATGTATTTACTCCAAAGGGTGATATCAAAGAGCTTCTTGTGGGCTCGACTCCTGTTGATTTCGCATATAGTATTCACACACAGGTAGGACACAGATGCATTGGCGCAAAGATTGACGGAAAGATCGTGCCTCTGCGATATCAGCTAAAAAATGGCGATGTAGTCGAGATAATAACATCCCAAACCCATGTACCTACGAGAGATTGGCTGAAATTTGTTGTAACTCAAAGGGCAAAGAGCAGGATAAAACAGTGGATAAAGGCTGAGGAGAGAAAACAGAGCATAGAACTCGGGACAAAACTCCTTGAAGAAGACCTAAAGAGACAGGGACTTGGCGCCTCAATGCTTAAGTCGGATAAAATGCTTGAGGTTGCAAAATCTTTTAACATACAGTCTTTGGAAGATCTGCTGGTTGCTGTAGGTTATGGAAGGCTCTCTTCACATCAAATTATAAACAGACTTCTGCCTGAAAAACATGCTGAAGAAATAGTATCAAAACCAGGTAAGCTCCCTACAGAGCACAAAGGAATAACGATAAAGGGAATTGACAATATCCTTTATCATACGGCAAAATGCTGCTTTCCTGTTCCAGGCGACAATCTCGTTGGTTTCATCACACGAGGCCAGGGGGTAACCATACATAATAAGCAATGCCGCAACCTCGAACGTCTTGCTGTGGATAATGTAAGGCTTGTTGATGTTGAATGGAAACAGGAAGGCGAGGCAACCTATCCTGCAAAGATCAGCATTGAGGCTATGGACAGGCCAGGCATACTGGCTGACCTGAGCGCTCTCATCACTTCTATGAACGTAAACATAAAAAATGTTGAAGCAAGTTCAACCTCTGAAAAAAAAGCACACGTTGGATTAATTCTCGAGGTCACAAACAAAAAACAACTTACAGCCCTTCTACAAAAGATTGCCTCGGTCGAGGGGATACTGAGTGTAAGAAGATAAGCATATTCTTAGTAAGCCGTTATACCTGAAAGCCTATTTATCCAGAGGACTTTTTACGCTAAGTATGTTTTTTGATGAGACATGGGTATAAATCATAGTTGTTTGGAGATTTTTGTGGCCAAGCAACTCCTGAATCGTCCGGATGTCGTACCCGCTTTCAAGCAGGTGAGTGGCAAAACTATGTCTCAGTGTGTGAACAGATACTTGTTTCTTCGCTATCCCTGCCTTTTGTACCGCAGCCTTGAATGCCCGCTGGAGAGACGCTGGATGCATATGATGACGCCGGACAATCAGCGTGCGGGGATCTACTGAAAAATTCTGTGATGGAAAAAGCCAAAACCAGTCCCACTCTTTTCCGGCATCCTGATGCTTTTTATACGGCGCGTCGGGAAGATAGACTCCTCTGATATTCTGCTCCCTGTCACTTTCATATATCAAGCGAACTTGAGCAATATGCTGAATAAGGTCATCCTTCAAACGTTCAGGCAGAACAGTTCTTCTGTCATTGCCTCCTTTGCCTGCTTGCAAAATAACAATACCCTGCTCAAGATCAATATCTCTTATTCTTAGACCAAGGCATTCTGCTATCCTGAGACCGAATCCATATGTTAGCATTGCCATAAGACGCTGCACACCAGACATTTTCTCAAAGATTTGCTCTGTTTCACCGACAGTAAGCACAATCGGTAAGCTACGCTTCGATTTTGCTTTTACAGCATCAATTGAACTCTCAACATTTATATTGAGCACATAGCGGTATACAAATACAATGGCATTCAGGGCCTGATTCTGTGTAGAAACAGAAAGCTTCCTTTCAACAGCAAGATTAACAATGAAATTCTGGAGGTCTACTCCTGCAAGCCCCTGAGGTTTTTTTGTCCCGACAAAACCGCGAAACTGGCGAAGCCACGAGATATACGATTTTTCAGTTCTGAAAGATCTATTCCTTAGGCTAAGAACTCTTCTGGCCTTATCCTCTATAATATCCCATTCATTGTTGACCTTGTGCGTATCAGTTGATGGCTCTTTTTGTTGGCTGGAAATGAAAAAATCGTAGAGCCTTAACGCGTAATCAGCCTGTTTAACCTGCCAATCTTCCTGGCTTTCGGCCAAATGTTTGAAAAACTGTTGTTTCTGTTCTGAGCTTAGCCGATGTTCGACCTGCTCATTAATATAGGAATAGCAATCTGATATCCACTTAATATAATAAGGGATATCATTGTCCTTAACCCGTCCATCTTTCAAAAGATATTGTTGAAACTGATCCAGCATAATAGCCTCATAACTTATACTTATGCAGTATAATAATTAATATAAGATACTTATACTGCATATAGCGCTGGCTTGTCAAGAAATTTCTCTTGATTTTACCTATCAAGCACTAAGCTATGCCATAGAGTTGCACACGCACAGAGATAGGAATAAAAAACTCTTAGGCAAAACCACAATAAAAATCATATGAGTTTTGTTTCGGAAAAAACTCCTAAACAAGTAAATACAAACAAAGCCAATAATAGCTTCATGCTTAGTTCACAAGTCCATGAAAAGATACTAAGAACATCGGAAAAACGGCAAGGCAAAAAATAACATTATCCGGATTATTTTCTCCTTGACAGCAGATTAAAATATTGATATAGTTTCCTGATTTCTCTTCTTAAATAGGGAACGGCTCCTTATATAGGGATAATGTTTTTGTTGCAGCATACATTTTAAACAAAATTTAGCTGGCATAGAATTTGATTCCTAAATTATTTAGGAGAGAATTTTTTATGGAAAGGGGGTGAAAAGAAGAATGAAGGCTCTTACACTTGCATTAACAGTTCTAATAGCAATAGCATTTGTTGGCAGTGCAATGGCAGTAATGTCAGGCAAGACAATAGAGTTTGCTGGCGGGGACCAAGGAAAAGTGGTTTTCAACGGCAAGACCCATGCTGATAAAGGTAACAAGTGTCCTGATTGCCATCCTAAGTTATTCGGGCCAATGGCACCGCATAAGGAAAGGATCAAGATTACAAAGGCAGATCACGTTCCTGAAAAATTCTGCGGTACATGCCATGATGGCAAAAAAGCATTTGCACAGGATGAGGCAAACTGCGTAAAGTGCCACAAAAAATAATTGAGTTAAAAAGACAACAAAAAAGGCGGTATTTTCATGCCGCCTTTTTTGTTTGCAAAATCTCTTTTTTACTTCACATAGGTAAGCCAAGACTTATATTTCTTATTCTTCCCCTTTACTGTATCAAAAAATACAGACTGCATTTTTTTTGTAATCTCACCCGGCCTTCCTGTGCCTATTGCCCTTCCATCCAATTCACGTATAGGAGTTATCTCCGCTGCTGTGCCTGTGAAGAATGCTTCATCTGATATATATACTTCATCCCTTGTAAACCGCTCTTCTATAACTTCAATCCCCTCGTCAGATGCAATCTCCATTACGCTGTCCCTCGTTATGCCTTCAAGAATAGAGGTCAGAGGCGTAGTCTTCAGCTTCCTGTTTCTTACGATAAATATATTCTCACCGCTTCCCTCCGACACATAACCTTCTGTATCGAGAAGAAGAGCCTCGTCAAAGCCGCACGAAATAGCCTCTTTTTTTGCAAGCTGGGAGTTGATGTAATACCCGGAAGCCTTTGCCCTGCTCATCTGCGAGTTTACATTATTCCTTACAAATGAAGAAACTTTTACTCTTATCCCCTTTTGCACTCCCTCATCTCCAAGATATGCGCCCCATGGCCACACAGCAATTGCCACGTTTATGGGATTGCCCTTCGGGAATAAACCCATAGCGCCATATCCTATATATGCAATCGGCCTGATATAGCATTCCTTAATCTTGTTTGCCTTTACTGTGTTAATAATTGCGCTTTCTATCTCTTTTCTTGAATAAGGTATCTCCATCATAAAAATATGTGCTGACTTAAAAAGCCTCTCAACATGCTCCTGCAATCTGAAGATCGCAGGCCCGCTGCCTGTCTCATAGCATCTTATGCCTTCGAAAACTCCAAGGCCATAATGAAATGTGTGGGTAAGAATATGCACATTGGCTTTATCCCACTCTACAAATTTACCATCCATCCATATCTTTTCTGTCTTCTGTATCATAGCGGATATTTTATACCAACAATTAGAAAGAAATCCAGTATTACATCTTCGCAGGCGCGCTTAACCCCAAAATCTCAAGCCCGTCCTTAAGCACAATTTGTACCGCCTCACAGAGTACAAGCCGCGCCTTTGTGAGATTTATATCATCAGTTACAACCTTGTGCTTGTGATAATAAGGATGAAACATACCTGCAAGTTCCTGAAGATAGAACGTTATTCTGTGCGGCTCATGTGCTATAACAGCGCCTTCAAATATCATCGGATAGGTGAGCAGTTTTTTTATCATTCGCAATTCTTCAGGCGTCGTTAACAAACCCAGATCTGTTTCTTCGAATTTATCTATATGTATCCCCTGCTCTCTTGCATGCGAGAATATGCTGTTTATCCTCGCATTTGCATACTGCACATAAAAGACTGGGTTTTCTGCTGACTGTGCCTTTGCAACCTCCAAGTCAAATTCGAGATGGCTGTCAGAACGTCTTGTAAGAAATATAAACTTCGTTGTATCAGCGCCAACCTCATCCACCACTTCTCTTAGCGTCACAAACTCCCCTGCCCTCTTTGACATTGACACAGGTTTTCCGCCTCTGAGGAGTGAGACCATCTGGACAAGAAGAACCCTCAGGCTCTCCTTCGGATAACCGAAAGCCTGTATAACTGCCTGAATCCTCGGTATATAGCCGTGGTGGTCTGCTCCCCATATATCAATGAGCTCGTCAAATTTCTTCTCTATTTTTTTCCTGTGATATGCAATATCAGGAGCGAAGTATGTGTATTCTCCATCTTTTTTGATCACAACCCTGTCTTTGTCGTCGCCGAATTCTGTTGCCTTGAACCATATAGCTCCATCCTGCTCATATATGTAGCCTTTCCTCCTCAACTCATCTATTGAATGCTCTACTTCTGACTTCTGATATAGCTCCCTCTCGCTCTGCCATGTGTTAAATGCAACGCCAAAATCCCTCAGATCCTTCTTTATGTTTTCAAGCATCATCTTATAGGAAAAATCTATAAAAAATGCCTCTGCATCTTCAAATCTGCAGTCAGAGTATTTATTGCCTGCATTTTTGATTATTGCTCTTGCGATATCATCTACATATCCGCCTTTATATCCTTCCTCAGGGAATGAATAATCCCTGCCTGACAATTGGTTATACCGTGCAAACACTGAAATGCCCAACAGTTTGACCTGCCGACCTGCATCGTTTATATAATATTCACATTCAACATCATATCCGCCTGCTTCAAGCAGGTTGGATAATGCAGAACCAAAAGCAGCGCCCCTGCCATGCCCAAGGTGAAGCGGCCCTGTTGGATTCGCACTTACAAATTCGATCTGTACCCTTCTGTTTTTTCCTATATCCTCCCTGAGAAAACTAGACCCCATTTTTATGAGAGCCTTTATTTCTGAATAGAGATATGCTTTTGAGAAAGTAAAATTTATAAAACCCGGCCCTGCAATTTCTATTTTCTCGAATATATTTTTTTCTGATATGGAGTTTATGATGTCTTCTGCAATCTTTCTCGGAGGTTTTTTAAGAATCTTTGACAGAGACATTGCAACAGGGGTTGCGAGGTCGCCGAATGACTCCTCCTTAGCCAACTCTAAAATTATTTCAGGAAAAGTAATAGCAAGAGCATTAAATGTGTCCTGTAAAACACTGTTTAGCTTCTTTTTCATAGAGATTAAGTTTAAACTCCGAGCCTTTTAATGTCAAACCTTTGAATATGCTCAGCTTGACAGGGAGATATAAATTAAGTTATTTTATCTTCTTTGGTTTGTGCTGTTTATTGAAGGCCAATAAGGTGGTAGTATTTTTTCAGGGCCTATAGCTCAGATGGTTAGAGCGCGCGCCTGATAAGCGCGAGGTCGATGGTTCGATTCCACCTAGGCCCACCACCAGGGGGTGTAGCTCAGCTGGGAGAGCGCCTGCTTTGCAAGCAGGAGGTCATCGGTTCGATCCCGTTCACCTCCACTTGATTTTTTCATCATTTTGATGTTATAAATAGATGTTCTCCAGAATTAAGTTTCTGGTAGCGTTGCCGGAGGGGCTACACCCGTTCCCATCCCGAACACGGAAGTTAAGCCCTCCAGGGCCGATGATACTTGGACCGCGAGGTCCTGGGAAAGTAGGTCGCTGCCAGATTAAATTTAGAAGGCTCGGATTAAACTCCGGGCCTTTTTTGTTTTCCGCCCTGCCCCTTTTCCTCGCACTTTGAACAATAACCTTTTATCTCTAAGATGTGAGTAAGACATCTGAATTTCTCCTGCTTGCAGAGGCTCTCCTGTAATTTTTCAAGTTTTTCTGAAAAAAGTGGGATTACTTTTCCGCATTTGATGCAGATGAGATGGTCATGATGCCCGTGTCCAAAGGTGTGTTCATAATGTGCATGTTTATCGAACCGCTCAACCTGCTCAACAAGGCCACACTCAAGAAGCAGAGGAAGTGTTCTATAAACAGATGCCTTGGATACCTTCATCCCTTGGCCTTTCATTTTCACATAAAGATCATCAGGGTCAAAGTGGTTGTGGTTCGAAAAGACTTCTTTTAGTACGGCTGCACGTTCCTTTGTAAATTTTAGGCCTTTTTTTTCAAGGAATTCTCTGAAAATTTTATCTTCCATGCCTTTTTATCCTGGAATCAGAATGTCACATTCAATGTTCTTAAAATCCAGTTCAGCAATCCACCGCCTAAAAATGCTGCAGGGAAAACGATTGCTATTATAGCCAATGCTGTTGTCATGCCCCGCTCTTTAACTATCATAAAGAAGTTTGCCAGACAGGGGATAAAGAGAGTTATTGTTACAAGGCTCACAACAGACTGAAGCGGTGTTAGCATGCCCTTTTCTGCCAGTGCGAAAAGACCGGCTGCTCCATAATCCCTTCGTAAAAAACCCATGATAAATGACGCCGTTGTCTTTTCTGGAAGCCCAAGGAGATTCACGACAATAGGCGAGGCTATTGATTCAAGAATCTTCAGGAGATTAAGTTTATGCAGGACGAAAAGTATAAATGTCCCGAGAATAAAGAGCGGCACTGCTTCTTTTAGATACCATTCAACCCTTCCTATAGTCTTGACGATTATATTAGTGAGATTCGGCTTCCTAATTGGCGGTATCTCAAGAAAAAATTCTGTCTGTTCTCCTTTGATAACTTTTGATGCAATGTACCCTGACAACAGCAGTGTCGCCAGAACAGTTCCTGACCATATCAGTGTGGCTTTAAATGATAAGGCTCCAAGCATTCCGAGTATTACACCGAGCTGTGCAGAGCATGGAACAGCTAATGCAAGGAGGAATGTTACGATGATTCGTTCCCTTTTTGTCTCGAGTATCCTTGATGTCATTACTGCCATTGTGCCGCAGCCCAGACCGAGCACCATCGGCAAGACAGCCTTACCATTAAGCCCCATGAGATTGAAAATCCTGTTGCTCATTATTGCAAGCCTCGGCAGATAACCGCTGTCTTCGAGTATGGCGAATGCGATAAAGAATGTCGCAGAGATTGGAAGGATTATAGCTATGGCATATGTTAGAGCAACAGTTATAAGCCCATATTCTCCTATTAGCATCTCCTGCATAAAACTGAATGGGACTATTAACTGGATGACCTTTGTTGCCATCGGATTGATATATCTTCCAAATATTATCTCTTCGAAGAAGTCAACAAGTGTGCCGGCGCCGAATACGCCAACAAATTCGTAAAGTCCATAGAGAACAAGTAGCAATAGAGGAATACCCCAGAAAGGATGCATGCTTATTTTTCCTGTAAACGATAGTATTTTTCCGCCTTCAGCAGGGATCTTTTTAAGCACCTGCATGCTTATCTCCTCCGTAATATCAAGTCGTCTCTGGTTTATCAAAAAACTAACCGGGTCTTTTATCTGCGCCTGGCATTCATCGCGCAGAAATTCAATCTCCTTTATCTTATCTGGACTAAGGTTAGTGATTAACCATTCTTTAAGGCTTTCATCTCCTGAAAGGATCATTATTGAAAGCGCCCTTTTCGATACATTGAAGTTCGGCAGGATGGCTGATATCTTCGTAAGGTATTCCTCGATTATCGGAATATACCTGACTTTAACCGTTGGGACTGCTGGGCTTGAGACAGCAGCCCTTAGCTCTTTTATGCCTTTTCTCTGAGGGGCAATCGTGCTTACTGCGCTAATCCCTGTTAATGTCTTGAGTTTGTCAATATCTATGCTAATCCCTCTGTCTCTTGCCTCATCTTCCATATTAAGAACAAGGATTAATGGCAATCCCATCTCAGCAAGCTGAAGCGTAAGGAAAAGGGACCTTCTTATATTTTTTGTGTCAGCCACATGTATGACTGCAAATGGCCTTTCTTTCAAAAATATATCCCTCGTAACTTTTTCATCCTCGCTCATTGGTACAAGGCTGTTTATTCCCGGAGTATCAACAATAATGTATTCCTTCCCGGAGAGCATTGCACTGCCATAAGATACTTCAACAGTTGTTCCAGGATAATTCGATACTGTTACATATTTCTTTGTCAGGAGACCGAATATCACGCTCTTGCCGACATTCGGATTCCCAACAAGCACAATCTTATCTGATACGTTCATTCTGTAGCTCCTCTATTGAGATTGATTCTCAATTACAATTGTAAGCGAAGCCTTCCAATTTGTCAAAAGAAATTTTATGCCATTTTAACAATTGTCTGCCTCAACTCGTATAATTTATAAATTTCATTCGTACTGGCAGGAGATAGCAGTTAAATAGTTTTATTTTGCCGTTTAAAAAACAGGAGTCCATAAATTTTATTGTTCAGTTGTTACAACTTTTTTTTTTGCGAAAGAACCGAAATTATCATGGGCAGAAAACAACAAAGACGATTTTCAAAGAAATGTCGTAAAAAGCAGTCCGTGAATAGTTTCACGTGAAACAAAACAGAAATCCCTATGCATCAATTAACGATGCTGCACTTATTTATCTCAAAAAAATTCAATAACATATTTGCCGCCTACTGAAAAATAACATTAAGCAGAGTCATTGCCATTCTAAGCGTTTTGATTCATTTTATCCTGAGCGAGGCGAAGAATCTCGGTGTTTTGCTCAGGACAAGCCACAAAAAAAATCTCATATTTTCAGACAACCCTTACAGGGTTTGGCCTGAGCGAGATTACCCATCAAACATCAAAAGACACACCTTAAGTGTGGTGCGAGCAAATGCGTATAGTATGCATTATAAGCATTTCTTGCGGCATACAATGAAATCTTCTGCTTTGCCTTATACCCAACCAAAATTCGTTTGGCATTTTGTATACATTTGAGCGAAGCGCACAATTTGCATTAAGAAATCGACATGTTTGTGAAGTAAGGCGTAATATAAATGTAAGGAGAATAGATAATTCTCAACTTTTGGCGCATTTTCAGGGCTTCATGGAGTATATCTATTGAGCAGTTCGGGAATTAGCATGTAGTAAATTCAGGGTCAACGCTATCGAAATCTAATCTCATGAAAATAACCATTTAGATTAGCTGTCAAAAAAACATTATGAATGTTATTGTTCCATGTGGAACACATTTTGATAGTTTTATGACTTTTTGTTATATTTTGTTATATACTGATGCAATTTTATACTACGAATGAGTTGATGGGTTTTTTAATAACGTTGGTTTCACATTGTGGATAGTATAGATCAGGCATCATTGGCGCTATAAGTAACAGGTGTTGATGGAAACAGTGTCAATATCAATGCGTTAATGTACATTATAGACCAAAAACTGTGCGAGGGAATTAAATGAAAAAATAACTTGAAGAGGTGATGAAAGGTTTGCGCTATTGGTATTGAGAGCTTAACCGCTGCTGATGTATGTGCTATGTGAAACAGACATTGTAGGAATATTTGTATAAAGGAAAAACATGTTGCTTTAAGAACAAGAAAAACCTCAAAGTTAAATTTCTCTTTAACCTGTTTCTTTGTATTGATTTTCTCACGCAGTTTATGGTATAAATATCAACCTGCCTACCGCAGGCAGGCTCCTTGCTCTCTCATTTAGAGTAGGGCTACAATTCGCCTTAGGCGGATAAATCCATAAGGAGGTGTTCACGTGAACATCTATGAAAGCATCATAATACTCAATGCAACTCTTCCTGACGAAGATATCACAGCAGCCACAGAAAAGATTAAAAATCTCATTACAAATTCAGCTGGCGAGATACTTCAGATTAATCCTTGGGGAAGGAGAAAACTCGCATACGAGATCAAAAAGCACAAAAAGGGATTCTATCTTCTGCTTCACTTCAAATCTCCATCATCTTTAATCAAAAAACTTGAAGATTATTACAAGGTCTTTGACCCTGTAATAAAGTATATGATATTAAAGCTTGACAAAAAACAGATAGAGGCAGCCCTGCAGACAGTCTCTGCCGGAGAAGGCTCTTCTGCTTCAGTAGTTACAGCAGAACAGAAAACAGAGGCATAAGATGTTTAATAAAGTAATCTTCATAGGAAATCTAACAAAAGACCCTGAGATGAGATACACGCCTCAGGGAACAGCGGTTTCTTCCTTTAGAATAGCCGTCAACTCAAAATATAAGCAATCCGACGAACTTAAATCAGAGACTCTATTTATAGATATCGTTGTTTTTGGGAAACAGGCAGAATCCTGCAGTAAGTATCTCAGTAAAGGAAGGCCTGTCCTTGTAGAAGGACGGCTGCAGGAGCGCAGATGGGAATCAGACGGGCAGCAAAGGAGCAAGGTTGAGGTTATTGCCAACTCTGTTAGATTCTTATCAACAAAGAGAACTGCAGGGGAGGCTGAAGAACCAACAGAGTCCAATATTGGCGTCGACTCTGCACCACCAGAAGAAACAACAGATTTGGAACCGTTTTAGTTATATCAGGTGATTCCCGAAAGAAGGTTATATAATCCTTCTTTCGTAACAGAAAGGAGAAGAGATTGCAGCAGCGAAGAATTCAAAGAAGAAAATTCTGCAGGTTCTGCTCAGAGAAGGTAGCATTCATCGACTATAAAGATGTAAAGACTATGAGGAGCTACCTGACAGACAAAGGCAAGATTCTTCCTCAAAGGATGACCGGTGCATGCGCAAAACACCAACGGGAGCTTACCGAGGCAATTAAAAGAGCGCGGAACATTGCCATCCTTTCATTTCTAGAAAAATAAGACATGCGGATTCCAAAGACATGGGTGCCATTGATAACCAAAAAGGTTATCAATGGCATTGTCTCAAAGCAGCTTATTACCCCACGTACTACAATGGAAAAACTTCTTGCAGACGCTGAGGAGATAATATTCACCGAGCTGACGGTAGAGGACAGATTGAACGATGAGGTAAGAAATCTCCTCAAAAAACACAGCCCTGAGATAGAGCGCAGCCGCGTTGATTACAGAAAGCTTTTTGATCTTACAAAACAAAAGCTCGTGAAAGAGAGGAATGTTGTGCTATGATGCTTTCTGAGGAAAAAGTCACCCATCTTACACATGTATTGCTAAAAGGGCTTATTGACAGAGACATCATAGAGTTTCATGATGAAGAGGGCAAGATAAGGCGGGAGATTAAGCGCATCATCATCGGCGAATTAAAAATAGGCGAGGACATCGATTTGGCAGTAAGAAAGAAACTCCAGTCCTTTTCAAAGAAGCTATTTGAAGGGAGCCCTGAGTGGGAGATTTTATACAAGAAATTTTTCAAAGAGGAGGAGGTCCGAAGAGGAAGGGCATCGGCATAACAAGGATTGCCCCAATTGGCCTTATTTTCCTCTCATGGCTCGGGCTTTTCTTTAATCTTCCCTCTACAAAGCCCGCTCTCTGGTTCCTGTTTTCTCTATCGCCATTGTTTTTATATGCCTTTCTGTATTTTTTAAAAAAGTCTAAAGTAAGTTCATTTGAGATTCTTTTTTATATAGCCCTCATTATTGCAGGAGTGATACAACTTTCCCAGCTTAACTGGCTTCACATAGTGTATCTTCTTTATATTATTTCGCTGACTACATTTTATCGTCCTATAACTGTCATTCTTCTCAGCCTGACTGTGCCGCTTCTCGAGATAAGGCATTTTATGGATAGCAGCATTTTCATAGAAGAAACCGTCTTTAATATTTCAGTGATACTTACTGCTGTGATGACCTCCTATTTCATCTCATCGGTAAATAAAAAACGGGATAAACTCGAATCAGAGTTGAAATCAATGAAAGAAGAAAATTCAAATACAACCCAAACTGCAGAGTTTGGCTCAATAAAAGAAGATTCAGTAATAGCTCAATATCTTTCCTCTGTAACAAAGACTGACGAAGAGATAAAAGAAGTCCTTCTGATAATTAAACAGTCCATTGTTGCCGAGTCAGTCAATCTTTTTGTGCCATCCAATAATAATCTTAAGCTTCGATGTTCATCTGAAGACACGCAAGAAATAATTCCATCCGGAGAAGGGTTGATAACTCAATGTCTTAAGGAGAAAAGCACAATAATCACAGCCGACATAAACGAAATGGGTTATGAGGCAGGGTACATTAAAAAGGGTAAGATCACATCTTTCATATCAATCCCGATAATAGATGAGCCTTTTGTGCTCGGTGTTCTGACAGCAGATACATCCCGGTTTTCTGCATTCAATGAAGCGGATGCTAATAATCTCCAGTTGTTTTCAAAACAACTGATCAGGATATTGCAGAGAGAGCGCGTTTACTCTCAGATACAGCGCTCGCATGCAGGGTTGAGGGTTCTTCATGAAGGAAGCTCGAAGCTCGCATCGTCACTCAGGCTTGATGTCCTCGCACAAAAGCTTGTAGAAAGCTGTTTTAACATTGCTCCTTCATCAATTATCTTTCTTCTCAAAACAGGCAGCAGATTTGAGATCGCACAGCACAAAGGGAAAATACCTATTGAGAAAACATCGCTCGACCTTAAAGGCACACTCCTCGATATGGTTAAGAAAAATATGGAGCCGCTTTATCTCTCAGATGTGCGCAATTACAGTCTGCCGCTTCTGCCTGCTAAGACTAAAGATATAAGCTCTGTTTTTATCCTGCCTCTGCTTTATGAGAAGGAACTTCTCGGAATGCTCGTTTTCCTGTCGGAAAAAATAGATGCCTTCACTCCATACCAGATAGATCTGCTCGGAGTCCTTGGTACCCAAGCCTCAATCTCTATTGCGAATGCACGGCTCCATTCAGAGATAGAAAAAATGGCTGTAACAGACGGGCTCACAGGGCTTTTTAATCACAGACACTTGCAGGAATGTTTGTCTACTGAGTTCAAGCGACGTGAAAGGTTTTCAGAACCGCTGGCGCTCCTGCTTGTTGATATCGATTATTTTAAAAAGGTAAACGACACCTATGGACATCCTGCAGGCGATAAGATTCTTCATGGAGTTGCAAATATTCTCAAAGATACCATAAGGAACATCGATATCGCGGCAAGATACGGGGGTGAGGAATTTGCAGCAATACTTCTCGGAACAGAAAGTAGCGGCGCAAAAAACATGGCGGAGAGGCTCAGAAATGCAATAATGAATACCGCTTTTAATGTCGAGGGGAAACAACTACAGGTGACAGTAAGCATAGGGATAGCGATTTTTCTGGGCCTCTCCGACAAAAAAGAAAGCTTAATAGAAAGAGCTGATCAGGCGTTATATCATGCAAAGCGCAATGGAAGGAATCGGAGTGTGCTATGGAACGAGATAAAACGGTAACCGTGCCTTTCATTTCTGATGTAACAGAAGCTGACCTGAAAAAAGAGCGCACAAAGACACAGGAACTGAGAAGGTCGCAGTGGTGGAAAAGAAAGCGTTCAGAAGGGATATGCTATTTCTGCAGAAGAAAATTTAATCCAAAAGAGCTTACAATGGACCACATAGTGCCTCTCATCAGAGGCGGACACTCAACAAAAGGGAATATAGCCCCTGCTTGCAAAGAATGTAACACAAAGAAAAAACATATGCTTCCATGGGAATGGGATGAATATATAGAGAGAATAAGCGAGGAGGAATAAGGTAAAATCACAGTTGTTCAAAATAAGAATTATGAAAAGGCTGAACGCTTCATAAATACAATGAATCGACAGGACATTAAGATGTGCAACCTCGTTTTAATAAGCAGCTTTAAAGGGAACAATATGACAGATATTTTTATGAACATTTAGATGTGGATTAATTTTATAAGGTGTCGTCATTGTATTTCTTCGGCATTCAGCCTTTTTTAGTTATTTTGGACTGTACTGATGTAAAATATACTATTGTTAATTAAAAAGGGTCTTCAGGTTTTTGTGTGGGTGTCATTCCGGCTTGTCCGGAATCTTTCTGATATAATGGCTGGATGACGGAGAATATATTTGCTGTGTATATTATGGCTAATGCGAGGCCGACTTTGGGAGCCTGTCCTCGCTTGTCGGGGATCGGGGTAACAAATGATCTCATACGAAGGATTTATGAACATAAGAACAACATCAATCTAATTGTTTTACGGCCAGGTATTACCTGCATAAGCTTGTTTATTATGAGCTTTGCAGGGATAGCCGAAGTACGATAATACGTGAAAAACAGATAAAGAATTTGAGCCGAGACGAGAAGATAGAGCTTATCAGGCAGAAGAATCCTTTTATGAAGGATCTGTATGAAGACGTTCTCGGAAAGATTCCGGACAAGCCGGAATGACAAAAAAACTGAAGGCTATTCACAGGAATCCCAGAAGAGCCATTAAAAAGTGGGATATAGTATTAGAGCGAGAATGAGCGAAAATACTATATCCCGCCTTAAATACTTGGAGGATTTTATGGACTTAACTTCATTTGTTCTCGACAAGGCAAGGGCTGCAAAAGAGGGCGCGCGGGCGATTGCAAGAGCATCGTCAAAAGAAAAGAATCTCGCACTCGTGAAGATGGCTGAAATGCTTAAAAAGCGCAGTGCAGAACTTATTAAAGAGAACAAAAAAGACATTGTCTTTGCAGAGAAAAAAAGACTCTCAAAGGCGATGATTGATAGGCTAAGCTTGAATGAAAAACGCATAAATGAGATGGCACAAGGGCTACTTGAGGTTGCAGCGCTTCCCGACCCTGCCGGAGAAATCTTAAAGATGTGGCAGAGGCCTAATGGCATGACTGTCGGAAGGATGCGCGTTCCTATAGGAGTTATAGGAATTATCTATGAATCAAGGCCTAATGTCACTGCTGATGCAACAAGCTTGTGTCTTAAGGCGGGAAATGCGGTCATACTCCGCGGCGGCTCTGAGGCAATACATTCAAATAAGGCTATCGTAAAAATTCTGAGGGAAGCTGCAAGATCAGCGGGTCTTAATTCCGACGCCATTACATTCATCGATATACCCGAACGGGAGGCTGTTATGGAAATGCTAAAGCTCGAGGGGATTATTGATCTCATAATCCCGCGCGGAGGGGAAGGGCTGATAAGAACAGTCACTGAGAATTCGCGTATTCCGGTGCTCAAGCATTATAAAGGTGTATGCCATGTCTTTGTTGATAAAGATGCTGACCTCGAGATGGCTGAGGCGATATGTTTCAATGCAAAGGTCCAGAGGCCCGGAACTTGCAATGCAATGGAAACCATGCTCGTTGATAACAAAATAGCAACAAAATTTCTGCCTGCCATGATAAAACGATTTAAAGGCGCAGGTGTTAGATTGAAGGGCTGTCCTGAGACAAGAAAGATAGATAAAATGCTTGTCCCTGTGAAAGATGACGACTATTACAGAGAATATCTTGACCTCATTTTGAATATACGGACTGTCAAAAACATTGATGAGGCGATGGAGCATATCGCAAAATACAGCTCTGCTCATTCTGACGCGATTGTAACAGAGAATTATGAGAAAGCGCTTCGTTTTCTGCGGGAGGTCGATTCGTCCGCTGTTTTTGTTAATGCATCCACGAGGTTAAATGATGGTTATCAGTTTGGTCTCGGCGCTGAGATTGGGATATCAACAGATAAGATACATGCAAGGGGACCGATGGGGCTTGAAGAACTGACATGCACAAAGTTTATTGTATTAGGGAATGGACAGTTAAGAGAGTAGTGGTAATTTATGAAAAAAGGCAGATACGGCATTTTCTGACACTTGGCTAAATTGAAACTATTAAAAATAGATTTTAATGAGATTCAAAAAGCAATGGAGGATGTCTCGAGGGATGCCTATGACTATTTCCTCAACACCGAGACAGGTAAGGTCATAACCATATCAATAGATGCGCTTAAAAACGCAGAAGCTACATTATATAAAACAAACGACGAATCAATGGAAAAAGAGATTGCGCTCGAAGAATATGAGATGCCTGACTGGGTCGAAGAAGAGATTGAGCTTGCGATAAAAATTTTTTCTGAAGAAAAAGAAAGGCATGTACGGATCCCTGAAAGAAAATCTCAGGAAGCATATAGCCTAATGAATGGATTTACAGAGTCAATCGAAGAATTTCATCCTTACGAAGAACTCTCAACTGCTCTTAAAAGTAGTAATGCCTTCGCCCGATTCAAAAAAGCGCTGGCTGATTTTCCTGAATACAGAAAGAAATGGTTTGCCTTCAATGCCAATGCAATGAAAAAGGCTATAACCGACTGGCTTGAAGCAATAGGGATAAAACCCGAACAGGCTTACCATTAAATAACTGAGCTTGCAATCATAAGAAATGATTTTCTATACTTTTGCTGATTACAAATTTAAGAATGAGAACTCCCTGTGGTCTTGCCACAGGGTTACCTTATTTTTTGTCATTCTGGCTTGCCCAGAATCTTTCAGAAGGATTCCGAACAAGTCGGAATGACGACGAGGAGAGGAAATATTTACAAACTGTTTGGAATAGACTTTGACGTTTACGCCCTGCGCTCTTGGCGCAGGGTTCTTAACAGGATAAGTTATAAATGAAATTAGGCATATTCGGCGGGACATTTAATCCGATACACTACGGCCATCTGAGGGCAGCAGAAGAGGCAAGAGAAAAACTCAGCCTTGACCGGATTATCTTTGTGCCGTCAGGCAACCCTCCGCTTAAGGACAATGACCTTGCAGATGTAGAGCATCGGTATAAAATGGTCAGGCTTGCCACATCCAAAAACCGCTCATTTAAAATCTCAGATATAGAATATAAAAAAGAATCCAAATCCTATACCGTCAACACAATACTAGAGTTTCATCAGCTCTATCCTGATACGGAATTTTACTTTATATTAGGAATAGACGCATTTCTTGATATCCCGAACTGGTGGCAACCTGAAAGACTTGTTGGTTTAACAGATTTTGTTGTCATATCAAGGCCTTCATTTAAATTTACAGATCTTTCTATCTCGCCGTATATAAACATAGACAAAAAGATTCTTACAAAACTCGATAGTGCAAAGCTTGCGTCCTATGAAACAAAACTTAACAGTGGCAGAGCTCTAACAATGCTGAGGATTACCACTGTCGGGATATCGGCAACCAATATCAGAGACCTAATAAAACAAGGGAAAAGCATAAAATACCTATTGCCAGAAGAGGTCGAATCCTATATAATTTCAAAGAAGCTCTATAAAGTTAAAGTTGAAGGTTAAGAATTAAAAATTTACTGACTTTTAACTATATTTTGGGAAGAGGAGAGACCTTAAATAGAAAGTAAAGAAAAAGCTATTGCTGCAGCAAATATAGCGCTCAATAAAAAAGCCAAGGATGTTCTTGTCCTTGAATTAAAAGCATTGTCTGTTATTGCAGAATATTTTGTCATCTGCTCAGGAGCAAGCACAACACAGGTCAGGGCAATTGTAGAAGCTATAAAGGAGAATTTTTCTAAAAACAGAATCCGTCCTATTGGAATTGAGGGTTTAAATTACAGCCATTGGGTACTTATGGATTACGGAGATGTTATTATGCATGTGTTCGAAGATGAAACGAGAGAATATTATCAACTCGAAAAACTCTGGCTCGATGCGCCAAGGATAAATGTAGAGGAGAAAGGGTAATACCGTTCATGGGAAAACTGGCAATATTAATATTCGTTCTTTTTCTTGCAGGGCTTGCACTCTTCGCAATTGACAACAAAGAGATTACAACAATAAAGATTCCATTCAGCGATACCTATGAGATTCCCAAAATAGCCTTGATACTCCTTTCGAGCGTTGCAGGGGCGCTGGCAATGCTTATTGCATTCACAATCAGGGACACAAAGCGGTTACTAGAAAACTGGCAGTACCAGCGCAGGCAGAAAAAAGAAGCAAAGGTGCAGGAACTGTATTCCAGCGCTTTAAATGCGCTCCTTGCTCAGGATGAAGATGAGGCAAAAAAATATCTTGAAAACATCCTTTTGGAAGAACCACACCATCTTGGCGCATTGCTCAGACTCGGAGATATCGCATCTACAGAGGAAAATTATCAGGGGGCGATGAACTTTTACAACGAGGCCTTCGCTGTCCACTCCCAAAACCTTGAGGTGCTCTTTTCTCTGGAAGGACTGATGGAAAAAACAGGCAGATGGGCCGAAGCGCTGCACTATCTGGAGAAGATCCTTGATATTAATGCTGATAATCTCAGCGCCCTTTATAAAAAGAGGGCAATCCTTGAAAGGGATGAAAAATGGGATGAGCTTGTTGACGTACAGAAGACAATTCTGAAACATGAACATACCGAGAAAGAAAAGCAGAGGGAACAGACTAATCTGCTCGGATACAAATATGAATACGGCAGGTACAGCCTCGAACATGGAGAAACAGAAAAGGCAAAAAAAGCATTTAAAACATTGGTGCGTATGAATGAAAACTTCATTCCTGCATATATAGGCCTTGCTGAGGTGATGCTCAGAGAAGGCGAAGCAGAGGAGGCAGCGGACCTGCTTGAAAAAGGCTACGAAGATACATTGTCCCTTATAATCCTTGCACGGCTCGAAGATTTACTTATAAACATGGGAGAGCCTTCGAGGCTGATCAGGTTGTACGAGCGAAGCCTGGCCAAAAACCCACAGAACTCTATCCTGAGATTTCTCCTCGGCAAGCTCTATTACAGGCTTGAGATGATCGATGATGCATTCGACATTTTCTCTTATATTGACACAAGCGGGATGGCATCGCCTGAGCTTCACCAGATAACAGGGGACCTATATTTGAAGCGTGATCAGTATGACAAGGCTGCAACAGAATTTAAAAAGGCGGTTAATATGAAAATTGCATTCAGGCTTCCATATTGCTGCCCTACCTGTGGATATTCTTCGAAAG
Source organism: Nitrospirota bacterium (assembly GCA_016208915.1). GTDB lineage: Bacteria > Nitrospirota > Thermodesulfovibrionia > Thermodesulfovibrionales > UBA1546 > JACQXE01. Next base: position 71,817 of record JACQXE010000072.1, on the reverse strand, counting down.
AATGGTCAGGTCGGTGCCCGAGCTGCAATAGCTGGAACACCTTAACCCTTAGACTGCATGGCGCCTGTAAAACATAAAAAAAGAGCAGTTGTTTTAGATACCAGCCTCTTTGTTAATCCTGAGGTGCGTGAAAGCTTTGGCAGGACGCCTACAGAGGCGATCGATTGCTTTCTATCGTTGGCTGAACAGATACCTACGCTTGATTTCTATATGCCTCCTTCAATATTCGAAGAGCTTCTTAATTTCATCGAGCCTGAAAAGATATCAGGAGATATGCTGGTTGTGCTCCAGCAGAAGCCTCCAAAGAAATATGAACTCACATGCCCTGCATTTCTGCTCTATGAACTTATAGAGGATGTCAGGGAGAGGGTTAACAAAGGGTTGAGGGTAGCTGAAAAGGCTGTGCGCGGCGTGACTAAGACAGGCGAAGAAGAGATAATAAAAGACCTGCGAAGAAAATACAGGGAGGCCCTCCGCGAAGGAATTATTGACAGCAAGGAGGATGTTGACCTGATACTGCTTGCGCGGGAGCTTGATGCATTGCTCGTAACAGCGGATCAGGGAATTATCAAATGGGCTGAAAAGCTCGGGGTAAAATGGCTTATCCCGCCAAAATTTATGGACTATCTGCTAAGCTCTATAAAGAGAGCAAAACTACTCTCTTAATTTTTATAATTAAACGCTATCCAGAATATGCCCTAATTTCTTCTTCTTTGTCTTGAGATAGATGATATTTTTCTCGTGAGGCTTTATCTCTAGCGGCATCCTTTGCACTACCTTAAGCCCATAGCCCTCAAGTCCGACAATCTTCTTGGGATTATTAGTCATAAGCTTCATCTTTCTTACGCCGAGGTCAACCAATATCTGCGCGCCTATTCCATAGTCCCTGAGGTCAGGCTTGAACCCGAGTTTTATGTTTGCCTCTACCGTATCAAACCCTTTATCTTGAAGTTCATAGGACTTTAATTTATTAACAAGTCCTATGCCTCTACCTTCCTGCCTCATGTATAATATAACGCCTTTCCCCTCCTTATCTATAAGCCTCATTGCCTTATGAAGCTGATCGCCGCAGTCACACCTCTTGGAGCCAAAGACATCCCCTGTCAGGCACTCTGAATGTACTCTAACCAGAACCTCATCTGTATTCCTTATCTCACCTTTGACAAGCGCTATATGTATATTGCTGTCCACTTCGTTGGCGTATGCAACTGCTGTGAAATCCTCTCCGTATTCTGTGGGAAGTTTTGTTACGGCAACCCGTTTCACAAAGAGCTCTGCCCTCATTCTGTATCTGATAAGGTCTTTCACTGTCACTATTTTCATATTGTGTCTTTTTGCAAATTCCGTAAGCTGAGGCACACGTGCCATTGTGCCGTCATCGTTCATGATCTCACATATGACGCCTGCGGGATACAGACCTGAAAGTCTAGCAAGGTCCACAGAGCCTTCTGTCTGACCTGCTCTTTGCAACACTCCTCCTGGTTTTGCCCTCAAGGGGAAGATATGCCCCGGTCTTACAATATCCTCAGGCTTTGTATCAGAATTGATTGCTGTAAGCACTGTTTTGGCCCTGTCAGCAGCAGATATTCCTGTTGTCACGCCCTTTTTCGCTTCTATTGATACGGTAAAAGCAGTGCCAAAAGGAGATGTATTTTCATCTGTCATCATCGGTAGTTTCAATTCTTCCACACGTTCAGGCGTAAGTGAAAGACATATAAGCCCCCTGCCGTGTTTTGCCATAAAGTTTATAGCCTCTGGTGTTGCTTTTTCAGCAGCCATGCAAAGGTCGCCCTCGTTCTCCCTGTCCTCATCATCAACGAGTATTATCATCTTGCCTTTTACAAAATCCTCTATCGCTTCATCAATTGTATTAAACCTATGCTTATCCATTTCTGCTCCTTCTTAAATATATCCTTCCTTTCTCAGGGTTTTCATAAATCCTGCATCCTTGTCTTTTTCCTTATTCAAAAATTTTGCGACATATTTCCCAAGTATATCTGCTTCTAAGTTCACAGTATCCCCAATATTTTTAAACCCTATTGTAGTAAGCTTTGCCGTATGCGGGATTATGATTATTGTAAAACCGTCTTTTAATACATCAACAACTGTAAGGCTTATTCCGTCCACAGCAACAGAACCTTTTTCAACAAGATAATCGGTTATTTTTGACGGCGCTTCTATTTCTATTTTCACCATATCACCCAGATTTTTCTTTGCCTTTATCTTTCCTGCGGAATCAACATGCCCTGTCACAAAATGCCCGCCAATCCTCGAATCAGGCGTTAATGAAGGCTCGAGGTTGACCCTGTCTCCTGTCTTGAGACTGCCGAGATTTGTGCTTCTAAGAGTTTCATCCGAGAGGTCAAAAGATATCAGATTGTCTTTCTTGCTTACAGCCGTAAGGCATACGCCATTTATAGCAATGCTGTCTCCTATATTTGCAGATAATGCTGTTTCATCAGCCTTAAGAAAAAGCACTGCACCGCCGCTTCTCCTTTTAATTGCTGTTATCTCTCCCATCCCGATTATAAGCCCGGTAAACAATCATTCCTCCACATCAACAACAAAGTCAATCTTCTTTTCGTAAACCCCGAGTATATCTACTGTATCTGACCATGCTGTCTTCACCCTTACCCCATGGGGTGCTTTTGTGACTTCTATATCCTTTTCTTCTATGGGAATCTTCAGTTCTTGAGCCTTCTCGAATATCTGCGCCTTTGTCTTTTCGAGGTCTCCAATATTGATCCTCGCAAACTCTTTTACGCCTGTCTTGAATGAGGAGTATCTGTAGTATGGCATTCCTATCTGAATGCCTGTATACACGAGGAATGCGATTATCGCTATACTTAAAATGAATTTAAAAAATCCATTCTCATTAATAACTAGTTTCAGCATTTTCAATGCACCAGCCTTCCGATTCTTGTAACCCTTGGCATCTTGCTTTTACTATCCCATGACCAGTAGATTATAAGCGCTTTTCCTTTTATTTCCTTGATATCCACGTATCCCCAATAGCGGCTGTCATAACTCTGATCACGATTGTCGCCCATCACAAAACATTTGTTCTGGGGCACGATCATAGGCCCGAAATTATCGCGTGGTTCAATGCCGATGGGCCGTATCGAGTCATCTGTATGCTGCGTATATGTTTCCTCCGCCTTCTTTCCGTTAACATATATGTTTTTATTCTTTGATTCTATCACATCTCCCTCTACAGCAATAACCCTTTTTATGAAATCCCTTTTAGGGTCTTCAGGGTATTTGAAGACTATTATATCTCCTTTTTCAGGCTTTTTAAACAGCAGGACTCTCTTGTCAGAGAATGGAATCTTGGTGCCGTAAATAAACTTGTTGACAAGAAGATGATCTCCTATCAGAAGCGTTGGGATCATAGAGCCTGAGGGTATCTTAAACGCCTGCACTATGTATGCCCTTATGATAAGCGCAAAGATAAGCGCAGTGATTATTGCCTCTGTATATTCCCATATTACTCTTTTTTTATTCTTCACTCCGATTCTCCTTATGTGCTTTATTTCTGCTCGCCTAAGCGAGTCTGCCAGAGGCAGAAAATACAAGCCCTGCCGCACCTATTATGCCTGCATTGTCTCCCAGTAAAGACGGTATTATTTTTACGTTGTCGAAAAGCGGTTTAAAAGTTCTTCTCGATGCCTCCCTGATAGCCTCCTGGACATATATATTCCATGCGCCGATAAGTCCTCCTGTGAGGATTATGGCCTCAGGCCCCACTATGTTTATAACATTTGCAAGTCCAACACCAAGATACCTGCCCGCCTCTTTAATTACTTCCCTTGCAAGGCTGTCGCCTTCAAGCGCAGACTTATATATATCCTCAGCTGTTATTTTATAAAAATTTCCTTCATACAATCCTTTCATGAGGCTCTGCGTGCCTTTTTCAATAGATGATACAATCTTTGATTTCATTGCGTTCGCTGCTGCATATAATTCAAGACAGCCATTATTGCCGCATATACACTTTTTACCATTTATATCTATGCTCATATGCCCGATTTCAGCAGCGCAACCGGCAAGCTTTCCTTCATAGACTATTCCGCCTCCGATTCCTGTTCCAAGCGTGAGAAGGACAAAATGATTGAACTGCCTGCCTGCGCCCATCCATCTCTCACCAAATGCTGCTGCATTTGCATCATTTTCCATAATCACAGGCACTGCAACCTGTTTATGCAATGCCTTTACAAAATTAATGCCCTCAACAGAGCGGAGGTTAGGAGAACAAAAAACAACATTTTCTTTCTTGTCTATAAGCCCTGCTATCCCGAGCCCTATGCCTGCAACATTCTCTGTATATAGGTTTTCTATAACTTTATTCACGGATTGAAGTATATTGCCTGTAGAGGATTCTTTTGCCTTTTTGAGTACCTCGCCTTTATGCGATATCAGGCCGGCCCTTAGATTAGTCCCTCCGATATCTATCCCTATGGCATGATTTTTTGACATAAAATAGAAACTTCATATCTTACCATAAAAACCATTTTGCCTGTAAAGCAAGCGCTGATAGAGTTATAATTATGGATATGGTAATAACTTAAGATATACTAAAAAGCATGCCGAGAAACGAACAACAAACCAGAACTGAACTGATCAATCCTGTTCTTTTTGAAAAGGGATGGGTTGATGCTCTGATTCGTGAGGAGAAGACCCCCGGCGGTGTTGATATTGTTGATGGAAAGCCAAGAAAAAGAAAAGGAAGAACTGATTATCTCCTTTGTATCCCTGTAATAGATGGGAAGCCGCCATTGCCTATTGCCCTTCTTGAAGCAAAGGCCGAAGACAAGCTTCTCTCTCTCGGTATTCAGCAGGCAAAAGATTACATGAAAAAGTTTAACGTGCCCTTTGTCTTTTCAACCAATGGACATCTCTATGCGGAATATGCTGAGGATACAAGGCAAATAGCTGATGCCTTGCCTTTAACTGCGTTTCCGACACCGCAAGCCCTTAGACAAAGGTATGAACAAATTAAAGGGTTGCAACTTACTTCTGATAGTATGAAGCCCTTGTTTATGCCGTATAAAGGCGGTGAGGCTGCACGATACTATTTTCAGGATGCGGCTATCCGTGCAACGTTTGAGAAGATTGCGAGTGGTAATAAGAAAATTTTGTTGTCTCTGGCAACAGGAACGGGGGAAACCATTATTGCTGCTCAATTGCTTTACAAACTATATCTGGCGGGTCAGCTTAAACGCGCCTTATTTGTCTGCGACCGAGATGAATTGAGAACGCAGGGTAATGCGAAATTACACGGCATCTTTGGCGACTACGTTCAGATCGTTACAACGCAAGACCCGCAAAAAAATGCGAGGATTCTGGTTGCCACTTATCAGACCCTCAATGTGACCGAGGAATTTGATGAACCGAAATTCTGGAAGGAGAATTATCCAAAAAATTATTTCAGTCATATCATCATTGATGAATGTCACCGAAGCGCATGGGGCAAATGGAGTGTCATCTTGAAAGACAACTCCGATGCAGTGCAGATAGGCCTGACAGCAACGCCACGCATTGTTATCGGAGGCAAAAAGGATGAAGAAGGCAGAAAGAAAGATGAAGATATAACAGCACATAATATAAATTATTTTGGAGAGCCTGTTTATGAATATTCCATAGGCACTGCTCAGGATGACGGCTATCTTGCCGCCAGCGAAGTCATCCGCCGTTTAGTTGATCTGGACAAAAAAGAAATTACCAAAGAAGACATCGAAAAACGTTCAGCCTTTGATCCCTATACCGGCAAGAAGGTGAATCCTGAGGACATTGAAGAACAATATACCGCGAAGGATTATGAAGTGAAGCTGATGCTTGATGACAGGGTCAAAGCCATGTCTGAGGATCTGTTTGACCATCTCCTGTCCACAGGCGGACCCCATCAAAAGACGATCATTTTCTGTGCAAGGGACAATCACGCAAATCAAATAATGCTTGCTTTAAATAATATCTATGAAAAATGGTGCAAGGAAAATAAGCGTACCCCAAAGGAATGGTATGCCTTTCAGTGCACTGGCAATCCGGACTTGAGGCCTTCGGCAGACAAATTTATCCCGGATTTCAGGGGTGCGAAAAATTTCCACTTCATCGCAACAACTGTTGAGCTGCTCTCAACTGGAATAGATATTCCTAATTTGGATAATGTCGTATTCTTCCGCTACCTCGAATCACCGATCAGTTTCTACCAGATGCTCGGGAGAGGCACGCGTACAGGCGAACCCAGAGGTTCCCGTATATATGATTATACGAACACGACGCGGCTTTTTGGGGAAGAATTTATCAGTCGAGCTAAGCCCTCAAAGCCTGATGAAGAATCGCCGGAAGGCACAGAATCCCCATCATACACATATGGTAAAGAGGATGTTCCGAAGCGGAAGATTATCCGTGTAGGAGAACAACAGTTTACAGTGCAGATTCAGGGTGAAGGCCGTTCTATACTTTGTGTGGAAGACGGAAGAGAGGTGCTTATACCTGTCGAGGAATATAAACAGCGATTAGCTGAAAAGCTCGTTGAAGAAGCCCCAAGCATTGATGTCCTCAGACAGACATGGATTACTCCTGAAAAACGAATCATGCTTCTTGTCAACCTACCCGGCGGCGAAGGCGCTGTCAGGCTGGTTCGTGAACTTGAAGATGAGCAGGAGTGCGACCTTTTTGATGTGTTAGCTGAATTAGGATATAACATGCCTCCGAAGTCTCGCAATGAAAGAGTCGCTGCCTTTACTTATAAAAATAAAGTTTGGCTGAGGGACTTACCTGAAAGAACCGGCAAGGTGCTGATGTCGGTTGCAAAGCAGTTTGAAAAAGGCGGGATTGAGGAGTTGGAGACGACAAACCTGTTTGACGAAGAAGAGATCGTCAAAAGCGGCGGCTTTGATGCGCTTCTGGGAGTGAAAGTCGAGCCTCAGTCATTGATTCAGGAAACTAAGGCGAGGCTTTTGGCATAATTAAAAGATGAAATTTACTGAATCTGAAACACTTGAACTTAAAAAAACTACTTCTGAGATTAAAGAGGCGATCATATCAATCGTCTCAATCCTCAATAAGCATCAGCATGGCGAATTGGTTTTTGGAATTAAAAATAACGGTGCTGTTGTCGGTCAGAACGTAACCGAAAAAACAATCCGTGATGTTTCAAAATCCATTGCAGACAATATTGAACCAAAAATTTATCCTCACATAAGTCATATTAAGATAGTCAGGAAATCATGCATCAAGGTCAGGTTCAAGGGAAATGATATTCCATACTTTGCATATGGCAGGGCATATATTAGGGTTGCTGATGAAGACCGGCAATTAAACGCAAAGATGCTCGAAGGCATGTTCCTTAAAAAGAACAAAGACAAATTGAGATGGGATACTGAAATTTGCAAAGAGGCAAAGCTTTCCGACATAAGCGCCCAAAAAGTGAAATTCTTTATAAAAAATTCAGGGCTGAAATATGATACCCTTCAAAATGCCCTTGAAAAACTGAAGCTGCTTGTTGATGGAAAATTGCTCAATGCGGCAGTAATTCTGTTTGCCAAAAAACCTCAGGCATTTTTCCCCAATGCCCGTCTTAGATGCGCTGTCTTCGGCACAGCAGACACATCGTTTACTATTGACATGCAGGATTTTGAAGGAGACTTATTCTTTCTGATAGCAAAGGCTGAAGAATATATTTTAAAAAATATTCATATCGGTATGAGACTGGAGGGTTTACGGAGGGTAGACGTGCCTGAGATTGATAAGGCCGCGTTCAGAGAAGCGATAATCAACGCCTTTTGCCACAGAGATTACCGCGAGTACGACTCAGTCAATATTGCTGTTTTCAAAGATCGTGTTGAAATAAGGAGTCCGGGACTGCTTTATGGCGGCCTGACAATAAAGACTATAACTACAAAAATGGTCTCAGAGAGAAGAAACGAGTTGATTGCCGAACTGCTTCACCGTGTCCACTTCATCGAGAAATGGGGCAGAGGCATAAAGCTTATACTTTCTAAGGAGCCGGATACCAAATTTAGTGAAGTAGGGACAAAGTTTATCAGCACATTTAAGCGTAGGAGTTATTTTGAGGGCAAGAAGGGGGTAGAAAAAACTACCCAGAAAAAGGGCGTAGAAAAGGGCGTAGAAAAGGGCGTAGAAAAATTGACCTCAACCCGGCAAATAATAATTACCCATATGCAGCAAAACAAAACTATATCTGCAAAAGAATTATCTATGTTAGTGGGAATATCACACAGGAAAACACAGGAAAATATTTCATGGTTAAAAGAAAAAGGCTTAATCAAACGCATCGGCCCGGATAAGGGCGGACATTGGGAAGTGGTAAGGAAATGAAAGACGTTAAAAGAGAATTGCCGAAGGGGTGGAGGTGGGGCAGATTAAGGAATGAGATTCTCAATAACATTTCTCTATTTAAAAAAGATGTATTTGCAGAAGATACCTTCAAATATATAGATATATCAAGCATTGACAACGTCACTAAACGAATTACCGGTTATCAAGAACTATCTGTTAATGATGCTCCAAGTAGAGCAAAATATATTCTTGAAGAAAATGATATTATTGTTGCAACAGTTCGGCCTAATCTTAATGCTGTCGCAATCGTAGACAAGCAATATGCAGGATGCGTTTGCAGTAGCGGATTCTGTGTTGTAAGGCTGAAGAACTCGCATCACTCGCCATACTTCTTTCGCTATCTCACTTCTCCATATTTTGTTGATGTTGTGTCAGCTATGGTTCAAGGGGCAATGTATCCGGCGATCAACAATCATGATGTTATTAATTTTGAAATTCCTCTTCCCCCCACCATTGACGATCAAATAGCAATTGCGAACAACCTCGAACAGAAAATGGCAGACATTGAAAAAATGCGGCAGGCGGCGTTGAGGCAGAAAGAGGCGGTAGAAGCGATGCCCGGTGCAATTTTGAGAGAGGTGTTTGATTTTGAAATGTAGGGGCGAACGGCGGTTCGCCCTCTCAATAGGATTTCGAAACGATGGCCAAGAACAAAACCAACAACGCAAACGGAAAGGTAATCAATTCTCAAGCTGGGATGGACAAGGCCGTGAAGTCTATCTGCGACATCCTGCGGCGCGATAAAGCGAAGGGCGCGCGGTTGTATGTGCCTGAACTGACATGGATGTTCTTTCTAAGATATCTTGATATCATTGAACAGAAGGAAGAAGAAAAAGCTAAAGCGCTCACCACGCCTTTCCAAAGCATGCTTGCCGAACCCTATTGCTGGCGAGACTGGGCAGCGCCTTTTGATCAAAAAACATCTTACGAAGAAACAATATCCAGGAAATTGCACGGCTGGAAACGCAGGGAATTATCTGAAAAGGCAATGGGTTCATATCTCTTTTTTGTGAACGATGAGCTCTTCCCTTTTATGAAAAAACTTTGTGAAACGCCGGGAGCAACGAATAAGCAAAAGGTTATTTCTGAAATCTTCCGCAATAAAGAAAAGACCATACTCTCAAGTGAAACAAATCTGCTAAATGCGCTGGATAAAGTTCATACGCTCACTGAGGCTATTATCAGCGAACAGCATATGTTTCCCATTTCACAGGCATTCGAGGGACTTCTGCCTATGCTTGGCGAAAAGAAAAATGACGGTGGTCAATTTTTTACCCCGCGTGAAATCATCAGGGTCATAATAAATACGGTCAAGCCGGAAGTTGGAAAGACTGTCTATGACCCATGCTGCGGGACAGGCGGATTTTTGATAGAGGCATATAAACACATAATGAATCAAAAACCTGCCCCCACACAAATCGCTGCATTAAAAACCGAAACGCTATGGGGCCGTGAAGACGCAGGCGAGGCAATTCCCGTCTGTCTTGCAAACATGGCGCTCCATGATATTGATCTCCCCCGCATCTGGCATGGGAATACATTGACAGGCGCAGTAACCTATGGCGATCTTTTCTCAGGCGCGCCGAGTCAATTTGATTATGTCTTCACCAATCCGCCTTTTGGCAGTAAAGAAGGCAAAGACGCACGGGCGCAATTTGCATACAAAAGTGGAAAGGCTCAGATATTATTCCTTCAGCACATCATTGATTCATTGGCAGACAACGGCACATGTGGAATGGTTATTGACGAAGGGGTTATGTTTCATACCAAGACATCTGCCTTTAAACAAACTAAGCGAAAATTGTTCGATGAATGTAATCTATGGTGTGTAATCAGCCTGCCTCAAGGCGTTTTTGTAAATGCAGGCGCAGGAGTAAAAACCAATCTCTTGTTCTTTACGAAGGGCAAGCAGACTGAGCGCGTATGGTATTACGACATGACCTTGACTGCTAACTTTAAACCACGCAAAGTCAACAAGGGTAATCCACTGACCTTTAATGATTTCAATGATTTCTTTGAGAGGTTGGCTCTCAACCCTGACGATCCAAAAAGGATTAGCGAATGGAGTTGGTATGTAACCATAGATGAGATTAAGAAAAAAGATTATGATCTAAAGGCAACAAATGAGAATGCACCTGACACTTCAGACAAGCGCACGACAAGTGAATTAATCGCAATAATTGAGGATGCACAGAAACAGATAGATGAGGGCTTGAGGAATTTGAAGGCATGAAAAAAATTAAGGACTTACCAGAGTTCAGCAGACCAAGAGAAAAACTAAAAGAAAAAGGTGTAGAAGCCTTATCCGATACCGAACTGATTGCAGTTATCTTGGGAAGCGGAAATAAAGATCAGGATGTAATGACTCTTGCTTCAAGGATAGCAAAGTTAATTTCTGAGAATAAGGGACGGATTTCATTGGAAGACATTTCATGCATTGATGGAATCGGACTTGCCAAAGCTTCTCAAATCCTTGCTGGATTTGAACTGGCGAGGAGACATATTGTCAAGGAATCCGTAAAAATCACCGAAGCCAAAGATGTATTGCCGTTAATCAGCGATATATCAAATAAACAGCAGGAATATTTTGTCTGTATCTCATTGAACGGAGCAAACGAACTTATAGAGAAAAGAATTGTAACGGTTGGTTTATTGGATAAAAGTCAGGTTCATCCCCGTGAGGTTTTCTCTGATGTCATTACTGACAGAGCAGCGTCTGTCATCTTTGCGCATAACCATCCATCAGGTGAGCTAAAGCCCAGCAATAGTGATTTGAAAATTCATGAACAATTGACCAATGCAGCAAAGATTTTCGGAATTAAGGTATTAGATCATATTATTGTGTCGAAAAAGGGATACTATAGTTTTCAGGAAGAAGGTCAAATCCATTAACGACGTCAAATACCGCATGGGGCGGAGAACGAAGGCTACGACGTTGACAACCCGATTCCGAACAATCCCTGCTCTCTCGGCTACTTGTCTGCCAACAGACAGGTTGGTGGGTAGGCGCATGGGGCGGGAGAGCGGAGGAAATCCGAGCTCCTTAACTCGACTCCTTGACAATCCTTCAGAATGGACATAATATTTTTCTTAGGAGCGATCATATTCAAAGCTTAATCTGACAAAATAAACGCCTTAATACATATTTGGAGGTTGCGATGTTTAAGGAACTTGTTCAGACAAATGATGATACTGCGATGTTTGCACTAAGGCTTTTCCTCGGCCTGGTATTCTTTCCACACGGCATGCAAAAGATCTTCGGCTGGTTCGGCGGCAGCGGGTTCAGCGCCACTATGGATATGTTTACATCTAAAGCCGGGTTCCCGGCAGCACTTGCTTTCCTTGCCATAATGGCGGAATCCCTTGGTGTGGTCGCCCTGATAGCAGGGTTTTTTACAAGAATAGCCGCCCTCGGGATTGGGGTGAACATGATTGTTTGCGCCCTTGGCAACCACGTAAAGAATAGTTTTTTCATAAACTGGATGGGCACACAAAAGGGAGAAGGATTTGAATATCATTTACTCGTCGTTGCGATCTCTGTAGCTCTGATTATAAGCGGGGGCGGCAAATGGTCGCTTGACGGTCTTATAGACCGAAAACTAAAATGAGTAAAATGCATGTGGGGTCGAAATATTACATTAGGGTTTAGCCGAAACTTGCTGAAGCTCCTACAAGTGCAATAGTCAGAAGCGCGGAAGTTCGGAAGTCAAAACCAACAATGAAAAAAGTCCAATCAACCTCCAGCAAGGCGCGGATACTTGTCTGCCGACAGGCGGGTTGGTAAGATACAAGAGGAAAATGTATGAATAAGAAATTATTTGTAATAGTTTTAATCTCTGCTTTTTTTATTTCCTCTTCCTTAGTTTGCCATGCAAAGGATTATAAGGATTATTCTGAAGTTGAAGGAAAGATTGAAAAAGGCCAATCCAAACAGGAAATCTTAAAATTGCTTGGTGAGCCTGATGAGAAAAAAATTATTGTAAAGAACAAAAAATATATCTGGGGGCCTGAGGAGGAATTCTGGGATGAGATACCTATGGGAACCCGGTTGGAAGTCTGGAGATATGAATTTTCCGACGGCAATTTGAGTCTATACTTTGTCAATGAGGGAGAGAACCTGGATTACAAGGCATTCGCCCGCAAGGGCGTGATTTATTAAAGGTGAAACTGCATTAGTTCATTGATATAGCCCCGCTTTTCTGCTATTATAGTCTTAATTCTGGTCAACCAGAAAGGAGGTTATCTGAAATGAAAACATTATCACTTTCCGAGGCAAAGATGAAGCTGAGCAGCCTGGTGGACGCGGTTCACAAAACTGATGAGGAGATCATTATTACAAAAAACGGCTCTCCTGCCGCAGTACTGATAAGCCCTGATGAGTTTGAGGGCTGGAAGGAGACCGTCGCCATACGCTCTGATTCTGATTTTATGGGTGAGATAAAAAAAGGAGTGAATGCCTTAAAAAAAGGCAAGGCAAAACTCTATACACTTGAGGAACTGTTCAGATAAATGGGCATCCGCAGACTGAAAATGTCTGATGAGACAGCAGAATTAGTCCGCACCCTGCACCCGGACCTGAAACGAAAGATTAAAGCCGCATTACAGACTATATTAAATGATTCTCAGTCGGGCAAGGTTTTGAAGGATGAACTTGAGGGACTGCAAAGTTTTAAAGTCGGGAAATTTAGAATGGTTTATAAAACTGTAAAGTATAAGGGGATTATTGAAGTTGCAGCCATCGGACCTCGAAAGACCATATATGAAGAAACCCTGAGGCTTTTGAGGAAATGAAAATAACTAATGAATGCAAGAAAGCTAAACTGCCTGAGCCTGAATTTAGAGGAAAAATGATGAATTAATGATAAAGAATCTTTTGAAATAGTCATGATTAACGAAAAGGCATTAAAAACTTACCTCAGAAAAAAGTTCAGGAATGTTACACGTATAGTAATACGAAAGCTTGGCTCCGGCGCTCATGGTTCAGGCTTTCTTGTAGAAATAAAGACAAAAACAGGTCTAAAATCTTATGTCGTGAAGGCCCTCGTCCCGCACGATTTAGGGCATGACTATCCCTCAGACAGGGCCGGCGTATTCCTTCTTGCTCTGAATGAATATAAAAACCTGCCTTGTCATGTGAAGGCTCTTGATGTTCTCTCTGAGATGGCCGATGGTTCAATAAAAGCGGTTGGGGGCGGGAAAGAATACTATCTCCTCATGGAAAGGGGAGAAGGCAGGAGTTATTTTCATGACCTTTCTGAATTCGCTCGTAAAACAAGTCTGGAGACCATTGATATCGAGAAAATAAAGGTAATGACGTCATACCTTGCAGAGATTCATTCTGTGAAAAAAAACTCAAAACCCCTCTACTGGAGGAAACTGAGGGATATCGTAGGACATGGAGAATGTCTTATGGGTGTTTTTGATACCTATCCTGACGGAACCCTTCCCTATAAAGAGATAACAGACATTATCAAAAAATCAGTTGACTGGATATACAAATTAAAGCCAAAGCACAAAAGGTTGTCGCAGCTACATGGCGATTTTCACCCCGGAAACATATGGTTTAAAGAAGCCAGAAGCCACCCCCCCATCCCCCCCTTGGCAAGGGGGGGTGAGAGGGGGGGGGTAGACTTTATTTTGCTCGACAGAAGCAGAGGGCCATGGGGAGAGCCTGCAGATGATGTGACAGCGCTTGCCATAAACTACATTTTCTTCTCGATAAAACTTCACGGAGCTGTTATAGGACCATATTTTGAAGCGTTGGAACTATTTTTTGAAGAATACGTCAGATTAACAGGAGACAGAGAAATATACGAGGTGCTCGCTCCGTTCTTTGCCTTTCGGGGAGCTGTTGTTGCAAATCCAGTGTTTTATCCTGAAGTTACCGATAAACAGAGGACTCTAATATTCCGATTTGTGCACAAGGTATTGGCTACTGAAAAATTTATACCTGAAATGGTAAAAATTTTATAATTTCATCCGTGTATTTTATTTGACATCATGTTGCTATTTTTTATAAGCTATCATTCGATAAAACCATCATGAGATTATTCCCCAAAAAAATAGATTTTTTCGAGATATTCGACAGGGCTGCCCTTAATGTGACCAAAGCAGCTACCCTTCTTGTTTCTCTTTTGGAGAACTTTGACAATATTGATGCGCGGGTAAAAGAGATATATGAGGTTGAGCAGGAAGGGGATATGTTGACTCATGACATTATGAAAAAGCTCAACAAAACCTTTATTACGCCTATAGATAGAGAAGATCTGCACGCCCTTGCATCAAGATTGGATGATGTCCTCGACCTGATATGGGCCGCTGTAGACAGGCTCGCTGTTTTCAAGATTAAGGCATCAACCAAAGAGGCAATCGAGATGTCAAAAGACCTTCTTACAACAACAGAGGCTATGCATAAGGCAATAGCAAAACTTAAGGAAAAAAATTATTCGCATGTGCAGGAATTATGCATTGAAATCAACAGGCTTGAGAACAGAATAGACAGGGATTTCAGAGATGCATTAGGAAAATTATTTGATGATATAAAAGATCCTCTTCTTATCATAAAGTGGAAAGAGATATACGAGCACCTCGAAGACGCGTCTGACAAATGCGAAGATGTTGCAAATGTACTGGAAGCTATAGTCCTTAAATATGCATGATGTTTTATTGCCTGCTGTAGCCGATATTTGTACGTAGAACACATGTCAGCATAGTTAGAATATGTTAGTGATATAAGCGATGTTCCGCCTTTCCACAATCTTAAAACAAGATAAATATTGAGGATTCGGGGAATTATGTTTTTTGGGCGATAGTGTAGGCGACGGCAGAGATGGCAGCAGAACAAGGGATGGTGAGGAGCCAAGCCCAGATGATATTGCCGGCTATGCCCCAGCGCACAGCGCTGAATCTTTGACGAGAGCCGACACCCATGATTGCGCCTGTGATGGTGTGTGTAGTGCTTACCGGAACTCCAAAAGCTGAGGAAACAAAGAGCATAATCGCGGCTCCTGTTTCAGCACAGAATCCATCAATAGGTTGGAGTTTTGCGACTTTTTGACCCATGGTTTTAACAATACGCCAACCGCCAAACATGGTGCCCAAAGCAATAGCGGTATGACAAACAATAACAACCCAAAAGGGGATATAAAATTTTTCTCCAAGAAGCCCTGCGCTGAAAAGCAAACTTGCGATAATACCCATGGTTTTTTGCGCATCATTGCCACCGTGACCGAGACTATAAAGTGCGGCTGAGATTAACTGACCTTTTCTAAAAATATGATCCACTAAAAAGCGCGAGCTATTTTTAAATAACAAGTAAACAGCCAAGCTTAGCCCTAAACCTAAAAAAAGTCCGACAGTAGGAGAAATAAAAATAAATGTTACTGTCTTTAAAATCCCTTTCCGAACAAGCGCTTCCGTGCCTGATTTCACAAGCGCAGCGCCGATCATTCCGCCGATCAGGGCATGAGAAGAACTGGTAGGCAGACCAAAATACCAAGTAATCAGGTTCCAGCCGCATGCACCCACAAGAGTTCCGAAAATAACAGATTTATCTACAATCGTGATATCAATAATCCCTTTTCCGATTGTGTTAGCAACATGAAGACCAAAAAAGAGAAATGCGATAAAATTAAAGAATGCTGCCCAGATCACAGCAGTTCTTGGCGAGAGAACGCGCGTGGAAACAACGGTTGCAATGGAATTTGCTGAGTCGTGAAAGCCGTTTAAAAAATCAAAGGCAAGAGCCAATAAAATAAGGCCAAGGATTGCAATTGTCATAAGCTATGCTTGCAGGATAATATTATCCTGAGACATAGGTAACGTTTTTACAGATAACTAAAATTGTTGCTACGAGATTGCTTTTTGGCATGAAAAAGAATACCACATGAAAAAAGAAATTATCAAGACAAAAGCGGTTTTTAAGAGAGAAACCCTGAATCATTAATTATGAATGATCTATAGGAGAATTGAGGCCAAAGGTTTTTAATTTTTAAAAAGCTGGAGGATATAAGGAAGAAAACCAATCTTATGCTAAAATAAACGTGTTATGAAAACCAAAAAAATAGGCATCAATATTTTTTATGAAGCCTGCGAGAGTCCTATAGGAGCGCTCTATCTTATATTTTCAGGAAAGCATCTTGCAGGAATCTCTTTTAAAAAGCCCGCCATGAAAAAAGGCGAGGCGCCTCTTTCATTCAAAAAAGAACTCAGGGGATATTTTGAAGGAAAGACTGAACAGTTTATTCAAAACACTGTCTTCTTAGATGGCACAGAGTTTGAGAGACAGGTCTGGATCACCTTAAAGGATATTCCCTACGGAGAGACAAGGACATACAAGTGGGTTGCGGAGAAGATAGAAAACCCAAAGGCGAATAGAGCAGTTGGTCAGGCATTGGGCAGAAACCCTATTCCCATTGTTTTCCCATGCCACAGGGTAATAGAGTCAGATGGTTCGATGGGAGGTTATTCCTCAGGGGTTGACATAAAAAGAAGGTTGCTCGAGATTGAGTATTATAATATTTTGGCAAAATAAAACCGCTCAAATGCTATATACAGCCTGAATTCATAAACAAAAGGATATAAAAATGGCAAAGGTAAAAGAAGGCGATACAGTACGGGTTCATTACACAGGAAGGCTTGAGGACGGTACAGTATTTGATTCCTCGGAAGAGGACTCACCGCTGGAGTTTACAATAGGGAAAAGCGACCTTATAAAAGGATTTGAACAGGGTGTTCTCGGCATGAGCGCCGGTGAATCAAAAACAATCAGGATTCAGGCAGAAGACGCCTACGGTTCTCACAAACAGGGTATGGTATTTGAATTCCAGAAACACAAAGCGCCTGAAAACTTCAATCCTGAGATTGGTCAGCAGGTTAATATGCATCGGGCAGATGGACAGCTGGTGGCAGTTACAGTTGTCGGAAAATCAGATACGTCATTTACAATGGACTGCAACCACTTATTGGCAGGAAAGAATTTGGTATTTGATATAAAGCTTGTGGAGATAGAGTAGTTACCGAGACGGTCATAAATAAGGCAACACAGTTTGTCATTCCCGCTTGTCGGGAATCTTTCTTCAAAGAAGGATGCTGGACAAGCCAGCATGACAGAAATAGAAACTAATGTATCCTTACTCATGGCCGTCTTAATCGCTCAGAGGGTATACGGCAACAGGTTGTCTATCTTATATACGCCTCTGTGACATATCTTCTCATCATCCTGTGGCTGTTGAAATAATAGGCGTTTTTGCCTATGGCATTCTGCATCATCCTTATCCATGTTCGCCTGTCATGGTAATACATTGGAATTATTATATTCTCAAGCTTGTTATACAGATCATCGGCATCCCTTCTGTCCATAGTCTCAATATCTGCGCTCAGTGTGCTCTCTGTAGGACTGGGCCCTATCGACCACCCTGTAAAGCCTTCGATGTGTCCTTCGATCCACCAGCCATCCAGTATACTGAAATTCATTACCCCGTTATGCGCTGCCTTCATGCCGCTTGTGCCTGATGCCTCTCGCGGCCTCAGCGGGGTGTTCAACCATACATCAACGCCAGAGATGATTTTAAGCGCTTTATCCATATCATAATTCCTTATATACGCCATTTTAATCTTGCCTTTTAATCTCTCTTTTATAGCATGGATTTTCTCTATCAGCCATTTTCCATTTTCATCTCTTGGATGTGCCTTTCCAGAGTAAATGAGCTGGATTTTTCCTGAAGCTATCCGCTCTATCGTCTCCATATTGCGGAATATAAGATCAGGACGCTTATACGCTGTTGCCCTCCGTGCAAAACCGATCGTAAGGGTGTCATAATCCATACCAACGCCTGTCTCTGTATTCACGAAATCAATCAACGCCTTTTTTGTTTCCATATGCGCTGCCCACAATTCATCATCAGGGATGCGGCCTACCCTTACAAATAATTCCGGCTCATTTGCCCAGCCCGGAAGATATTTATCGTAGAGCTTTTTAAGGCTGTCGCAGGTCCAGGTAAAAGAGTGAACGCCGTTTGTGATTGCGGATATCTCATATCCCGGAAACATATTCTTTGAGACCTCGCCATGTTTCTTGGCAACTCCGTTCACAAATTCGCTGAGATTTAATGCAAGGCGGGTCATGTTCAAAGAATCCTTGCCCCCGAGGTCTCTTAAAACATTGAGTGGTATTAACTCACCCATTGTCTGCAATACAAGGTCATATGAGAATTGGTCATGCCCTGCCTCAATTGGCGTATGCGTTGTAAATACGCATATATCTTTAACCCTGTCTACATCCCAGACAAGTCTCTCGTCCCAGACATCTTCAATCGCCCTTTTATATCTTATAAGCAGTTCAAGTGTAAGAAGGCTTGCATGACCTTCATTCATATGATATTTCTTTATTTCGAACCCCAGCTCGTGGAGCATTCGCATCCCGCCTATGCCAAGCACGACCTCCTGTTTGAGTCTGTATATCTGGTCGCCGCCATAAAGATAAGAGGTGATTTCCCTGTCACCGGGATTATTTCCTGCGACGTCGGTGTCCAGAAATAAGATAGGGATACAGCCGCTTGTCAGGCTTTTTACAATATAAAGCCATGCCTGGACCGCTACATCTCTGCCTTCTATCTGTACGTACACTTTTTCAGGAAGCAGGGTCATGTATTTTGAAGGCTCCCACTTGGTTGGCGTTTCTATCTGCCGTCCATTGTCATTGATATCCTGAGTGAAGTATCCTTTCCTGCTGAGCAGCGTCACAGCAACCATCGGCAGTTTCAGGTCAGCGCCGGACTTCAGCGTATCGCCTGCAAGCACGCCGAGACCACCGCTGTACGTAGGGATATCGTTTGCGATGCCTATTTCCATAGAGAAATAAGCGATCTTAGAATCATTGGTAAATTTGGCTAAAGGGTTTAAAATAGAGAATCCTTCTTTTAATTAATATGTAAAGACTCTTGCTTCTTCTGAATCATCGAGCAGTCTTGATGAATTGATAAACTCATCAACAAAATCCTCGCACTCCTTTCTTTTTACTATGCCGCCCTCAACAAATGGATGACAAACATACAACTTCCCCCCCATTTCTCTGAAATCCCTAATCAAGTCAGCAAGCGGGTCAAACGATGAAGACTTCATTCCCTTTATGTAGTCTTTCTTGACAACTTTTATGCCCCTGTCCATTAGAAATACCTCGGTCTTAAATTCGAGGCTCAAAGCAGTCAGAGCCTGTGCAAAAACACCTGATACGAGGTCGCACCTGTCTTTCGGATCATGTGTAATCACATACAAAACTTTTTGCATTAATCTTCCTCCTGTTGTATTAGTTTTGTTCTTTAAATATCTACATTTCTTGCTTCAAGCGCATGTCTTGTAATAAAGTCTTTTCTGGGTTCTACCTGATCTCCCATGAGTATGGTGAAAATATCGTCTGCCTGCACTGTGTCATTTACAGTTACCTGAAGCAGTGTCCTCTTCTCTGCGTCCATTGTTGTCTCCCATAACTGCTGTGGGTTCATCTCTCCGAGACCTTTATATCTCTGAATAGAGAGGCCTTTCTTTGCAATGCTCAAGACATAATCAAGAAGCTCCGTGCTTGTATTAAGCTCTTTCACTTCATCGTTTATTGCTGCCTTATAAGGCGGTTCTCCGAGATCCTTTGTAATGCTGTTAAGGTTTTCAAGTTCCTTGAATTCAGGAGATGTAAGAAATTTGGTATCTATAACCACCTTGGTGTTATGCTTTGTTATCTCGACGCCAAATGCCTGATGTTCCTCGTCAGGGTTAATCTCTCCTATTGTGATATCGGGCAGTTCTTTCTGTATTACAGCAAGCAGTTTGTCCAAGGATTGCTGATTCTTGAGGATATCTTTATTTATCCCCTCTTTTAAAATCAGTCTTAATACTGCCGGACTCTGCCTCCGTCTGTTGAACCATTCCAGTAGTTTCTCGAACTTTGAGAGCCTCTTCAGATACGGGATTAATGCCTTGCCTTTAACTGTCTGCCCTTTTACCGGAATCTCCAGCTCGTCTGCTGCAAGCTCAAAAAGCATGTTCTGCATCTCTGCCTCGTTCTGAATATATTTTTCTGTCCTTCCCTTCTTCACCTTGAATAGCGGCGGCTGGGCAATATAAAGGTAGCCGTTCTCTATTATCTGGGGCATCTGCCTGTAAAAGAATGTGAGAAGCAAGGTCCTTATGTGCGCACCGTCTATATCCGCATCTGTCATCAAAATAATTTTATGGTAGCGTGCTTTGTTAATATTAAAGTCTTCTGTCCCGATACTGGTCCCGAGCGCAGTTATGAGTATCCTTATCTCCTCTGAAGCGAGCATTTTGTCAAACCTCGCCTTCTCGACATTGAGTATCTTGCCCCTGAGGGGCAGTATCGCCTGAGAGCGTCTGTCGCGCCCCTGTTTTGCAGAGCCGCCTGCTGAGTCTCCCTCTACAATAAAGATTTCTGATAAGGCAGGGTCTTTTTCAGAACAGTCAGCAAGTTTGCCCGGAAGCCCTGTGTCATCAAGCGCGCCTTTTCTTCTCGCCAGTTCTCTCGCCTTCCTCGCCGCATCCCTTGCCCTCGCTGCCTGTACTGCCTTCTCTATCACCTTTCTTGCAACAGAAGGGTTTTCCTCAAAGTAAACTCCGAGCTGTTCATTTATTATCGACTCTATTATCCCTTTGACCTCGCTGTTGCCGAGCTTCATCTTTGTCTGGCCTTCGAACTGGGGATTAGTAAGTTTCACGCTTATTACTGCTGTAAGCCCCTCCCTTATATCTTCGCCTGAGAGCGTAGCTTCCTTGCCGTTCTTAAGCAGCCCCGAAGATGCTGCATAATTATTTGCTGTCCTTGTAAGCGCTGATTTGAATCCGACAAGATGAGTTCCGCCCTCTTTTGTGTTGATATTATTCGCAAAAGTAAATATGCTCTCTGTGTAACCGTCATTATACTGAAGTGCTATCTCAGCAATAATCTCGTCTTTCTCTCCTGATATATATATGGGTTTTGAGTGTAATGGCGTCTTATTTTTATTCAGATGCTCTACAAAAGATACAATACCCC
This sequence comes from Nitrospirota bacterium, assembly GCA_016208915.1. Lineage (GTDB taxonomy): Bacteria > Nitrospirota > Thermodesulfovibrionia > Thermodesulfovibrionales > UBA1546 > JACQXE01. The sequence continues at coordinate 50,414 of JACQXE010000072.1, read as the reverse complement.
CTTTATACTGAAATTCTTGTTTTTTGTCTGTTCTCTCGTCATGAAGGAATATCATGAGTCCGCTGTTGAGAAATGCGACCTCCCTCAGCCTCTGTGAAAGAATGTCATAGCTGAACTCTGTTATCTCAAAAATTTCTGCGTCAGGTTTGAATGTTATTTTTGTACCCCTGCCTTTTGTCTTTCCTACAACTGTTAACGGCGCTGCTGGAATACCTCTGTCAAAGTGCTGTTGGAACACCTTTCCGTTCTGCTTTATCTCAAGATCAAGCCACTCAGAGAGTGCATTTACCACAGACACGCCGACTCCATGAAGCCCGCCGGATATTCTATATGCCTTTGACTCAAATTTGCCTCCCGCATGCAGCTCTGTCAGTGCTATCTCTGCTGCTGTCCTTCCGTCTGGGTCTCCAGGGTGCGGGTCGGTTGGGATTCCCCTTCCGTCATCTATCACTGTGCAACTTCCGTCATGATGAAGCACAACTTCAATCTCTTTGCAGAAACCTGCAAGGGACTCATCAACACTATTGTCCACTACCTCATATACTAGATGGTGGAGTCCTTCCGGTCCCGTTGACCCTATATACATTGCCGGCCTTTTTTTAACAGCATTGAGGCCTTTAAGGATCTTAATATCCTCAGCGCCATAAGTTTCTACCTCGTCGCTCTCAATCTTCTCTTTATCTTCCATCTAAACCTCTTTCTGCGGTCCACTTTTGGCTATCAGCTGATAGCTGCTTTATATCCTCATTGGCATAATTACACATTGATAATCATTATTGCCCTCTTCTTTTAAAAGTGTTGGGCTCAGCGAGTCCTGCAGTTCAAATATTACTTTTTCTTTTGCGATCGACCCTAACGCGTCTATCATATACCTTGCGTTGAAACCCAAAGAGAGAGAATCGCCTTTATATTCGATCTTTACCTCATCTCTTGCTTCTCCGAGATCAGGATTTGATGCAGAAACCGATAACGTGCCGTCAGCTATGTCTATCTTGATCGCATTGCTCTTTTCCTTGCTCATGACAGAGACCCTGCGGAGGGCCTTCATAAAATCATCTTTGCCGATTGCAATTTTTTTCTCATTGTTCGCCGGTATTACCTGCTCATAATTCGGATAAGTTCCCTCAATAAGCCTTGTAAGGAACTGCACTTCTTGTATTTTGAACATTACATGGCTCTTTCCTATCGCCAGTGCAATTTTTTCAACCTCTCTGTCGAGAAACTTTCTGATCTCTGCTGCTGCCTTCCTCGGTATTATCACTTTCTTTTCTTCTTTCATAGGCGTGTCTATCTTCTTTTTTATGCATGACAGCCTATGCCCGTCTGTACCGACAACTATCATCTCGTCACTGCCCGGCTTTGTATGGAACAGAAGCCCATTAAGCGTATATCGCGTATCGCTGTCGCCGGCTGCATATAGCGTCTTCTCTATCATATCTACCAGGCTCTTTGCATCCATTTGTATTTCGTCTACGTTCTCCATTCCAGGCCATGCAGGAAATTCATCTGCTGAAAGGCATGCGAGCTTAAACTTGCTCATGCCTGCTCGAACCTTAAGCCATTGGCCGTCGTCCGACTCCATGTTTATGTCTCCTTCAACCTCTCTGACGATCTCGAACATCTTCCTTGCCGGGATGCAGAGTCTTCCTTCTTTTTCTACTGTTATCTGCACTGGCTCTTTTATTGCTGTCTCGAGGTCTGTGGCAAGTATGTATGCTTTTTTCTTGCCGGCCTCAAGAAGAAAGTGGCTTAATACCGGCATTGTATTTCTCTTCTCCACTATATTCTGAATATTCGAAAGTTTTTCCTGCAGTTCGTTCTTTGCAACGCTCAGTTTCATAGTGCCTCCTTAAGGTTTTATTTTACGTAAGAGGGTTTCGACCATCTTATTAAAGTTATCGTCCTTTGTTTTCTTATCCTCTATCTGATTACAGGCGTAGATTACTGTTGCGTGGTCTTTGCCGCCCATATTCTTGCCTATATCGCTCAGTGATGCTTTTGTGAGTTGTTTACAAAGATACATTGCTATTTGCCGCGGCAGCGCTATTTCTTTTGTCCTCTTCCGAGCTTTCAGGTCCTGCAGTTTGAGTCCGAAGTATTCGCAAACGGTTTTCTGTATCTGTTCTATGTTGATGGGCTTGTCCTCATCCTGTAGAAAGTCCTTAAGCACGGTTTTTGCCATATCTATATCTATCTGTTTCCCTGTCAGGGATGACTGAGCCCCGAGCCTTATAAGACATCCCTCCAGTTCTCTTATATTAGTCTTTATTATGGAGGCTATAAACGCTATTACCTCTTCTTTAAGCTCCATTCTCTCCTTTGTTGCCTTTTTCTGTATTATTGCTACCCTGGTCTCGAATTCCGGTAACTGAATATCCGCTATAAGCCCCATGCTAAATCTTGAGCGGAGCCTGTCTGTGACTGTTTTTATCTCTCTGGGCGGCCTGTCGCTGGAGATTACTATCTGTTGCTGTTTTTCATAAAGAGAATTAATCGTATAGAATAATTCTTCCTGAGTCTGCACCTTGTTCTCAACAAATTGCACATCATCTATTAGAAGTATGTCAACGTTTCTGTATTTCTTCTTCAGTTCTTCGGTTTTGCTATGCCTGATAGCTGCTACCACCTCATTTGTAAACTGTTCTGCTGATACATAAAGTACGTTGTATTCCTGTCTGCAGTCTATTACCGCATTTCCTATTGCGCTGATGAGATGTGTTTTACCTAATCCTACACCACCGTATACAAATAACGGATTATATGCCCTGCCGGGATTTTCTGCTACGGCCTTAGCCGCTGCCTGTGCAAACTGATTACTCTGTCCTGTAACAAAATTGTCAAAGGTATATCTTGGATTCAAATATATACCCCTATTTGCGAGCCTTGTCTTTCTGTTTTCTAGCCTTGCTTCCATCCTTTTTATATCTGCTGCCTCTTTTTCCGATATCTTATACCTAACTGCTACTGCCTGCCCAAGAACGCCCTCAAAGGTCTCGCTCATAAGGTTTGGATAATAGTCTTCTATCCACTCCTTAAAAAACCTGTTCGGAACCTCCAGTGTAACCTGCTGATCCTTTATCTGCACAGATTTTATTGGTCTGATCCAAAGGTCAAATATATTGCTACCGACCTTTTCTTCTATAATAGAGCGGCTTTTTTCCCAAACATCTTCTACGGTCATTTTTATGCCTTTATTAACATTTTATTGACAGATTGTTAGTAACTCTTTCGGGTGGTTGACTATTATATAGCATCTCCATAAATACAATCAAGAAAACTGTTAATCCTTTTGTCAGTATATTGTTATCTTTTTCGACACCCTTTTTTGTTCATATTAAGACCTATACTCTATCATTTTTTACAAACACCAAATTCAATTAAAAATCAAGTAGTTAACACTGATCTTCACTTTCTAACACAAACTAATACTACAACTGCCTTTATATAAATACTTTATAGTAGTAATAGATTCTATACTCCAGCCTTTTTATTTTTTAAGAAAGCCTTTATAAAATCGTTCAGTCCTCCGTCAAGAACAGAATCAACATTTCCAATTTCTATGCCTGTCCTATGATCCTTAACCATTCTATATGGCTGAAGAACATAAGACCTTATCTGATTTCCCCAAGAAATATCTTTCTTATCACCTATAATCCCCTTCATTTTGTCCTCCTGCTCTTTAATGGACAGAGTATAAAGACGCGCTTTAAGAATCTTCATCGCAGTAGCCTTGTTTTTATACTGGGAACGTTCATTCTGACAGGTAACAACTATTCCTGTAGACAGATGGGTCAATCGCACAGCAGAGGAAGTTTTATTTACGTGTTGGCCACCAGCACCAGAAGCCCTGAATGTATCAATTTTAAGATCATCGGGCTTTATCTCGATGTTTATGTCTTTATCAATATCGGGATATAAGAGAATAGCTGCGAAAGATGTATGTCGTCTTTTTTTTGCATCGAACGGGGAGATTCTAACTAGTCTGTGAACACCAGCCTCAGCTTTTAAGAAACCATACGCATAATTTCCATTCACTGAAAATGTTACATTTTTTATTCCAGCCTCTTCTCCGTATATTATATCCAAGATCTCTGTACTGAAGTGATTTTTTTCTGCCCACCGCAGATACATCCTCAACAACATCTGTGCCCATTCCTGGCTTTCCATCCCGCCTGCACCAGGATGTATAGAAACAATAGCATTGTTTTTGTCCAGATGGCCGGAAAGAAGATGCTTTAATTCCAATCCCTCGACTTCTTCCTTCAGTTTATTAACTTCCTGTTGGATGTCCTGAAGAAAGACAGCCCCCTCTTCTTCATCCAGTATCTTTATGGAATCCTCTAAATAAGAAAGTTTGCTGAAGATGGCTTCTAATGGAAAAAGCAGGTCCTCAATATAAGCCTTTCTTTTTTGCAGCTCAAGAATCTTCTGCGGAAAAGACCAAGCAGAAGCTTGTAAGAGGGACTCATTTATCGAAGCTATCTCTTGCTGAAGCCCAGCGACATCAAAGATAACCTCTAAGGGAATGGACCTTTTCCCTTAAGGATGCGAGTTCTTCTTTTAGCTCAGATTGTAGTAACATACTGCCTCCGGGATATATTTATTGATAATAATATTGTTATTACAATACAGATATATGAAAAAATATCTCCATACTTTGAATAAAAAGTCCTATAACTATTGGTTTTTACCTCCATAGTCCTGGCTGTACGTTGAAACAACCGTGTCATTCCTATAATCCTTCCGCTACTGTCAATGAAACCAGAGATACCTGTATTTGCTGCTCGTATAACAGGTTTCCGGTTTTCCACGGCCCGTAATACTGCCATGCTGAAATGCTGATAGGGCCCTGCGGTCTTTCCAAACCAGGCGTCATTAGTTATTGTTACTATAAAATCTCCATCTTTAGAATAAAATTTTCTTACGAGACCGGGAAAGATTATCTCATAACAGATGAATACACCAAAATTTCCATAGGGCGTTTCTGCTCTCAAAATACTGTCACCAGGGACATAATCTCCTATGCCGGCAACAAGCTTGTCAACGAAGAACAAAAGTTTTTTCAGGGGAACATATTCACCGAAGGGAACCAAGTGTATTTTATCATAAACAAAGGCCTGTCTTCCATCAGGCGAAAGCAGCACAGCGCTGTTTGTCGGCAGGTTGCTGATTTCAGAAGATGCGCTACGACTGTCTGTAGCAGAGGGTGTTTTTATTAGAACGCTTCCGAACAAAAGATAGGAGTTTAATGTTTGCTGAAAATCGACTAGTTCCTGCGTAAGGCTTTTGTCAGAATTAAAATAGAATGGAACAGCAGTCTCAGGCCATACTATCAGGTTAGGGGACATCGGAACAACAGCGAAAGATAAATCCTTATAGGTATTAAGAACAGCGCGTTGGTAGGTATTGTCCCATTTCTTGTCCTGCTCTATATTCCCCTGAATAATGCTAACGCGTACAGACGCGCCGGCAGAAGAATCGCTAAGCCGCCAGTAACCATAGGTAAAAACGAAAATGAGCAAGAATGCAAGGATAACAACACCTGTTATAGTTTGTGAAAGTGAAAACAGCGGCATAGCGCGCAGCCTTTTTTTGATAATAAAGAAGTCGGCAACTGCGCCATTAAAGGCTACAACCAGAAAAGAAACCCCGTAGATTCCTGTTATGTCTGCAAACTGTATTACAGGGAGAAACCTGTATTGCGAATAACCTATGCTGGACCATGGAAAACCTGTGAGCGCATAAGAACGTAGGAATTCCAGAGTTACCCAGATCACAGGCGCAAGAAAAAGCGCCGGAAACCTGGAAGTAGTGATTTTCCATGAAAAAAGCACGGCGAAGACACCGGTATAAAGACTTAAATACATGCAAAGGATAAGGACAAGCGCAAGGCTTGGGACAAGCGGGATATTTCCGTAATGGTTTATGGAGTGGTATATCCAGTAAAGAGTGCCGAAAAAGTATGGGATACCCATAAAAAAACCTGCGCGGAAGGCCTCAGCAGGCCTTTTGTTCAGGAGGGAGATAAGAAATGGCGTTAAGGCAACCCATGCAAGAAATGAAAAGTCAAAAGCAGGGAATGCAAAGATTAAAATAATCCCTGAAATAACAGCATGTCCATACCGCCTGAAGTTATCGGCTATAACTTTTTGCATAGCTTGACATTAAAAAGAGTAAGAGTTTATAGTGTTATAAATACGGGCAGTTAGCTCAGTCGGTAGAGCAGAGGCCTGAAAAGCCTCGTGTCCGCAGTTCGATTCTGCGACTGCCCACCATGATTTTATTCCTCTGATAAGTATCGAGTCAAGAATAATTATTTTACGAAGGTGTTTTTCCTGAAACGTAAAGGACAAAAAATGCCAGAAGTGATAGAAAAGAACTTGTTATGGCATGGGAATTTTTTAAAATGTGTCAGCGTGACATATCGGAATTCGTCAGGCTTGTTAAGAAACTGGGAAGTTGCAGAAAGGGTTGATTGCGACGGGGTTGTTGCAATAGTTCCTGTTACAGAGAATGGAGACGTGCTTTTAATACGGCAGTTCCGGCCTGCGGTTAACAAATATGTGATAGAATTCCCGGCAGGGTTGAATGATAAAGGAGAAGCTCTCGAAGATGCCGCAAGAAGGGAACTTCGGGAGGAAACCGGATATCTCACGAAAGAGTTAACTTTTCTTGTACAGGGACCTCTGTCTTCAGGCTTATCTTCAGAAATCCTTACAGTATATCTCGCAAAAGGGCTCGAAATGGCAGACTTTAAACAGCAGGATGAGACAGAAGATATAGAAGTGCTTAGGATTCCCATAGGGGATCTGAGCGGGAAATTGTCTTTGCTCGAAGCAGCGGGAAATTTTATTGACCTGAAGATTTTTGGATTAATTGAGCTTGCAAAAAAACATTTTTAGAGTTTTTCCTATGATAACTTGGGTGGTTCGTATGGTGTAATGCGGTTTCTTCCCGCAGTTTTTGATTGGGATAAAGCCGTATCCGCATTTTTTATGACCGCATCTACAGTATTTCCGTCCAGAGGAAAAGTTGCAACCCCGCCGCTAATTGAGATACAGCCAAGAAGCTGTTTTTCCCGATGTAAAAAAGGATAATCTTCGATCAGCTTTCTAAGCCGCTCAGCATAAAGCATAGTGCCCTTTTTGTCTATGTCAGGAAGAAGGACTATAAATTCTTCACCGCCATAACGGGCAGCAATACAAGTGGAACGCGTATTTTGTTTTATAAGTTTGGCCAGTTCTTTAAGAAGGATGTCGCCTTCCACGTGGCCATTTTTGTCATTATAGTTTTTAAAATGGTCCAGATCACAGATGAATACAGAAAAAGGCAAGGTATAATTTGTTGCCTTACGTACAATCTCAAGTGCCTTGTCAAGAAAGTGACGCTTGTTATAAAGCCCTGTGAGAGAATCTGTAATAGCTTCCTTTTTTGCTGTACTCAGGCTTTCAGAAGTTTGCAGGGAAATTGCTGTAAGGTCTGCTATCATTGCGAGAAACCTTTTTTCATTGTCAGACTGCATGGATATTTTCCCAACACCAATAACGCCGATCAAGACATCTTTAAAAAGCATAGGCATGCCAATTTCTATATTCTTATCGTGTGGAGACTGTGAGAATTTATCCTTGAATACTAAAGTCTTGTTTAATGCAGCCATGCCGATAATCCCCTCACCAATTTTGACCTCTACGCTTTTCTTCTTATCAGAACCCAAGGCAGCGGTAAGCTCCAAGCTGTTAGTAGATTGATTAAACAAATATAGCTCAATAACACTTGGAGCAGAAAGTTCTTTTATTAATCTGACAGTGGTTGCGATTATTTCATCAAATGACAGATTTGTATTTAAGCGCTTGACAGCTTCGGGAAGCCTTACAAGAAAGTACAAGTATTTTTCATTCTGTTTTTTCAAATTTTCTAACTCCCTCTGGAATCCCTGAGTCTTAGATGATAAAAGAGCAGACTCTTTGAAAAGAACCCTTTCGCTATTTGAAAGGCATTTTCTTTCCTGAGCAGCGCCAATCTTTTTACCTGAAATAAAGACAAGCAATGCAACAAGACAACCCACAGCAAGAATCGTTATTAAGAATAAAGGGTTAGAATTTATTAATGCTGTCATGAAAACATTATAGACCAGACTAAAAGGAAAACACAAAGCCCGTATAAGATTGAGCTTGCAAAAAAACATTTTTAATTGTTATACTTTGACGTGCGTAAATATATTTTAATAATTGCTCTTATAATCGCAACTGCAGGACTCTTTTTTATTTTCCGTGCAGACAGCAGCGACAAAGGCGATCATGACTGCATCAAATGCCACAAGTTGACCAATGAAGAAGCTCAGAATTTTCTAAAAGATGGTATTCCCGACGTAAAAATCCTTGAGGTGAAACCGGCCCAGATAAAAGGACTCTGGGAGGTTGTTTTTGAGGCGCGTGGACAGAAGGGAATTTTATATATAGATTCAGAGAAGAAACTTCTCGTATCAGGCCAACTGTTCGACCTAAAGAAAAAAACAAACCTCACAGCAGAAAAACTATCAGAGATTAATAAAGTTGACTTCTCCAAAATACCGCTTGATGATGCCCTGGTGATGGGCGATAAAAATGCTTTAAAGAAAATGGTTGTCTTTACAGACCCTGAATGACCATTCTGCGTTAAACTTCATCTGGAGATGAAGAAGGTCTTAGAAAGAAGGAAAGACATTGCCTTTTATATAAAGATGTTCCCCCTTCCGATGCACAAAGGGGCATATGACAAGTCAAAAGCTATTATATGCGAAAAATCAATAACACTCCTTGATGATGCCATGGCTGGAAAAGAGTTGCCAAAACCAAAATGTGAGACAGCAGCAGTTGATGACAATATAAAGCTTGCCGGTAAGTTAGGCATTACAGGCACCCCTGCCCTCATACTTCAGGACGGAAGAGTTATTTCCGGATATAAAGAGGCTGATGCGCTCATCGCATTGATAGATAAATAGCCTCTTAAATCACTAAGTTTAAGACATCTCCCCTGCCCGTCACATTGACGAAAAATAAAGTTTAAAGGTATGATAGTTAAATTTCAATAACAGAGAGATTTAGGTGAAATGCCATTAGGTACACTTCCTGAAAAGGATTTTTTCGGTAGAAAAGAGGAATTATTATTCCTTTATAACAAAGCGCTGGAATTACAAAAAAGCATTGCAGAGAACATTTTTCTTTCAGGACGCCGGGGCATAGGAAAAACAGAACTCCTAAAACAATTATTCAACCATCTGTTCTGGGCGCAGGAAACAACAGCCCCATTTTATTACTTTGTCAATAATGCGCTTCTTTCGGTATCAGATTTTTCAAGGGATTATTTAACCCAATACCTCTGCCAGAGACTTGCCTTCGAGAAAAAAGAGTCCTCTCTTCTGAATATAGAAGGATTATCCATCAAAGGTATTTATTCCCTTGCTGAGGAAAGAAGGGCGGGATGGGCGTGCGAAATACTTGATCGGTATATCAATACTGAGGAGCCTCTGGATTCCCTGCGTCTTGCATTAGGCGCCCCGTATCATGCATCTCTGTCCACAGGCATGCCGGCTGTTATTATGATAGATAATTTCCAGATGCTGAACAATCTTTATCTTCCTGATAAAGCTGTATCAGCCGATATCGTCTATCTTTTAGAAAAGCCGATCAAATTTCTTAAAACCCAGTACGTGATAACAGGAAATCAGGCCGAGATACAGGAGATGCCTTTATCTGCAGGGTTTGTAAAAATAGAAGTGCAACCGCTGAGTATTGAGGATGCATCTGCAATGTTTTCATCCATTCTCGATAAATATGGCAACAGGACGGATTTAATACCCTCAGCATTAATCAATCATTTGGGAGGGAATCCGTTGTACATAAGCGCTATAGCAAAAAATGCAGGCATAAGAAAAAGATCAGAGGATAAAGATTTCTGGAAAGTGTATATCGATGATATCATGGCTGGGAGGATTCACAGTTATTGGATTACCGCTATAAAAAAGGCATTGCCTGATATGAGCATAAGGCGGGAAATACTTGAGGGTCTCCACAGAATATATCACGCAGGGGAGCCATTTAGCCGGGACAGGATTCCAGGGAGATATTTCTCAGACAATAAATATGCAGAGAAGATAACAAAAGCTCTATATCTTTCAGGTCTTGTAAGCGGTGAGTTCGGTTCCTTCAGGGCTCCGCAGGACAGGGTTCTGACAGATTTAATAGACTGTCTCTATATGAAAGAGATTCTCGGGAAGATCAACAGGGATATAGAGGCAGAACTACTCGGAAGCGTATCAACTTCTGAAGAGAACGCCCTTTCTTTTGAAATGACGATACCTTCGGTAAAAGAGGCCGAGCTTGTTGCAGCCCAGTGTCTGGAACAGATAGGGAAAAATCTGAATCTGGACAGGGACAATATTGAACAGCTTCAGATGGCTGTTATCGAGGCATGCATAAATGCGATAGAGCACAGCAAAGGGGATAGGATATATCTGAAGTTTGTTTGCGGCGAAGACCGTCTTGAGATATCCATAGAAAGTTCCGGCAGTGAATTTATATCTCCAGAAACAGGCGAACCTTTCATAATGAAAGGTCTTAAAGAGGATATTGGCAGAGGATGGGGAATAAAACTAATGAGAAACTTCACGGATTCAGTTGCATTTGAAAGGACAGAGAAAGGCATGAGAGTTGTTTTAGTTAAAAATCTTTTGAGAGCTTCGAAAACAGAAAATAAGGATACAATAGGGTGAACAATTTTTCCATCGCGTTAAAATCTTCAAATGATTTAGTGGTGATAATGCCAAAGGGGTATGTCAATGACCTCGGCGCTGAACGTCTGGAGAGCACATGTGAACAATTTTTCAACAAAGGGATAAGAAAGGTTGTGATAAACTTTTCAGACATGCAGTATCTGAACAGCATAGGCGCCTCGGTCTTCACAGGCATGGTGCAAAAGACGCTCGAATACAAAGGACTGCTCTGTTTCACAAATATAAAAAAAATCCATCTGGACGTCTTTAATATGCTGGGTATTACAAAGCATGTAAAGGTCTTTAAAGAAGAGTTAGAAGCAATCAATTTTTTGAAAGGTAAAAAATGAGGTGAAAAAAAAACAGCAGGATCTGAAGCGGCTGCTGTTTAATATAGCATCACTTGTTGACCTTGGACAGGAGGTCACATCAGCAAAGGGCATTGATGAGAAGATGAAGACGGCCCTTTATGTTGTTACAGGCATGTTTTCAGTGCCAAAAGCAGGGCTTTTCGTATACAATGCAGACCGGCATAAGCTTGAACTGGTTACATGTAAGGGCATAAAAGATGCAGATGGCACTAGCATAGATGTACAGACGAAATATATAAAGGCCTTTCAGAAGAACACGCCTTACAATATCAGCGAGGCCAGAAATAATTCTTTTTATGAACGTAACGCAGAGGCCTTCCGCAGGCTTCAGGCAAAAACATTAATACCCCTCTTTGCCAAGGATGAATTTGTCGGTGCCATATGCCTTGGCAAGAGACTGTCAAGAACCTCCTATCTCCATAGCGAGAAAGATACACTTAAGGTTGTGGCAAGCCAGATGGCAATAACCCTTCATAATTCAAGCCTGTTCAAAAAGATTAAAAACCAGGTAAATGAGAACAAAAAGCTCTATCAAAATATGCGTCATATTTATCATGATACTATTCAGGCCTTTGCTGCTGCCATAGATGCCAAGGATGTATATACAAGAAATCATTCTTACAGAGTGGCAAGATATGCAGTAGCGGTTGCAAGGGAACTTAGATGGAAAGCAAAAGAAGTGGAAGGCATATATATTGCCGGGCTGTTACACGACATAGGCAAATTGATAATAGACAAGGGCTTATTAAATAAGGGAGAAACGCTCTCTGCAGCAGAGATACAAGAGATAAAACGGCATCCGCAGATATCCTATGATATTCTCTCAAAGATCAAATTTCCATGGAAGGATGTGGTGGATTTTGTGAAGCATCACCACGAGAGGATTGATGGAACAGGTTATCCGGATGAACTTAAGGATCCGGACCTGAGCGACGGAGTCAAGATCCTTGCTGTTGCAGATGCTTTTGATGCGATGACGACAAAGCGGACTTACAGGAAAAAGCTTTCATTATTTGATGCCCTTAGAGAAGTGAACAAATGCCTCGGAACCCAGTTTGACAATAGGATTTCAAAAGTCTTTTTCAAGGTATTGCAGAAAGAGATAAAGGGAGAGATTAAGGAGGCACAGATATTGCCTCATTTAGACAAGGACTTTGATCCGACGATTATAACAACCCTGCTCGAAAGTATTACAGCAGAACTGTCATATTAATTTGTTATAGAAAACATTACAGTTGTCCAAAATAGGATTCATGAAAAGGCTGAACGCCTCATAAATACAATGAATCGACAGGATATTAAGATGTGCAACCTCGTTTTGACAAGTAGCTTTAAAGGGAACAATATGAGAGATGTTTTTATGCATACTTAGAAGTGGATTAATTTTTAAAGGTGTCGTCATTGTATTTCTTCCTCATTCAGCCTTTTTTAGTTATTTTGGATAGTAGAGAGAAAAGATAAGTGTTATAATTAGCTATGCGCAAAATTAGTTCTTATCTATTAGTATTCATCATAGCAACTGTCAGTTTTCAGTTTTTAGCTGTCAGCCATGTTTTAGGTTCTGGCGGTTGTGATACTGATTGCGTTAAATGTCATTCAATCTCCACAGAAGAGGTAAAGCTTATACTGGCAAAGCTCAATAACCCTGATGCAAAGATATTGAAGGTGCAGATGAGCCCTTCCAGGGGACTGTGGGAAGTTGCAATAGAGAATAAAGGACAGGGAGGACTGTTTTATGTTGATTTTGCAAAAAAGTATGTAATAAGCGGCACTATTATCGAGGTAGATGGCGCAATCAACAGGACAAAAGAGCGTGTTGATGAACTCAACAAAAACAGGAAGATCAGTCCCTCGCGTATTCCACTGAAGGATGCATTTATACTTGGTGATTCAAAGGCTCCGAAAAAGGTTATAGTCTTCACAGACCCGGAATGCCCTTTTTGCGGTAAATATCACACTGAGATTAAAAAGGTTGTAGCTCAAAGAAAAGACATCACTTTTTATATAAAGCTTTTCCCTCTGACAAAGCTTCATCCTGATGCATACTGGAAGTCACAGAGTATAATCTGTAACAGGTCACTGAAACTTCTTGAGGATAACTTTGAAAAACAGCCAATCCCCAAAACTGAGTGCGGGACAAAAGAGATAGATGAGAATATAAAGTTAGCAGCAAGCCTCGGCATTACCGGCACACCCACATCAATCATGCCTGACGGTTCGGTAAAAACAGGATTCTTGGAGGCGGATAAGATAATAAAGATAATTGATGCAATTAAAACGAAAGGAAAAAGCAGATGAAAAAGGCGGGATATTGCATTTTGTTCCTGATAGCTGTGATGTTTGTCAGCGCCCCTGTATTTGCTGAATATAAGATAATACTGAAAAACGGCAGAGAGTTTATTGTAGATGACTACAAAGATTTGAACGGCAAGATAAAGTTCTACAGGGAAGGCGGAGAGATAGAGCTTGACAAGGGCATCATAAAAGACATCAAAAAAACTAAAGCCCTAAGACCGGCGGAGGAAAGCTCGCCTGTTGAAACAACCAAAGATACTCCTGAAAAACCAGCAGCAGAAAAAAACGCACAGCCGCAGAAACAGGAGACTGACAGCAAGCTGAGGGAAATTGCTAAAAAGAAAGAGGATATGAGAGCAGAGAGCGAAAAACTTTCTAACGAAAAAGAGAAGCTCAATGAAGATATCAGAAAGAAAGGCCGCGTGTTAGCAATCCGTGAGAAGAGGGAGCTTGAGAAAAAGATATCAGAACTTGAAACTAAGATTAAAAAGTTCAATAAAGAAATGAGCAGTCTTGATCAGGAGCAGGAAGGGCTGTTAAAAGGGCGGTAGTCCTATATTGGTAATTGGTAGCCGCAGGCTTTTCGCCTGCGTTTTACTCGCTTTTATAAAACTTACATCAACCTTCTTGACCTTAGTATCTCTGCAAGCCTCAGCTCTGCCTTTGCATATTCTTTTAGAGCCTTCTCTATCTTCTCTAAACCTTCTTCAATCTTCTTAAACCTCTTACTTCTCTCAATAATACGCCTCTCCCATGCGATATAGTAAATGATGCCAATAATCGTTGCAATTAATAAAAAGGCTGTCACAAGGCTCGGTTTCATAAAATGATATTATCACCCTCCATAAATGAAATCAATCGCCGATCTCAAAAACAAAACTCTGAAGCGCCTCTTACGCCCGAACTGTCCGAGTCTGCTTGTCCTTATGTACCTTCTTCCTTAACTGTATGACCATCCGTAAGACCTCGTTTACTGTTTTATCGTTTGGAAAGGCGCTGGCCACATCAGGTTCTAAGAGTACTATATTTGTACCCTCTCGAAAACGCTGGGCATACTTTCCCCGAATTCCAGCTTTCAATAGCGGCTTTAGGTCGTATTCCGGACGCAAAGCATCTTCAAGTTCTTGTTTATTTTCTTTCTTCATAAGCCTCCCTTAATGGCCGCCCCTTTTTTGCTTTTTCTTAACGCCATAGCCTTTTTGCTGATTTCTTCAATAGAGAGGTCTTCATCCAGACCTTGCCGCCATTTTGTATAATCAAATGGTTCCCTTTGAATCAGGGCAACAAACCGTTCTGCTTCGACCTCACCTATATATTCGGTAAGGACTTGAAGCCCTTTCAGTTTAATTTCTGTATCAGTCATCATGACAGAACCTCCTTTATGAAACCAATCGGGTCATTGATTTTAATATAGTCTATTTGATCTGCCTTTTGTAAAATCTTATCATCCGTGGTCAGAAAATAATCACACTTTGAGAAAACGGCACAAGATATATGCAATGAATCAATTTTTTGAATTCCAATTTGATTCAGCAAGTTAGCCGTCTTGAGCACTTCAGGATTTTCCTCAATATCCTGAAGTGCATATTTCTTCCAGCCATTTATTCGAACCTTTCGTTCAATATATGGATTTCTGTTGTTCTCGTAATCCAATATATACGACCAGATTAATTGAATCTTTCCTGATCGGACTTCTTCTTGAATTTTTAGCTTTGCTTCGGTCTCAATCCTGATTCTAATTTGCGATTGATCGTCAAATGGGCGATTGAAGCAACAGTTATCAAGGTAAATTTTCATATCTTGCAATGTCATGCCGACGCTTGTTCTCGCTTGCCGAGGATCAGTTCGGAATCGTTTCCCTCTCCTGTCATGCCAGCTTGTCGGGAATCCTTCTGGAGAGGTCCCATATTTTCATTGTCCTTCGTGTCTCTTGTCGGCATACGTGTTTCATAGAAATAACATTAGCACGCTCCATAAATGAAATCAATCGCCGATCTCAAAAACAAAACTCTGAAGCGCCTCTCCGCCGTTACCGTCAGAAACATGAGCTGTAACTTGAACCTTACCTTTATATCCAGACGGCGCCCTCCATTGAATCATTCCTGTTGAAGGATCAATCTCCATTCCCTGAGGCGCTGTTTTCAGTGAAAAGGTCAAAGGATCATTTTCCGGGTCAACAGCTTTTAAATGATAGATAAATTGCTGATTCCCAAATCTGCTTTCACTTGCAGATGATGTTATCTCCGGAGGGGAGTTGCCTATGGTTACTTTCATAAGCCCTTGACTGCCTCTTGTTTTTCCGTCGTCAGGTATGACATTAAGGGTGATGCGGTCTCCACGCTTAAAGTCTTTTGTGAGATGAAGAGCGTCAGAGTTTTCAGATAATAATTCGTCATTTTTGAACCACTTATAAATGAGTGTTATTTCATCACTGTCAGGGTCTGTTGCACTTGCTGTAATTTTCAGCGTATCCCCTACCTTCGGATAAAGCGGTACTACATCAACAGAAGTAACGCGCGGAGGCTGGTTGGGCGTTGCATCAGCAGGGGGAATCGCCTTTTTCTCTGGTTCCGGAGCCATAGTCTTAACCTCCTGATGTGGCGGCACTACCACCGCAGGCTTGGGCGTTTCCTTGCCCTTACAGCCAGATAGGGCAATCAAAATAAAAACTGCTAAAAATATTTTTTTCACCTAAAAATACCTCTATTCTGTCATTGCGAGCCGAAGGCGAAGCAATCTCGCCTTTAAAGATTGCCACGTCGCTAACGCACCTCGCAATGACATTTTCATTGCCATTTGTGTCTCTTTGAGACCTGAGTGTTTCATAGAATATCCTGTATCTTGCATCCTGTATCATGTCTCTTTACTGTATAACCCTGTAAATCGCCTCTGTGCGCCCTATGTTAGTTGAACCGGTTGTCTCTGTTGCCTGAGAAATTATAGAGTAAAAGATATATTTTGTTGCACCACCGCCGATTCCTCCGCCAGCCATTGCAGGAGGAGGAGGGAATTTAAGCGCGCCTCCATAACCGGGGATTGCCTTGCTGCCAAGGCATGTGATTGTCGTTGCTATGGTATATGTCCCGTCTGCTGTCCTTGCTGTTATTGTTGCTGTATTTGCCTGATCGGTGCAGGTGGCAATCCCATCAAATGTCCCGCCGGTAACAGTAATCGTTCCTATATTCGTAAGCGTTGTGCCTACAAGATATGAATTTAGAACACCTGTTGAATATTCAACTCCTCCATTTGCAGCCTCATAAACAGTGCTGAACTGTCTGTTTATTATGTTTGTCTGAAACCCCTTTGTGAAGAGATAGGTCAGGCTTGAAATCAGCATCAGCACAACAACGGTTATAACTAATGCTGTAACTAATGCTATTCCAGATTCTTTAGAATTATTGTCTGCTCTATTTTTCGCCATTTATAATCCCTCTGTGTGGTTAAATCTAAAGCAACCTCTAACGAGGCCCCTGTGCTGTCACGCAGTCCTTCAAAAAGCGTTATGGTTGCAGGGCTTTGGATATCTCTCCTTGTACTGCTCTGTACAACTACACCGATTTTTACAAGCCTTAACTTTGAAGTTCCGCAATCTGTGCCTGTCTGCCATGTTAAAGCCCCTGCTGCACTGATACAGCCGAACCTATAATTAAAACCTGTATCGGCGGGGGTACTAGTATCTGCGCCGAACACGCAGTCAAGTATTGTCTGACGGATTGGGGCATTGGCTATGGTTCTTGAACTCCTTGACAATCTCCGTGTATTTGATTCGCACATTGCAGGTCTTGCCCCTGCATCATAAGTGTCAAGAGCATATATTGTTTCATAACATTCAATGTCTCCTCCTGCGTTATACCAGTATGCAATATTGCTCTCATTACTGCCACAGCTTGCAAGGGTATTGCCAGCAGCTACAGTTGTGGTTCCCAGACGGCTCTTATCCGTATTGTTTGTAACCACTACATTATTTTCCCCGGGATCAGTAGTAGCATTAGGCAAACCTGTTACACCACATGTGGATCCACTGATATAACTCCATTTGCCTGCATGTTCGCTGTCTCCTGCGGCTGTGCTGTGAATGATGAGGTCATTGCCTACAACAGCAAGTCCACATGAGCAGCGATATGAATCAGGTGAGCAGCTGAATGACGGGACACCGAACCCTGCCGACTGTATCTCTTTTATCAATGGCCATGATACATTTATCACATCCATCTCTGTCTTTGCTGTTTTTCTTTCTGATGTTGCCTGTTTTAAAAAAGCATTGTAAACAGAGTATATCATGCTGATTATTATCGTGAATATCACAAGCGTAATCATCAGCTCAACAAGAGTAACGCCTTTTTTGTCTCTTGTCCATCTCATTTGATTATCCTTCGCTATCATAACGGTTTACTGTCATTGCGAGGTCGTTTCGACCGAAGCAATCTCATCACTTCTTTGTTGTAACCCTTATAATTCACCATATAAGTCCATCCACATACCATTCATACTTTTGATTAATTCAATCTTCTTAGCCCTTGAGCCACCTTTAATTTGTTTCTCTCTCAAAATAGCACTTTCAACTTCTCTGAAAATCTCGTAATAAACTAATTTAGTAATGTTATATTTCTTTGTAAATCCTTCCCCCCTCTTCTCTTTATGCTCATAGACCCTTCTCTTTAAATCGTTAGTGATGCCTGTGTAAAGAACTGTATTGTTCTTATTAGTCACTATGTAAACATAGTATTGTCTTTCCATTGAGATTATAGTGCCTCCGCCGAGCTTGTTTTAGATTGCCACGTCGCTCCGCTCCTCGCAATGACAATTCCTTAATATTAATTCTCTGCTTTTTCATACTGTCACTAATCACTGTCACTGTTTACTATCACGATTCCGTCCCTATTGCCTTATCCACAACAATAGAGACGCTTTTTATTACATAAGTGCCATTGCCTATTCCTGTTACGACAGTCGCCAATGCCGCTGTTGGTTCGGGATCAATCCAGTAAACTGTAACAAATATTTTTCTTCTGTCCGTGCTGGATGTGCCGCATGGAATATAAGCAACACTCCATACAGCATAATATGTTGTATTGCGGTAAGACCTTATAGGATTTATGCTGTCATAGGTTGTTCCCGCAGTTGAATTCGGATGGTCTATGTTTGCGTTTGCGCCTGCTGTTACTGTGCTCCCAGTTCGGCATGCGGCAGTAACCCATGTTGGGTTTGGGTTTACGCAGGCATTATTATCGTAAAGGTACAATTGATTTGTTGTGCCGTTCCACGGATTTGTATATGTTACCATGCCTGTCTGACCTGACTGGATATTAACGTTGGGCGAACCGCTGCCGCAATTTGCTGTGCTGCAACCCATCAGATTCCCTGAGCCGTCAAACCCAACACATCTTCTATTTGTTGTAGTATGCAGTATGAGGTTATTATCTGACATCCTCTGCAGCCTGCTTGCCACATCTACTGCCATTTCATAGGCTATATTGTTCCTCTCAATCGAAAGGTTGGTCTGGATTATAGTGCTTGCCCATCCGAAAAATCCGAGCGAGACTATAAGGATAATAGTTGTTGCAATAATAAGTTCAATAAGAGTAAACCCCGTTAGAGAACTGCATCCTCTAATGGGACTCATAAAGCGATTTCCCTTGATTTCGCAGGTTACCTTCTCTAACGGGGTAAAGCCCCCCTCTGTCATTCCAGCGACTCCTGTCATTCCAGCGACTCCTGTCATTCCAGCGACTCCTGTCATTCCAGCTCTTGTCCCCGCTCTGTCGGGGATCGGTCTGGAATCCTTCTTGACGATTCCGAACAAATCGGAAGGATGCTGGACAAGCCAGCATGACAAACTTGTTGTTGTCATGCCATCTCTTGTCCCAGCAGAGCCTGACTCCGCTTCATCGGTGGCTTTCTCTAACGGGGTAAATCCTCTGATATTATTCATATTGAATTCTCCCCCCATTGCCTATTCTAATTGTCTTTGTTTGCTCACCGGTAGTATAGGCGCTATCGCCATTATTGTCATACCATACTCTGAGCGTTCCGTTTAGAGGAGTCCAGCTGTCAGTTCTCGGTTTGCCCTTGCGGTCAAACCACAGCTCAGTGCCAGTGGATAAACTGATTCTCACATTAGTTGACATGGTAACACTTGAATTCGGAATGTCAGAACATGCTGCCGAACAGTTCTGTCCAGTGTCCTTTTTAAAATTTACTGTAGCCGGAAATGTGCACGACTCGCCTGATGGACAGTCGCTGTCCTGACAGCAGGCCGTAGTTGTTGTAGTGCTGCAGCTCCCTTCTTTCAGGCAGACCATCCTATAACTTGTAGTCGCAACAATTATTCCATGAGGAACCTTTGCAAGTGATTTGAGCTTTGCATCCTCAATATCAGCCAAAAGCCTGTCCCTCGCCTCCGTAACTCTCGCATCCTTCTGAAACCATGCGGTATCTATTGTTGCAAAAAGAGCGATTATGCCGATTATCGCAAGCACAATTATAAGTTCTATGAGTGTTACGCCGTCGTTTCGCATAGTGTCAGTTTTCTGTGTCAGTGTCTGTGTCTGTGTCAGTCGTTCTCTGACACTGTTCACTGTCACTGAATAGCACCTGTGTCAGTTAAAGATTTAACAAGACCGCCAAGCATTTTACTTACCTCTTCGGCTGATTCACGTAAAATAAAAAACTTCTTTTCAGAAATATAGCCAAGGTCTTTTGACAGTAGTAGGAAATACTTCAGTTCTCCTACAGAACCTTTCGCTATTCCTGCAAACTGTCTATATTCTTTTTTATTAAGCCTATGACCGCCTTCCATCAAATTTGATGGTATAGAATACGCTGCTCTTCGCATTTGCGAAACCAAGGCGAATTTCTCGTCCTGTGGAAATGCTTTTGTAATCTCATATATCTCTACAGTGATTTTATGCGCCTTCTTAAATACCTCCAGTTCTTCTACGCTATTAGCTGTCTTTTTCATGCTGTCACTAATCACTGTCACTGCCTCTGTTTTACCCATACTGTCACTGACACTGAAAACTGTCACTGTCTTTATCATTTCACGAACCATAATACATATCCTGTCTTTGCAGGCAAGCTCGGAGACATTGTTGTGCCCGGGAGACCGCCGCTGACCTGAGTTATTACTTTATATGTATCACCTGACAGAGGCAATGCCACAAGGCTCTCTCCCAATGGAGGCACGCCGGTTCCAAGGGTTATTGATGTATTTATCGTTAATCCGGTAGTATCTGTACTGCAGCCTGATGCATCACAAGCGAATATTGTCGGCTGGACATAAGCAGTGCCTGTTGTGTAATGAAGGCTCCAGAGGCGAGTGCTTCCGCCGAGACTGCAGGAAGTGCTTTGTGGAACAAAGGATGTATAGTCAACAAGACCGCCTGCAACAAATGGTTTTGAAAAACTCTTCTGTGCTGTAATAGTCCTTTTCCAACCGTCACAAGCTGAATTACTGCATCCGTCAGACGTGATTCGTGATTCCAGACAATTAATCGCTGCTGTGTCCTTGGTGCCGTCACATGAAGCTCCTGTGCCTGAATATCCTGACAATGTTGCATCTGTTACTTTTGTTACCACTTGATCCAAACCGCCAGTGCATGAAGAACAAGTGCCTGCAACAGAACAGGCAATAGTGTTCATTAAATTTCCCGCGCAGAAACAGCCCAATTCAGTTGCCTTTGCGCCTGTAAGGGTAATATTGGTTGCATCAAGGAATTGCGTATATCCTGTGCTTGGATATCCGCTGCATGAACCTGTTATCCCTTTCCAGCAGTATGCGCTCTCCTTAAAACCATAGAGATATTCATTTGGCGCAGGGGAGGTTGCATGTTCAGCGGAAAGATATACCCCTGTACCGAAATAAAGCCAGATATTCCCTAACGCATCCTGCGCTATCTCAGGAGATGCGAAAATAGGCCTTCCATCGCCTCCTCCCGGAGCAACAGCAATGCTGAGGTCCCATGTTTGAGGGTCTGTCTGGTAACTCTTTGTATCGACATCAGGGTCATTTCTGAGCGTCAATCTATACAATTTGCCTTTGCCTGCTGCGCCTGTGCCTCCGTAAGTGCCGAAGTAAATATCATCAACCTGATAATCGCTGTCCATGTCAACTGCCATCATATCTCCGACTGCAACACCTGTGGCGCCTGTAGAGATATTTGCCTTTAAATCTCCGTTTCTGAGATCAAAGACATAGATATTCGCATCGCCAGTTGTATAATTCACCGCATTCGTTGTAATGCTTGTCGGCCCGCTGCCGATTACCACATACCATTTTCCGTTTTCATCTTTTGAGGCTTCAGTTGCTGCGCTCGCAAGCCTTACAATAACAGAAGTGCTTGTTGTAAGGGTGCCGTCAGGCAATGGCCTTTCCCAAAGGAGTTTAGGGCTTGAAGAATTTGTGATGTCAAGCACAAATATAGAAGAACTCAATGTAGCACTTCCGATTGTTATCTGTTTTCCGCCGGCTCCCATTGCGCCCACAAGCAGTCTTCTCCACGGATAATTGCAATTACTGCCAACCAACGGTATACAGTCGCATGTGCTGGTAGAACTGCCACTGCACCTGTTAGTGGTTGAACTTCCTCCGCCTGCGGTTTCGGTCGCCTCAGATTCTACAGTGCCGTTTTTATCATAGTCTATGGATGCATCTATTATAGAGAACCTTGCATCAAGCATCGGGATATGGCAGTAGCTTGTGTTGCAATACCACCTGAGATACGGCATTGCATTGAATGGTATATATCCCCACAGTTCCTTGCCGAGGTCAGCGGGAGGCGCGAGGTTGCCGGCTCCAAGCGCGCTGTTCGGTTTGTCAACAAACGCCGCTGTCTGGTAGCCGGGGGTTATACTCATGTCGCAGGCTTGCCCCCCACAGTCATCTTCAGCAGGGCTAAAGTCTTTTATCTTGCTTATCTTGAACGCATGGACCATGCCGTCATTTGCGCCCACAATAACTATCGGCGTATAGCCGTCATTCGTGCATATACCGCTTGAACAACTCTCATCCGTAGAGCTCGTCTTATCCGAGGTATTCGGACAGGTTGTATTGGTGTTGCACTTCCCTTTTATCCTTGAGGTTATAAAACTGCTGTATGTTGTATCTTTATATGTGACATCATATCCATTGACAGCGGAATTAGGAGAAATCCTCGGGGTTGAATAAACAATATCGCCGAGCTTCAGCGTATTTGTATTATCAGCAGTTGTTATCGTCTCATGCCTGAATCTGAATGCATTGCCCGGAGATGCAACAGCGCTGCTTGAATTAGTAGGGCTGTCATAGCCAAGGACATATTTAATTACTTGTGTGGCGCAGTTATTCGTATTGCATCCCTGTATGCATGTGCCCGCAGAAGCAGCAGTGCATGTATCAGTGGTAATACACCCGCTTCCGGCTATAGCCCAGTCATCTATACATCCAGCGTTGTTTGTGCATAATCTGGTTGTATCAACAGTGCATTTTGCCTTGCATGTGCCTGTTGTGTCTGTTCCTACGGTACACGAAGTCCCCAGCCCCGTGCACGTTGTTGTGTTATCAATATCACACACAAGAGTATCAGGGGCAACAGGGACAGTATTACACGTGCCGTAATATTTGTAACAGTCGCCAACACAGACGCCGGTGCCGCATACAGCGCCGGCAGTAACACACCCGCCCGTTACCCCGTCGCTACAGCTTAAGGTTGTGGTGCAGTTCTTTGTCTTATCGCCATCACAGTAATTGCAGTCGCCGCTTGGGGTGTCGGTGCATCCCCTGTCAATTGCGTCTGTGTCTCTAAGCGTAGTGCAGTAATTGCAGCCGGAATCTGAACCGCACCACCGCGCTGTGTAATCACTGCAGTAACTTCCGGAATCCCAGTAAGGCCTAAGCGTTGAGGCGCGCGCCGTAGTAAAGTCATACATCTGCGAACTTGTAAGAATAAACTGGCAGACTCCGGGTGATGTGCAGTCGCTGTCTGAGGTGCAGCTTGTTGATTGATTATTACTGCACTTGCCTGAGGCTCCAATGCCGATTTTTATAGTCCTGTCATTAGGGTCTCTGCTCTGAAGCTTAGTCTGCGCATTCCATATAGCAAGCACATCATCATTAAGCTTTGTTGCGGTTACTGTGCAGGAGGAGGAGTCTATCTTAAGATCTCCGTCAGCGTCAGCATAGGTCTTAGCCTTATAAGCAATAGCATCGGAATCATAAAAAAATGAAAGGATGTTATCGTTTTTGAGGTCAAGCCAGCCTGAGTTTTTGGTGTCTTCCCTGAGATTGGCGCCTGAGTCAGACCATAGAAGCCTGAGATAGCCAGTCCACCTGAGCGGTGTGCCGTCTCTTTTGGGATAAAAATATGCCTGCGTAAGGGTTGAGGATTCCCTTGTCTGTGTTGTAAGGGTTGCAACTGTTGATGCAGAGGCTGAGGTAGAAAGGATGTTTAAGATTGCCTCTTCAATCTTTGTCTCAAGTGTGGCAGGGTCGTCTACCTTTATATACTCGCCTCCGCCTGCGGCTGCGGCAAATTTAAGTTTTGCCTCATTCGTACAGTATTCATCTATTGTGCATGGGTCATTATTATGTGTGCACTTCTTTGGCGAACCGGTACAGGTAATGCCTGCCATTGTATGAACAACATATGTCCTCACATTTTGAGTCTTGGCTACTGCACTCAGGTCAGTTGTATAGCCGTAACAGGCATCCTGAGAAAAATCTGTGCTTAAAACCATGCATTTACCGCTTGAAGGACAATCGCCATCCACCGCACATGTGGTGGATACGCTGGTAGTGCAGTATTTCGTAGTTGTGCTCGTACAGGTAGTAGAAAGCTCTGCTGTGTCAGTCAAATCCGTTCCTGCGCTCACAAATATTGCAAAGCTTTTTCTGCATTCCTTCGCAGAGTCTTTGGCCCAGTCATAGGGAGACTGCGTAAAACTATTGTTGTCGCTATAAGTCGTTGCCTGATTGCTAAAGTATTTTACTACGTCCCGCATCATATCTCCGAGAGGTGAACCGCCCGGGTCCTGCGAAGGCGAGCTTGAAGTCGTATTTAAGATTGACTTGAAATAATCCCCTCTATTTGTAGCAGTGATAGACAAGCTATCATCAATTATATCCGTTGCCTTGTCATTCCCGGATCCGCTTTTCCACCTTCTCATACCGAACCTTGCGCCGGCAGTAGGATAGTCATCCTTTAAATCTTTGTCTTTATCGCTGTACTTCTGGATTAACCCAATCCTGTTTTCAGTGGAACCGGATGCATAGTCCACTCTGATATCTTTGTTGTTTGCAGGAACCACTCCCGTACCGCTCGTAGGGCATGTCGCACCAGTTAGTACCCTTATCGTGACAGGCGACGCCTTAGTTCCTCCTGTTCCGTCATTGCCAATGCTGAAATAATAGGAATAAGTGCCGCTTGAAAAACTCACATTACAAACCGTGACAGTTGAAGCATTGCTTGCGCCATAAGACGTTAAAGTAGCGCCTGAATATGAATAATTATCTGCTGCATCGCTGCTCACAGGCGTCCACCCAAACCCGATAAATGCCTTTCTTGCCAGATCAAGCGTTGACATTAACGCATAATTCAGGACATTGCCGGAAAAACAGTTTTTGGTCGCTCCAGTAAGAAGAGTTGTACAGTTAGCGTCAGTTGTTTTTGCGAAAGCAGTTCCATTATGAGTATATTTTGAGCTTGACTCAAAAAAGCCGTAATAGGTTTTTGTTGAATCATATGAGCCTTGATACGCCCTGTTCTTGCCGTATGACGTCCTGTCAAAGACTATCATGATATTAGGCGGGGTATTCGGGTCTGTGACAAAGGGAGGAAGGTAGCAGTAATCAGCCATTTGGGGAGCAGCAAAAGTTAATGATGGCAGAAACAGAAGTGCTGGAATAAGCAGTATTATTAATTTAAAGGGAAAATCTTTAAGCCTCAAAAATTTTTTTCGAATTGAGTTTTTCATAAATCAACCTCTCAATCTTTTATTCTCTTTTCTAACTCTGCAAGTTGCATACCATGCCTTTAAAAAAGGTTAAGGTTAAGATTGAGGAGAAGAAAAGGCTTTTAAAACACAGACTTCAGTGATTTCTGCTTTAATCTAAATAGTTGGCCTCAATTTTTTTATTGTGTAACCCCTTTCATGATTATGTAATGGATTACACAGTCAACTGCGGCATTTTATATTTAGCGATATTCTGCATAGGATAATGATCCGCATTGTAGGTCATCAGAGTCAGATTTCTAAGTTTGCATGTGGCAGCTATGGCAGCATCTACAAAATCCAGCGATATCCCGCTCTTTTTATAACTTTGGATATAATCTGCGGCCTGCTCTGCGATTTCCCTGTCTATCGCCCAGACCTTCATTGCATCAAAGAAAATGCCTGTAGCCTTTTCTTCGCCTTTTTTCATCCCGAGTTTAATCTCAATAATAGACAAAGGAGAGCATCCCAACAGCCTTTCGCCTGCAAGGCTTTTTACCAGATTTACCACTTCTTTTCTGCCCCTCAGAAACCAGATTATGACATCAGAATCAAGCAGATAGTCATTCACTTAATCGCTTTATCCTTTGTTCTGTTTTTTCTCGTGCTCTTTTGAGATATGCCCTAATATCTTTCTGAGTTGTTATATCAGGATGGTTCTCATCCTTCCAGCAGCCTGCAGCAGTTTCCAATGCCTGTTGCGTTCTGATCTCAGCGAGCCTCTTTTCCGCTGCCTCGACGATAAATCTGCTGCGCTTCCGGCCGCCTACGATCTTGTCGATGGCGCTAAGGAGGTCGGATGGAAACATCACATGGGTTTTTATCTTCTCAGTTTTCAACATATACATCCCACATAGTAAATGTAGCATAACAGGAGATTTTTTTCAATAGATATAATCCTCCTTTTATCTGGATGCCGTTCTGTGCATCTCGTCTGATTTTAAGGAACAACGATTCATCCCTGTGCCAAGAGCAGAGAGTTTTTAACTGTGTCCATCGCCGCAGATTAAAATATCCTACACAAAAATCTGTCCTGTGCCATACTTCAAGAGTATTATTCAATCCCTGAATCAAATGATTATCTGTGTTGGCGTAGATTTTTGGTATTTGTTATTTTAGTGGTCTTTTTCGTATATATGAAGGGCGACTGTATGAACTTCAAAGGAGGTATGCTCTTTCTTCCCCGACCAAATCAACTGCGGGTCATATTTATACTTTTTAGCCTTAAGCATCAGTTTATTTTTTCTCTATCCCCTTAAACATCTTATCAAAAACTGCCCTTTTTTTAAAGCCGAGGGCTTTATTGATGAACATATTTGCCTCTTCAAGCCACTGAAGACGCGCCTTTATCGGCGTGTCTTTAAATTCTTTAAGCTTTCCTTCGGAAAAAACATAAATAAAACCAGTTTCTTTTCTCTTATTCCCTTTTGCCATATTAATTTCTACCCTCTAATTTCCTGCCTTTTGATTTTAACAGTTTAAGCTCCATTTTAAGAAAGATTCCGGACTAGCCGGAATGACATCCACACACAACGGAAGAACTATTAATATCTTCAGGCTTTAAGAAAGGCTCAAGCTTCTGGATTTCTCTTTTGACAACTTTCTTGGCCCTGCTTGAGAGGAGGCGCTCATAATAGAAGGAATTGATCTGGCGCTCAAGCTGGCGGGTGCTCCAGTTTCCCGCAATGCACTCCTCTATATAGAAATTCCTTGCCGACTCCTTCTCAACCCGCATCAGAAGCCGATAATGTGTCCAACTCAATTGGCTACGCAGTGCGTCGCCAATTGGAAATATCAGGTAAAACTGTCGCATATTCTTTACGTTGGAATAATCAAAACCTTTCCCAAAATCTTTAGTTAAGCGCTGAGAAAGGTCTTTCAGCAGGTACTCCCCATACCCTGCCTTTACCTTTCCCTTCTGTTCTTCCTCGACAATTTCCCTGCCGATATACCAGTATGCCTGCACCATAGCAACATTCACAGCACGGTATGCGCTGCTCCTTGCGGTCTCAAGAATCTCCCTGACACGGCTGTATATCGATTCTACTGCTTTTTTATTTTCTAACTGTCTTTTCATCTGTTTAAAGTTTTTGCGGAAGTTACTTTATTTGAGGTGTTATAAGAGGCAAGCCCAACCAGAACAGCATCCTTGCGGATATGCGTTTCGTGCCGATAGGCTTCTATGTCTTCATTTTTCTTTTTCGCCTTTCTTGCCAAACCCTACCTCATTTTGTCTTTTAGACAGCAACCGGTTTAATCTTTTGTTTATCCAATTCTTTTTTTGTTCCGTAATAAAGGAAAGGAAGTTTTTTCATCTCCAATTTGACGGTTTTCAGCATTTCTTCTTTGGTAGGGATATTTGTAAAATTGCCATTTTTATCCACATGGAATTCACCAACGATGATTATCCCCCTGTCAGTTTTGCAGAGCACAGGCACTTTCCACGTATTCTCTTTTAAGTCATATTTGGGCATACCTGCTGTGGTCATGTGCCCAATATTTTCATAAAGATATTTCCTTACTTTTTCGTAGATTTCCATATTCTTACCCCCTTGAATGAAAATTTTTTCCATGCCTCCATAAAATCAGAGATATTTCTTATTAAATTCCTGTCCAAATCAGGATCGTGATAGCATATTTTATCATCTTCAATCCCTGTTATGACAACGAAATGTCCAAAGCCTTTAATCCCCCCGTATAAAACAGCAGGGTCTATAAGCGCTATAAACGGATATTTTTTCTCAAGCTGTGATGAAAGATAATTAGTGGTTATATGGTCAACCTCTTCTGCATTAAATCCGAATTTTTTAATTCCTGCAATAATCTCTCCACAGGTATTCCCAAGCCAGCTTGTTTCACAGACGTCTTCAAGTTCTAATTCGCTGACTTCCTTCCCATAAAATGCAAGCGCCATTCTGACGCACGCAACTCCACAGGTAGTATTCTTTTCCTGTTTGAAATAGGGAATCTTAAGTTTCATCTTTCACTACTCAAGCTCCACTGTTGTTTACTGCTTTTTCATCTATTTAAGGCTTTGCAAAAGTGTTGGCTCTTTCACTTTTCTCCAAAATTTCTCCTATACCTCTCAATAAAATCTTCATATGTAAACCTATGCTCCTGTGTCCCGTATTTCTCAATTGCATATGTAGCTACAACTGCGCCCATCTTTGCAGAGGTCTCTATGTCTTTACCCGTAATAATCCCCTTCAGAAATCCTGCCCTGTATGCATCGCCTGCGCCTGTCGGGTCAACGACATCTGCGACTGTTGCAGATGGTATTGAGATAGCTGATTTCTGAGTGCTGATCAATGAACCCTTTTCTCCAAGGGTTGTAATAATGGTCTTAGTAAGTCTTAACAATCCTTTTTTATCAATCCCTGTAATGTTAATAATCATCTCCAGCTCATAGTCATTGGAGATTAAAAGCATTGAACCATTGAGCCACTCTATCAAAGAGTCTTTTCCCCATGCGGTGAGAGACTGTCCTGGATCACAAACATATTTGATTTTTTTCCCTTTGCATTGTTTTGCATATTCAGCCATATCCTGAAGATTCCCTGCTGCAATTAAAACAATAGAATCCTCTGATCCGGTATTATTGAATTTATACTCAGACTGATATTTCATAGCGCCGGGATTGAATCCGGTTATCTGGTTGTCAGCCCTATCGGTTGTTATATAGGCGCCTGCAGTCAGTTCTTTGTCAATTATCTTAATGCCTTCAGCAGAAATCCCGTTCTTTTTTAACCATTCGAAATAACCTGCATAGTCCTTCCCTATGGTTGCAAGGATGATCGACCTTTCATTCAGGAGGCTGAGCGAATAGGCGATGTTACCTGCAGTGCCTCCGAATTTTTCTATCATACCGTTTACTGTAAAACATACATTTAATATATGTATCTTATCAGGAAGTATGTGATCTGAAAACTTACCAGGGAAATCCATAATCCTGTCATATGCCATTGAGCCTGAAATGTAAATATTCATACTATTCTGTTTGCTCATGGTCTTGTTCCTCGCGGAGCTTTTTCAGTTCAGTTTCAAGTTTTTGCTTATCACTATCAAGTTTTCTTTTTATAATCATATTCTGCTTTAGCATAGATTTCTCTCCTGGGGTAATAGTTCCCCGCGCACTCTTAAGATAAAGATTCTGAATCCTTACCATTGTCCGCTGCCGGTCTTCCTCTTCTTTTTTAAGCTCTGATTCTTTTTGTGATATCGCTCTCAGTCTCTTCTCTGATGCATCGGCATGAGCTTTCAGAGCAGATATTTCCTCTGTGCTCTCTTTGATCTCTGCTGGTCTGGCTCTTTCTTCAGAGGGTTTTTCAGTAGCCTTCATATCCATTATTTGTTCCATTGTGTTTTCTATCTTCAGGACATCAGACTCAGGTATGCCTATCATGCCGCCTTCAAAATAAAACCGTATCTCTTCCATGCTTTTTTCATAATGACTAACCCCTTTTATCACAGAGCCATTTTTAAGATAAATTTTATATGCAGCATCAGCAATTACTGGAAATAACAAGAAAATTATAGATAAAGCAATAATCCAATAACCCAGAGAATGAAAGGCAGGGCATAGTATCTGAGCGGTTTTGAATTCTGTCTTTGACAGAATTCTCCTCGGAGGTCGTAAGACCGAGAATAAGCGAAGATGCGGTGCCCTGCCTAAAGCAGGTTTTAATTTTCTACCCATGATTTCCCCCTAATCTCTGCCAAAAGCCTTTCTGCAATCTTCCTGTTAAACCCCTTTATCCCTGCAATCTCCTCAATGTTTGCCTTTCTTATACCTTCTATACTACCAAAATGCCTTAAAAGAGCAAGCCTTCTCTTTTTCCCGATGCCCTGAGTCTTTTCGAGCTGCGATTCCATGAGCCTCTTATCCCTTAATTTCCTGTGGAAGTTTATTGCGAATCTATGTGCCTCATCCCGTATTTTTTTAAGAAGGATCGATGACAGGCTTTTGTCTTCGAGGTCTATGGGACTTTTGAGCTGTAAGGTGAATGCCCTGTCAGGATTTTTGGCAACAGAGGTAATCTCTGTATCTTTTATGCCATATTCATCGAAGGCCTTCTTTGCTGCTTCAAGTTGTCCCTTCCCGCCATCTATTAGGATTAAAGACGGAAGCTCATCCCCAAGATTTTTTATAACCCTGCCTGCTATTTCCCTTATCATGGCATAGTCATCTATTCCAGAGACGGTCTTTATCCTCATTTGTCTGTACATATCTTTTTTGAAATCTCCTTCAGACCAGTAAACAAATGCACCCACTGACTCACTCCCTGCAATAGTTGATACATCAATGGCGCCTATGCTTTGTGGGATATTTTTAAGAACCAGTCTTTCTTTCAGGCTTTTCAGGATATCATCTGTGCCGGTATGAATTTTGTTACTGAATCTTTCCTTTGCATTTTCTTCAGCCATTCTGAGAAGATCAAGACGTTTGCCGTCAGAAGGCATAATTATCTTTACGTTTTTGCCTTTCTTCTCCTTAAGCCATACCTTTAGCGCTGAAATGCCTTCAGGCCGCTGGCGGATTAGAATCTCATCAGGGGGCATTATCTCTTTGGAATAGAACTGCTCTATGAAATTATGGAATAATTCCTTTTGTGAAATATATCCAGTATCTTTAATGAAAAAATCCCTTGCGCCAATCATAACCCCATTCCTTATAAAAAATATCTGAAATGATACTTCCCCGTCCTCTTTGTAACTTCCGATGACATCTATATCATCAAGTTCAGGCGCAATAATCTTCTGGGATTCCCAGATATGCTTAAGACTATTTATGCTGTCCCTTATCTTTGCCGCATCCTCAAACTTTAATTCTTCTGAAAACTTTTTCATCCTTTTTTCAAGTTCAGCAATAAGCCCTTTCTTTTCGCCCTGTAGAAAAAGCCTCACATCTTCGACGATCCTCATATAATCTGTTTTGTTGATAAGCCTGGCGCACGGCGCAGGACATTTGTCCATCTGGTGCTGGATGCACGGCCGCATAGGTTTATCAAGGAGATACCTGCAGGGTCTTATATAAAAATTCCTCCTTATGAATACAAGTGCTTCCCACATGCTTCCAGCAGGCACATATGGGCCAAAATATAATGAACCGTCTTTCTTAATCCTTCTTACGACCTCAAGCCGCGGCCATTCCTCTTTGACAGTGAGCTTGAGATACGGATAGTTTTTGTCATCCCTTAAGATTATGTTGAAGCGGGGCTTATATTGCTTTATCAAATTTGCCTCAAGCACAAGCGCCTCAAGTTCGTTATTCGTCACAACATAGGAGATGTCCTTTACATTTCTCATCATTGATGTTTTTCTGGCATCAAGGACAGCGGATTTCTGGAAATAACTTCTCAGCCGGCTGCAGAGGTTTTTTGCCTTGCCAACGTAGAGGACATTCTCTTTGGCGCCTTTGAGCAGATAAACTCCGGGTCTTGGAGGGATAAGTGAGAGTTTCTCAATCATAATAAATACTAACTATGGATAGCATGACACGTCAAGAACGGATGAAACTAAAGGAATGCCATTGATACTATCTGAGCATATAAAGCAGCATTATATTGGCGATATAAACTAACAATATGCCTATAGAATCCCATGCAAGCAATAGTGTCTTTTTCTCAGAGCGATAGGTCAATCCAATAATTGCGATGGCTGTCATCAATATAGCGGATAAGGCAGAGATTATATGGTTTGCATTGACGAATGACAGAATCGGCCCTTCCACAAAAAACATATCATCAAGAGCAAGAATAAAAATGTTAAAAATATTGCTTCCAAATAAATTTCCGACTGCAAGGTCTATCGCTCCCATTTTTACCGCTGAAATGGAAACTACCACCTCCGGAAGCGATGTGGAAAGCGCTATAAAAATGTTTCCAACAAATGTCTGGCCAAGACCTGTTGTTTCGGCAATCCCCTCACCGATCTTAGGGAGAAAAATGGCGGCAATAATAACAACCATTGCATTGATCCCATAATTGACAACCGCAGTCTTTGTCGAAATCTTTTCGTATCTCAACTCCTCGGCCATCTCTTTTACAAATTCCGCAATTCTCCTTTTCTCGTAAACAAACAGCAGTCTCATAGCCACAAAATAAATAACCGGAACTATCAAACTATAGGGGCCAATCCACCCAAGAGGAGCGATACGATTTCCAGAAAACAGGCCTATGCCGATAATACTCAGAAGAAGGATTCCAAATCCCGCAGAAAGAATATGCCCATGATGGGCTTTGGCTGATATGGGCATTGGTTTGTAAATAGCATCAAGAAATGCAAGTATAACCATATTAAATACGCAGCTGCCCAGCACATCGCCTACGGCAATATCAGGAACACCGGCGTATGTGACAGAGCTTATTCCTGTTACAAGTTCAGGAAGGGATGTAACAGATGCCATAAGGACAACGCCTATCCACGCCCTTCCAAGACCTGTCTTTTCCGCAATAATATCGCCGTATTTCGAGAGCTTTGTGCCTGAATACACAATCAAAGATGTGCAGACTATAAATCCGAGCCAGAGTAACATTATTTACTCTTTTTAAAATAATTAATTGCCGCATTCATACTTTTTCTTTCACCTGTAAATAATATAATATCCCCTGCCTTAAATCTGAAATCAGGTTTGGGGTTTGTAAATACTTCAGCCGCCCTTCTCACTGCTATAATTGTAACACCCGTATTTTTTCTCACCTGAAGTTCACCGATGCTTTTCCCTACAGGATGTGAATCTGCAGGCACTCTGTATCCATCGATCTCCATTCCGGGGAGCCACTCAACCTCCTCAAATAAATGCCTCATGGGAAGTTCAACACTCCTTAAGGCCGTATAACTGTCCTCCCTGATCTTATTCACCATATCCTGTATTACGCTGTTTGGGAAGTGATACTGGCGGAGCGCCCTCGAGAATATCTCCACTGAAGTTTCGAACTCCTCAGGTATCACCTCGTCTGCGCCGAGGGCCTTCAGGTCATCGACCTCAACAAGATACTTTGTCCTGACTATAATATATATATCAGGGTTCTCATGCCTTCCAATGTATGTTATGTTTCTTGTGGAAGCAGGATCAGATATCGCCACAACAAGAAGCCTCGCCTTCCCTATGCCCAGTTTGTGAAGTATCTCTTTGCTTGTTCCGTCGCCATAATATATCGGTTCTCCTTTTTTCTTCATCTCACGGACAGTATCGCCGTTCATTTCAAGTATTGCATAGGGGATATCAGCTTCTTTTAGTACCCTTGCAAGGTTTCTGCCGTTCAGTCCAAACCCGATAATTATTACATGCCCCTGTCTTCTCCCTGTGAACCCGTCTGCTTCTGAAACCTTTTTGATTTTCCCTGCTCTTTTTAACAGGCGCCTTGCTGCTATCCAGCCTGATACCGAAGGCGCTGCCTTCAGAACAAAAGGTGTCATCATCATTGTCACAACAGAGGATGAAAGAAAAACTTGATAGAAATCCTCTGTAATCAGACCTGAGGCCTTTCCTGCGACTGCAAGAACAAAAGAGAATTCTCCAATCTGGGCAATACCGAGTCCTGCATGAATTGAGGTTCTCAGAGGGCTTCCTATTGAAAGAGCGGATATTATGCCTGTAATTATCTTTAGCCCGAGTATCAATGCAACAGCAGCTGCAATCTTCAGACAATTATCAGACATATACCCTATATCCATCAACATCCCGACTGAAACAAAAAACATGCCTATGAAACTGTCTTTAAACGGCAGGATGTCTGATGTTGCCTGATGTGCATATTCCGACTCGGAGATTATGAGCCCCGCAAGAAATGCGCCGAGTGCAAGTGAAAGTCCGAATTTTGAAGTTAAAAAAGCAATCCCGAAACAGAGAAATATTATTGTTGTTATGAATAATTCACGGCTCCTTGTACGTACAACCTGATGCAGTAATCCCGGGACAATCCACCTCGCACTTAACAGCACGATCGCAATAATCAGGGCAGCCTTCCCCATTTTCATTGCTATATCCAATATGTTTATAGTTCCTCCGGACAAAGAGGGTATGATGAGCATAAGGGGAACAACACAGATATCCTGAAAGATCAGTATACCTGCCATGGTGCGGCCGTGCGGAGAGTCTATCTCCCCTTTTTCCGACAACATCTTCAGGACAATCGCCGTACTGCTTAAAGCAATCAGGAAGCCGAAGAAAACAGATTTGTTGACATCGCCGATTGCAAGAAAAGAGGCTGCGGCAGACAATCCTATGGTGAGCAATACCTGAACACTGCCGCCTGCAATAACAGCCTTCCTCATTCTTGTCAGTTTTGTCATGGAGAACTCGATGCCGATCGTAAACAGGAGCAGAACAACACCGATCTCGGCCATCATCTCAACTGAATGAGTGTCTTTTATCAGTCCTATGCCATAAGGCCCGATAATAACCCCGGAAACAAGGAATCCCACAATAGAAGGTATTTTCAGCCTGTGCAAAAAAAATACAACTAAAGCAGAGGCGCCGAAGATAATAACCAGTGATTTTAAAAATTCAGATTCCATGGTTTTTATGGTAGCATAAATTATGCTTTACTTCATTCCATTATTGTCAGCGCTTATGGGATATAAAAAATGTCCGAGGTGCGGAAAAGTGCAGCAATTCAAGAATAAAAAAAGGGGGGATACGGTTCGTTGTAAGAAATGCGGACATGAGTTTTCACTGAAATAAGAAGCAAGAAAGTCTAATGTGTTAAAGCAAATAAAAAAAGGGCAGCTATGCTGCCCTTTTTTTATTCCAACTTCTGTTTAGTGCAAAAAATTATATTGGATGATGTAAGCTGCCACGCCGGCAAAATACCCTGCAAAAGCAAGCGGCCCTATGCGGCGGGCATACCAGAAGAACTCGATCTTCTCCAGTCCCATAGCAACCACACCCGCAGCCGAACCAATTATCAGAATCGAACCGCCTGTGCCTGCGCAGTATGCTATGAACTCCCAAAGAAAGGAGTCCGGAGGGAACTGGGCAAGCGGGTACATGCCCATGGAAGCAGCCACAAGTGGAATATTATCCACAACGGCTGAAACAAGGCCGATAATAATGACTATCAAAGACTGGTTTCCGATTTTGACATCGAGCCACTGGGCTAATGCTGGGAGCATGCCATTTGCAGAAAGGGTAGCCACAGCAAGCAGGATTCCGATAAAAAATACCACCGATGCCATATCAATGCGTTTGAGGGCCTTGGTCAAAGTGAGATGTTCCTTCACTTCCGCGGGCTTTTCCCGATGTAGTATATTACCTACCAGCCAAAGTATTCCGAGGGCAAACAAAATGCCGAGATATGGGGGCAAATGCGTAACGGACTTGAATATGGGAACAAAGATTAAAGAACCCATGCCCATAAAGAACATCAGGGTCTTTTCGAACTGAGAGGTGTTTGTGGCGCCGTTTTCGACCTTGTCAGGAGGCACGACATTGCCTTTGAGCATGAAGGAGGCTATGACAAGAGGAACCAGTAAGTTGACCATGGAAGCAATCCAGGTAGTCTTCATAATATTTAATGTTGTGATCTGTCCGCCAATCCATAGCATTGTTGTGGTCACATCGCCGATAGGTGACCATGCGCCTCCGGCATTGGCAGCAATTACGATAATACCCGCAAAGAAGAGGCGTTGTTTGTGTTCCTTGAGCAGGCGCTTCATCAGGGAGACCATCACGATGGTAGTGGTCATATTGTCTAAAATGGAAGACAGGTAGAAGGTGATGAAGCCGACGATCCAGAGCAAGCTCGTGAGCTTGGTTGCCTTGATGCGTGAAGTGATGACCTCGAAACCTCCGTGGGAGTCTGTCACCTCGACTATGGTCATGGCACAAATCAAGAAGAATACGATGGCCGCTGTTTCTGCCAGTTTTTCAGTAAGCTGGTGGCTAACGCCTTCCACGCCGATAGGGCTTGCGAAAGAGTACAAAGTCCACATCAAGCCCGCGGCAATCAGGGCTGTGGCGGATTTGTTGATTTTAATCGGGTGCTCGAGTGCGATCGTAGCGTAGGCGAGCACGAATACGACTGCAACCATGGTCATCATAAATTTAGTCCTCCTTGAGGCTGTTTTAAATATTTTGTTTTCATAATTCCTCCATTTTATTCCTTCAAGCTCCCCTCCTATTTTAGGAGGGGATTAAAGGGGTGGTAATTTCTTCAAACCAACCACCCCACCCCCTCCTTAACTAAGGAGGGGAGCTATTACTCCCGACAAGCGGGAATGACAATCAAAATGATTTTCAACTATTCAACCTTCAACTGTATTTTATTTCCATTTACAACCGCATAACATTCTGCCGGCCATATATAATTACTTTCAGGGCCGTGAATCTGAATGCCTGTTATTACTGCATAGTCGCTCTTATTTGTATCAACAACTTTTTTAATAGTGTTTTCAAGATCAGCCTGTATAACAGCTTGTGTTATTTTAGTGAGTTCAAGAAGGTCAGGAACCTTACCGTATTGTATTTCCCTTAAAAGACGCATCCTGATAAGGCTCTGTTCAACATCTTCATTATCCATTAAAAGATTTAACTTGCCGCCTGACATTTCTTTCTGAAATGCAGCAAGCGCGCCGCATGCAGTGGATGCGCCTTCTCTTCCTTCTCGTCTGCATACGCCGAGCTTAGCGTCAGCATCTATTGCAATATGGGGCAGAGCATAAAACACATACCGTTCTTTTCCGTCTACCAAGGGAGCATGATGCATAGCTGCTGCCAGCCCTGTTTTCCCTGCAAAAAACATCCCTGCAAGGCTCGAAAGATTAAATGCCTCTCCCCACATATGTTTAATTATGCTTCTGAGGGTCTGCGATATCTCATCCCTGCAGATACAGGTAGCCGCAATTGTATTGTCATCATTAAAGCCCAACTTTTTCAGGGAAGCATAAGTTCTTTTGACAAAATCTATTTCTGAGTATGCTCTGTCAAAATACTTTTTCAGAATATCTTCAAAACTCACAAAACCTCCATAACAGTGCCTGTTTATAAAGCCTTACTTTTCTGTCATTCCGGCTTGTCCGGAATCTTTCCGATAACATTTCAGAAGGATTCCCGACGCGCTTCGCTTGCGGGAATGACAAATAACAGTATTTTATAAACTATTCACTGACGACTATTCACTTAGGAATCGTTATCGGCATGCCTAATATCGGCCACATTGTAACTATTGCTATTCCGATAATCGCTATCAATCCAACGCTCAACAGCAACCCGTGCCTGAAAAACTCACCGGGTGTGAACTGTTTTGACTCATAGGCAATAGCATTCGGCGCAGCGCCGATCAAAAGCAAAAAAGGCATACCGGCTGTTAACAGTGATGAATAAAAAATCACATCAGGCGCAACACCCAGATAAGGAGCAATGACAAGCGAAACCGGCAGCGATATTGCGATTGCGGCTACGTTCATGATGAAGTTTGTCATGATGAGGACAAAGGTCGCTATACTTAGAACGAACACGAGCCAGTGCGCGTTCTGGAACATGACGAGCCAGTTCACTGCCAGCCACTGTGCCGCGCCTGTCTGCCAGAGGCAGAAACCTATACTCATGGCGCCACTGAAGAGGAGGATGATATTCCACGGGATGTCCTCAAGCTCTTTAACGGTCAGAACCTTGCATAGGAAGAATAAAAGAGTTGATACCAGCATGATTGCAGCCCTGTCTAACGACTTTAAAGCCGGCACAAAGGTTTGCATGGACATCACTAATATGGCTCCCAGCACGGTGATGATTACAAACTTCTCATCCCTGGTCATGGGGCCGAGTTCTTTTGTGAGCTTGCCGACCTTTTCTTTAAGCCCGGGTATTATCTTCTTTTCGGGCTTCAGGAAGACCATTAGGTAAATCCAGATCAGGAAGACCATGCCCCAGCCGATAATGAAAGAATATTTTGTGAGATCAAAGAACCCGATGGTCCTGCCGGTGAATTCGGCAAACATGCCTGCGCCGGCAGCAGCACGAGCTGAGCCTAAAAAGGTGATAACACTGCCTGCGCCTGCCGCGTAAGCCATACCGATAAACAAAGATTTACCGAAATTTGTCTGTTTGTCCCCCTCACCATAGAGGGCGTTGACTGCGAGAAGTATAGGAAATACTGTGGCGGCGGCAGCGGTATGCGCCATGACATGGGCAAGTCCTGCGGTAACTACCAATGCCCCTAATAAAATCATGTTTGTTTTTTCACCTACAACCTGAAGCATCTTGTAAGCCAGACGCTTGGTAAGACCTGATTTTGTAAATGCAAGGCCTACAACAACTGAAGCGAAGATGAACATAACAGATGGGTCCATAAAGTCCTTGAAAGCCTCTTTCGCGGGGCGTATGGCAAACAATGCCTGAAACACGCCGATCGCTATGGCGGTCACGCCAATCGGCACGACCTCAAATATCCACCAGATGCTTGCAAGCATGAAAAGGGCCAAAGCGCCTTTACCCTGATTCGACAAAGGGAATGCTTTTCCTGTCGGGTCAACGGCATCGCCCCACTGCGGCATAAAATAAACGAAAAGGAAAAGACCTAATCCCAATAAAATAAATAAAATACGCTTCCAGTCAAACGGGATCTTTGGAGCGGCAACCACTATTTCCTTAGGAGGCTGTGGTAAGCCCTGCGTAGTCTTAATATCTTTTTCTGCCATTATCTTTTTCCCCCTTATGACTGTAATATTGAATTTGATATTTCATCAAAGATTTCTACCATTCTTACCAGTCCTACAAACTTCTTTTTGTCCTCAAGAACAGGCAATAGAACTAAGTCATTGTGAACCATCAGATATGCTGCCTTTGTAACAGGATCTTCCGGTTTAACAAAGAACTTTGCCGGAACCATCACCTCGCTGACCGGTTTTTCTGCTGCCTCTTTAGCTCCCTTATCAAACAAGGTATCCCAGAGCAATGACAGCCCTGATTCATCTTCTGCAGGAACCTGTGCTTTTGTTGTAGGTTTTAAGAATTTCGGTTCAAGCCCTCTCAGAATATCCTTAAGGCTTAATGTACCTAAAAGATTATATTTCTCGTCAAAGACGAGTATTGCCATCGGGTGATGGCGCTTCTCATTGCTGAGCAATGATTTCTTCACAATTCCTATTGCCTGTTTGATCGTGAACCAGTAAGGGATGTGAGGAAAATCAAAAACATCAAGCATCAAATCCTTTGCAGTTTTACTGTTTGCCATAAAGCCTCCTGCTATTTATTTAGGTAAAATTTTTAGTCTACCAGCCCTTTGACTCTAATATTTCTTTCACTTGTTTTTCAGCCTTTTTCTCAACTAAGAGAACCTTCTTGCTTTGTGCCTCTCCAATAATCTTCATCAGTTTCTCCATATCAACAGGCTTCTCTAAAAAATCCACTGCGCCTGCCTTGATAGCCTCAACTCCCTTTTCAACTGAGGAATGACCGGTGAGGATTATAATCTGCAGGTCAGGGTTTTCTTCCCTAAGGCGTTTTAATGCCTGAATCCCGTCTATGCCCGGCATCACAAGATCAAGCACGATTGCGTCAAAGTCTTTGCCTTCGGCTTTTTTCATTGCCTCATCTCCGGTTGCAGCAGTATCAACCTTCATGCCGCGGCCTTCTAATCTTTTTGAGAAAACATTGAGAAACTGTTCCTCATCATCTACCAGAAGAATATTAGCCTTTATTTCCTCTGCCATTTTAATATACCTCCTTTTAATCTATTCTTCTTTTTTAATGATTTTTTCTGCTGTATCCAACTCTCCCTCTTCAGCGAATGCAATTGCAGTCATAGTTCTTTCAATCTTCTCTGCAAATGCCTCTTTGATCTTGGCAACCAGCAGGTCTATGTCAGCAGGCTTTCTAAGAAAATCAAATCCTCCAAGCTTTTTTGCTTCTTCGGAGTCTTTTTCAGTACCGTGGCCGGTAAGGATTATCACCTGTATCTGGGGAGACATTTTTTTAATCTCCCTGAGAACTTCAATGCCGTGCAGCCCGGGCATTTTTAAATCAAGCACTATTACATCAGGCTCAATCCTTTTGATAAAAGATAGTGCCTGTTCACCGTCATAAACGGTGTCCACATGCAGTTCCCTCATCCTAAGTCTTTGCGCAAGGGTATCAACAAACTCTACTTCATCATCAACGAGCAAAACCTTTACTTCCTTCTTTTTCTTCATGGGCGCCTCCTTTTTAAGCATAAATATTTCAAATTCATTTTGCCTCGTGTTATTCAGGCATCTTAGCGCCTGTTGCTACAGAAAGAGGAAGCGTAATCACTGCGCCTCTTTCATATACGGCCATGTTCCCCTCTAACTTGGTTACGATATGCTGATGAAGATCATCAGGACATATGTTTGCTTCGTAGGCCTCTATAAATCTGCCTTCAGGGATAATACTGATTTTAACCGCTTTGTCCTTATGTGAAGTCTTAAAAACTATAGTGCTGTCTTTAGAAAGTTGTTTTAAATAACTATCAACCAAACAAAAAATAAGAAACTGAAGTTTTGCAGGATTATTGTAAATCGAAGGAATGTCTTCCTGAAAATCTTTTGCAAAATTTATCTTGCTCTGATTTGCAGACCTGTTAATTAATATTAAGAGTTCTTCTAAGGTTTTGTTCACATTAAAGGCAGAGTATGTATTATCCATTCTATGGCCGAAATTATTAAGCTGTTTGCAAAGCCATGATGTCTTATTGATCTGGGCTCCAATAGAGTTTGCAATCTTCAGGCTTTCCTCTATTGCCTGTTGCTGAGACGGCTTTTGCAGACTCAGAATATCTTCCATCAGACCTGCTGACTCTTTTATTATGGCAAGATGATTATTGAGCTCATGGGTGAAAACTGACAATATTTTGCCTATAAACTTAAAGTGTGACACGTTGATTGTTTCGTCTGCGTCATTTCTCATGGCTGTCCTTTTGAGTGATCAAGCTTTTCTTTTTCCTTCATTGCATTATCTATTTTTTTAGTCAGTTCGCCTATCTCTACAGGTTTTACAATATAATCGGATATGTCTTTGCCAAGGTTCTCTGAGATAATTTTATTTTCGCTTTCACCTGTTAACAAGATTATCTGAATGGCAGGATTGAACTGCTTGATTATTTTGCCTATCTCTGTTCCTTCCATCCCCGGGATTTTCAGGTCAAGCAGAACAACATCAGGCGGGTTGCTGCGTGCAATGGCAAAGGCATCCTCTGCGCAATAGACAGCTTTTGCATCATATTTGCGCAATGATAATCTTTCTGAGAGTGTAGATGCAAACTCCACTTCATCATCTACTATAAGGACTTTTGTGGTTCTCATAAATAATTTCCTTTATTTGGTTTATTCATACAGGAATTTCCACTGTGAAGGTTGTACCTTTATTCTGTTCACTCTTCACAAGTATATTCCCCCCTAATTTTTTGATAATACCATAAGAGATGGAAAGACCGAGACCCGTGCCTTTACCTTTCTCTTTTGTAGTGAAAAAAGGCTCAAAGATATTTTTGAGCATTTCCTTGGGAATGCCATAACCATTATCTTCAACAGAAACCTGAAAAGTCGTGTTATTTTTTATGCCTGTAGAAATCCTGATAAGCCCGCCTTCTTCCACAGCATCAGCTGCGTTTTTGATAATATTTAAAAAAACCTGCTGAAGTTGTATCTTATCACTTTTAATCACAGGGAGAGCTTCGCTTAGCTCCAGTTCAAGCCTTATGCTTTTGTACAAAATCTCCTTCTCGAGAAATTTCAGGACTTCATTGACCAGACTGTTCAGATTAATAGCCTCAGGCGTTATATCGGTTTTTCTTGCAAATCCCAGAATTCTGTGAGTGATTGAGCTGCACCTGCGTACACTATCAAAGATTGCATTGAGCATAACATTAAACTTTTCCTTATTCGGAAAATCCTCAGACATATCAATATAGTCTTTCATTAACCCTGCCTTTTCATTAATTATTGCGAGGGGATTATTAATCTCATGCGCAACCCCTGCAGAAAACCTTCCGAGAGTCGCAAGCTTTTCTGTTTCAACAAGCTGCGCACGGCTCTCCCTGAGTTTTTCATTCGCAAGTTCAAGAAATCTCATCGTATTTTGAAGCTGATCCTGCATTTGATTAAATGCAGTGCCAAGAGATGCAAGCTCGTCCTTTCCCCTGACATCAATTCGCTTCGAGAAATCAGCAGTCGCTATCTTTTTGGTGATTCCCTCGAGCTGTTTTAGAGGCGTTGCAATGCTGTTTGCAATCTTAATGTTCACAGCTGTTCCAAGTATTATTATTGTCAGGACTGCAAACAAAAGAAGGATTGCAGACCTGCTTAATATAGTAGTAATATTAGCCCTTTCTCTTTTAGAAAGGTCCTCTGTAAAAGTCTGAATATTCCTTGCTTTTGACCGTATCTTTTCTATAGAAGACTGCTCTTCCCTGTAAAGTTTAAAAAGTCCGTTTATAAGACTTCGGTATCTGTTGACTTCAGCAGTAGCAAACTTGGGAGAATTAAGAGTATTTATAAGAGTCGCATATATATCTTTATCTCTATAGATCATCAGGTTTTTTTCATATTTTCGAACAATCAGAAAACTATTAAGAACGTCCCCGCTTAAGTTTTTTTCAATACTTCTTGTTAATACGCCAATCTTTGATATAAATTCTTTTTGTAATTTAAAGTTTTTTGAGAGAATATTAATCTGAAAATCATATTCTGCTATTGCGTTTTTCATCATTTCATAGTTGTCTGTTCCAACTTCTTTGATAATCTCCTTACGTATTTTATCCGTATCATCGGTTAGTACGGCGAGGTATTTTTTAATCTCCTGAAAAGTATCATCATCTTTATAAAGTAAAAAATTT
Organism: Nitrospirota bacterium; assembly: GCA_016208915.1. Classification (GTDB taxonomy): domain Bacteria; phylum Nitrospirota; class Thermodesulfovibrionia; order Thermodesulfovibrionales; family UBA1546; genus JACQXE01. Next base: position 7,239 of record JACQXE010000072.1, on the reverse strand, counting down.
TTCTCAAATCTTCTCACCTCGAGGATTATGTTTGTTATGTCATCTGCAACCTCAACTACTGTAAATCTTTTTGTGATTGTGCGCAGTTCAACATATGCAAAGATTCCAATAATTGCAGCCAGAGTGACATACACCCCGAATCCTACCATTAATTTTTTCCATATCCTCATATATGTGATGTTTGCCTGTTAAAGCAAATCAAGCCATTATTAATGTCCGCCTGTCTTTAGTATCCCGGATGCTGCAAGCGTAAGAACAAGAACTTCCAAGATTGCCAGGATTCCATACACCGTATCTTTTTTCCTGAAAAATATCGGGATGATCCTCAGATAGCAAAACACAGTAACGCCTGCAAGAAAGGCAATACCTGTAAAATTTAGAAAATCCCCCTTGTTTACCAAATTAACCCAGCCCCATCCGTGAGGCGCATTTGTTGCCTTTAGATAATCGTGTACTGAGAGCCCCCAGTATTTTGAAATCTCATTGACCGGGATATGGGGGGTGAATATACCTGTCAGATAAATAATAAATGTGACCACAAGTATGAGAAGCCCTAATTTCATACCGATGTCAAGAAGTTTTGCGTAAGCGATTTGTTCCTCTGTTGCCTTTAATTTCTTTTCCATATAATTTCTCCTTAATTCCAGATTCCAAGTCCTTTTAACAATGCCCTTGTGCCTGAAAACAACAAGAGACCTATAACTATATATCTGATTGCTGCAGGTTTTGCCTTTGCGAGAATTCTCACCCCAACTATGGAGCCGAGCATTATGCCTATTATCGAAGGCACAACCATCATAGGCAACACAGCGCCGTTATTAACATAAATCCATGCGGCTGATGTGTCTGTTATAGAAAGCAAAAACTTGCTCGTTGCAACAGACACCTTTAAAGGAGCGCCCATTAAAAGATTCAGCACAGGCACATTTGCCCATCCTGCTCCAAGTCCGAACATGCCAGCCATTATTCCAATGATTACAAACAGGGAAAGCCCCTGAGGAGTCCTGTGTATCTTCCAGTTAATATCCTGCCCTGTAGATGGCTCGTGGTATATTCCGCTTATTCTTAGCGCTGTTGAAAGATTATCTGCCTGCTTAACTTCCGGGTACTCTGATTTCTTTGCTATGACCATAATTGCAACAATACCAAGAATAGTAGCTCCAAGGGCAATATTCACAACATTTTTGGGAAGCGCAAGACCTATCATTGCACCAACTATTGCACTTGAGGATGCAATAAGGGCAACCGGCAGGGATAATCTCAGATCAGCCATACCCTTTTTGAGTAAGCCGGGCCCTGCTGCTAATGCGCCTGCAAGGGCAACCAGAAGCCCGGCCCCTCTCACAAAATCGAGGTTAAACGGAAAAAATCCTCCTATAATCGGAACAAAAAGAACGCCTCCGCCAACGCCTCCCAAAACTGCAAAAATACCGAGAACAAAGGTGACAATGAACAGCACAAGCGGCCATACCCACCACGGGGTTGTTGATTCAGAAGCTGCGGGGACTGCTGACGGCTCTGTTGATGCTACAGCAGAGCTAATACACAACACAAAAACTATAATTACCGGCAATAGACGCAAAATCACATCTAAAAAGCTATGTTTTTTTGCTATTAACTTCCCTTCTGACCGTACATATGACATTGTTTTGATCCGTCCTCCTTTTATTAAGCTGATTTTCTTTCAAACTCTATCTGAAATCTGAATCTTTCAGGCCTTTTAATAGAACGCATGTACATTATTTGAGTGTCCCCTGAATAAAAGTACTGCTCCAAAAGCAATGCTACTGAGCCTTCTGAAAGAGCTAAAAGTTTGGCTTCATCTAAATTAAGATGCGAAATCTCGATAAAGTCCTTTACCTTCGTTATCTTTACTTCATATTTTTTTTCGAGAAGCTCTAATAAGGAATTATTTGCAACGTCCTCCTTCAGCAAAGGGGGGCATACATTATGCGGTATATACGCCTCCTGAAGCAGAACAGGTTCGTTATCCACTGAGCGCAATCTCTTTATATAAATGATATGTTTATCATCCGGCACATTAAGCTTTACATCTAAATCATCTGTCGGCATCATTACGGTCTGGGCAAGGACATCCGTAGAAAAATTTATCCCAGCCTCAAGCATAAGCTCCTTAAAGCCTGTTAGCATTGCAAGGCCTTCCGGAATAATCCTTTTGCATACAAAAGTGCCTTTACCCTGCTGACTTGAAAGGTAGCCCTGCCTTACAAGCTCTGAGATTGCTATTCTGACAGTCGCCTTACTTACAACATAAATCTTACAAAGCTCGTCTTCTGTGGGTATCTGCGCATTAACAGCCAATTCTCCGCGCTCAATCTTACCTTTTAGTATCTCATAGAGCTGGGCATAAAGCTTTTGTGACTTCTCTCTGTCAATAATCTGTTCCATATTAATTATTTTTATTTATATAAGATTATATTGTTATAATCTTTATGTCAATATTATTATAATGTAATAATGTATTGTCAAGGGTTTTTTTAAAAAAGATTTAGGTTATAATTCAAATATGAAAAAGTTCTTGAATATATTCAGGAAAACCGAAAAAACAGAACAGGCAGATGCCCTCAAAGAGGCATTCAGGTCAAAATATCTTGCTTTTCAAGATCTTCTTGCACAAAACAACAATGTGCTGATAATCATGGCTGATATGGAGGAAAAGCTTTCAGGCGAATTCCTTTTTGACAGGCATTATATTGATACGAATGTAGGGTTAATTATTGACGGCGTTTCAAAGATAATTAAGGATATTAATGATATCTCAAATGATAATAAATATATACATTTATATAAGGTGCAGGAGTATATAACCAAGGAGATTGGGAAGACCTTATCCCATAAATTAGAAATCCCTGTGAGCGGACTTACAATGCCTGTTGAGAATCTTAATAAAGATACCCTGAATATTGCAGGCGGAAAGATTACTCATTTAGGCGAAATTAAAAACCGTCTCAGACTTCCAACACCAGATGGATTTTCCATCACAGCGTATGCCTTTAAACGTTTTATGGAACATAATAAATTGAGTGAAAAGATAAACGAAAGATTATCTCTAATAGATATAAACAATCTGGAAGAGATTAATAAAGCAAGCAAAGAAATACAGGATACAGTCATAAAAGCTGAAATCCCGTCCGACCTGCAGCATGCCATAAAAAATGCAGTTGAAAGTTTAAAGTTAAAAGTCCAAAGTTCTCCCCCCCTAAATCCCCCCCTTGATAAGGGGGGGCATGGGGGGGTAATGGTCTCTGTCCGAAGCAGTGCGATACTTGAGGACAGCGAATTCAGTTTTGCAGGTCAATACGCAACCTTCCTGAATGTTCCGGAAGACATGATAGCTCAAAGATATAAAGAGGTCATAGCAAGCCTGTTTACTCCGCGTGCAATTTTTTACTACAAAACAAAAGGTTTTTCTGAAGAAGAGATGATAATGGCAGTTGGTGTTTTAATAATGATAAATGCCCGGGCAGGAGGGGTCATTTATACGAGAGACCCAAATGATCCTGAAAAAGATAAACTTATCATAAATGCAGTTTGGGGGCTTGGAAAATCTGTTGTGGACGGCACAGCAACGCCTCATTCCTTTATAGCAGAGAGGGGCACAGGCAATATATTGGACAAAAAAATACCTGAACAGCAGGCAATGCTTCTGTGTACAGAGGAGGGGGATATTAAGGCTGTTGACGTCCCTGATGAAATAAAGAATATGCCATGTCTGAATGATGAAGAGATAAAATTACTGACGGGTTATGCTGATATCATCGAGAAGCATTATGGCAGTCCGCAGGACATAGAGTGGGTTATTGACCAAAATAACCAGTTGTATATTTTGCAGAGCAGGCCCCTAAGAACGTTTCAAGTTGCAAGTTCCAAGCTGCAAATTCCAAGAAGGATTGAAAAATATAACATTTTGCTCGATAAAGGCGTAATAGCCTACAAAGGGATTGGGTATGGAAAGGCCTTTGTATTACAAGACGAAGAAGGACTGAGAGATTTTCCTGAAGGCGCTGTTCTTGTAGCAAAGCATACATCCACAAAATTTGTAACTGTTATGAATAAGGCATCGGCTATTGTTACTGATGTTGGAGGCTCAGCAGGCCATATGGCATCTTTATCACGGGAGTATCAGATTCCAACAATCCTTAATACTGAGACAGCAACGGCAATTATTAAAGACGGGCAGGAACTGACAGTTGATGCTATAAACTGCAATATATATGAAGGCAGGGTGACTGAACTTCTTGATTATGTTGTAAAAAAGAAAGAGCCTTTTAAGGATACACACCTTTTCAGGATTCTCGAAAAAGGGTTGAAATGGATAGTCCCCCTGAGTCTTGTAGACCCTGAAGATGAAAAATTCAAGCCTGAATACTGCAGGACATTCCATGACATAACAAGGTTTGCCCATGAGAAGGCAATGCAGGAGATGTTCCTGCTAGGCGAGGGGCATGATATTAAGGAGATTCAGACCATAGACCTTAAGGCAGGCATCCCTTTATATGCCCATCTTCTGGATATTGGAGGAGGGGTAAAGGATAATGTAAAAAAGGCGACTGCCACTGATATCAGCTCAATCCCATTTTCAGCATTTTTAAGCGGGATGACAAAGATGCGTTGGCCTGAGCCGAGACCTGCTGATGTTAAGGGATTCATAGGAATGATGGCTCATACAGCAACAATACCAGAGGAACAGCTATATCAGGCAGGAGAAAAGAGCTTTGCGCTTATATCAGACAATTATATGAATTTCAGTATTAGACTTGGCTATCACTTCTCTATGGTCGAGGCATACTCAGGCGAGAATATTAATGACAATTATATAAGGTTTTTCTTTAAAGGAGGAGGGGCTGCAATTGACCGGAGGCTGAGAAGGATCAGGCTGATAACTGAGATTATAAAGAGAATGGATTTTAAGTTGAAGGTTACAGGTGATGTGATAGATGCGATGCTTACCAAATATAAGCAATCAGACATTGAGAAAAGATTAGAGATTATGGGTAAACTGACTGCTTATACAAAACAGTTAGATATGGTTATGTATAATGATGCTGTTACTGATATGTTTATTGATGATTTTGTCAGAGATCACATGAAGCAGTGAATAGTGAACAGCAGCAGAAATCTTCTAAGACTTAACAATTAAAACAGGGCACGGGGCATGGCCTATAACCTTTTCAGTTACGCTTCCCATAAGGAGTCTTTTCAATCCTGTTCTACCGTGACTTCCCATGAAGATTACATCCGTCTTTTCTTTTCGGGCAAGGTCTGTTATCAGCTTATAAGCATCTCCTTCGCCTGTAAAAGTTATGGCTTCAACATTAGATGCCTCTGCTTTATTCCTGACATTTGCGACAAATTCTTTTGCCTTTATAGTAAGATCTTCTACTACCTTTGGAGCCTCTGCATAAAACTCTGTCGGAACATCAACAACAGATATTATCTTTAATCCTCCTCCGTATGATTTTGCAAAATCTATAGCTCTGTCTGTTGCAGCATAGCTATATTTTGAACCGTCTGTAGCAAGGAGGATGTGCTTCCACCCAATGACAGTCCCCACCGGTACCACAAGCACATCTCTCTGGCTGTGCCCTATCACACGGGCTGTAACACTACCAACAAACGCCCTCTCAAGACGCCGCAATCCTCTTCTTCCCATCACTATTACATCGCAGTTTTCAGCATCTGCAAGATCAACAATCCTTTCATATACCACGCCTTCTTCGCAAACAGTTTTTATTAAAACCCTTTCTGCTTTAGCTATTTTTTCAGCCTCGGCAAGGGCCTCTTCGCAGGGCTTCCTTATAGATGCTCTGATATTTTTTACTCCAACTAATTCCAAATCTCCTTCATAAGAAGGGATAACAGAAGTAACCGTAATCCAACATTCCTCAGCATTTGCAAGTTTGAATGCCTGCAAAAGCGCATTCTTACTTGATTCAGAGCCGTCAAATGCCACAAGTATCTTCTTATATCTTCCCATATTTCAGTCTTTATCTTGCTAAAACTTCTTTGGCAGCCAGTTTGTGCTCTGCCCTGCGGCCCTGCCACATAGCCTTAAGCACAATGAATGCTCCAATTAGCAATGCTAATGCCATTATAGCAAAACTGGTGGTCTTCAAAATCCTCACCGTTCCTTCGCTCAGCGTCTGAATAAGACCAAGCTGCGAGAGATAAACAGGGACCATCAGACCGCGACTGAAAAGGACAATGACCATAATAATGCCCATGACAACCTTAATCATGAAAGGTTTAACATAGGTGGTTCCAATCGCGCCAAGCTGTATTCCAAAAAGCGAGCCGGCAAGTATGATCATTGCAAGTCTTATGTCAACCAGACCATGCATTGCATATTTGAATGAACCTCCAAGTCCCATGACAAATGCTATAACAAGTTCACTTGCCGATGCCATGAGGCTTGGTGCACCGAGCACATAGATCATTGAAGGCACTCCGATAAAACCTCCGACTGCAATAGTCGCTGCGAGCATTCCTGTTGCAAACCCTAATGGAATTGTGAAGAGCACTGAAATACGCGCATTGAGGCTTTTGAAATAGACCATTGTGCCGGGGATATTAACAGACTGTACCCAGCGCGCCAGCTTTGTAATTTTTTCTTCTTCGTTTGTGTTTCCTGATTTATAAATCTTCCATGCATCGCGAAGAACAAAACCGCCTACAACAGCAAGTATTACAACAAATGCAACGCTGACATAGAGATTTGAGCCTGCATCTCCAAAAGCCTTCTTTATATTTTCCTGCACATGCGCGCCATATAAGACCCCTGCCTCAGCCGATATCCCAAGGACTATCCCGATCTTCACATCAACCTGACCGTATTTGGCACGCTTGATTGCGCCTATCAGCGCCTTTGGAAATTTATGACACATATTGCTTGCAACCGCAACAAGTCCCGGCACCCCCAAGCTCATCATTGCAGGTGTAAGCACGAAAGCTCCGCCTGAACCAATGAATCCGCTGACAAGCCCGCCAACAAATCCGACTATGAATAAATAGGTTATAGTCATAGCATCAAGATTAATAAAATTAGATGCTGCCTGAACTATATTATGCATGTCACTTTACCTCCTACTAAGAATTTGTGTTATAAGATTTATATAAACGGGTTTTACCCGTTAAAGTTGGACAGGCAGGAGAACTCCATTTCACCTGGGTCATGGAACCCTTAAAGGAGTCTGTTCCCTGCCTCCCAAAGCCATAATA
>JACQXE010000018.1 GCA_016208915.1 Nitrospirota bacterium | reverse complement strand
TTCCCTTCGTCCAGTCTGTCCGTAGATCCGAGAAGCGGCAAGACGGGCCGGCATCACGTCAGCGATAAATCAATCCAGCTTGCCGTTAAGAATGCGCTGCGACAATCGGGCATCGCAAAACATGCAACTGTCCATACCCTCAGACACAGCTTCGCCACGCATCTGCTTCAGAGCGGCGTCAACATCAGGGAGGTGCAGAGCCTTCTCGGACACAAGAATGTTGAGACGACTATGATTTACACTCATGTCTTGCGCGACATGTCTAATGCTCCGCAGAGTCCGCTTGACAGTCTTTATGATAAGAATTGATATGCAAACATCTGTGTCGCAACAAAAAACATCCTCGGCGTAAGAAGCCCACTCGATAAATAGTCCTTGTGTTATAATGAAGATATTTCTTTCGAGGAGAAATCGAGATTGTTTTGAAAGTGTCCGGGCCGGGGTTGACTTTTAGGCCTGTTCTGATTTATAAAAAACTAATTTCTGCGGGTGTAACTCAGTGGTAGAGTGTCAGCTTCCCAAGCTGAAGGTCGCGGGTTCGAATCCCGTCGCCCGCTCCATTCTTTACATGCTCTCCCCTGTGTGATAGAATTTAGATGTGAAAAAGAACTTGATATTTATTTCTTTATCCTTTTTTGTCCTGCTTCTGTTTTTATTTTTTGGCAACAGCAGGGACCAGAAAAAAAACTTTGTGGTGCAGGGGAATTCGTTTATAGAAGGCCTTAGGATTTTTCATAAGAAAGACGGAAATAGCATGTGGAAGCTTACTGCCCGCAGGGCTGATATAATGGATAATCAAGGTATTGCAAGATTGAAAGATGTAGCAATAATAGTTGAAGACAAGGGCATGGCAATATACGCAGGGGATGGTGTTTATGATATCGAAAATCATAATCTGACTCTTAACGGCATGATAACAGCAGTTACAAAAGATTATACGATCATTGCTGATTCTATTGAGCTTGATAATTCTACAGGCACCATAAACACGGCACAAGGGGTTAGGGTCGAAGGTAAAAAATTTACTGTGGAAGGCATAGGCATGAATGCGGATTCAAACCAAAATGTGAGAATATTAAAAAATGTTAAAGCAATTTTTTATCGTTAGTGTTTTTGTCTGTATCATATTCTTGAGTAATGGGCTTTCAGAAGACAAGCCAGCTCAGATACAGGGACCAATAGTAATAACCTCAGAGACACTTTCAGCGGACAATAAAGCGCGCACTGCCCTGTTTGAAGGTTCTGTGGTTGCAAAGAGTGAGAGTATGACACTTTATTCTGACAGGATGCTTGTATATTATGCTGAGCAGACAGGCAACGTGACAAAGATAGACGCCGAGGGCAGGGTAAAGCTCGTAAAAAAAGACCTTGTTGTTACATCAAAGGCAGCACAATATTTTGCAGATGAGGAGAAGATGATTTTTACAGGCGAGCCGAGGGCGGTGGAAAAAGGCAATGTAGTTACAGGCACAAAAATGACATATCTGATGAGGGAAGATCGTTCTATTGTGGAAGACAGCAGGGTATTGCTTGAGAATAAAAAGGGGAAATAGATGCATGTCCTCGAAGTAAAGGAGATAACAAAGAATTACGGCAAGAGATGTGTTGTCAGATCTCTCGATTTGTATGTGACAACAGGTGAGATCGTTGGTCTGCTCGGTCCGAACGGGGCTGGAAAGACCACAACATTCTATATGATTGTCGGAATGATAAAGCCTGAAAGCGGAAACATATTTCTTAACGGCGAGAACATAGGACAGATACCTATGTATCAGAAGGCACGCAAGGGGATAAGCTATCTTCCACAGGAGCCTTCCATCTTCAGAAAGCTCACAGTAAGACAGAATCTCGCTGCAGTGCTTGAGATAGCAGGATACCCTGACATGGATATTGCAAACAGGGTCGAAAGCCTTCTCGAGGAATTCAATCTCAAAGGGTTTTCAGACAGGGATGGCTACAGGCTTTCAGGAGGTGAGCGAAGAAGAACCGAGATAGCAAGAGCGCTTGCCCTGAATCCTGTATTTATACTTTTTGACGAGCCTTTTACCGGCATTGATCCTATAGCAATAATAGAGCTAAAAAAAATGTTGAACTATCTCAAGAGCAAGGGGCTCGGCATACTTATAACAGACCATAATGTCAGAGATACGCTGTCAATAACAGACAGGGCTTATATAATAAATAACGGCGAAATTTTTGCAGAGGGAACCCCTGAAAAGATAATAGCCAGCCCTCAGGTAAGGGAAGCATATCTCGGGGAGGAGTTTAGACTCTAATGGCGCTCGAACATAAATTAGAGCTTAAACTTGCGCAAAAACTTATTCTCACGCCGCAGCTTCAGCTTGCCATAAAACTTTTGCAGATGCCTCAGCTTGAATTATTAGAGACCCTGACACAGGAACTTACCGAGAATCCATTCCTGGAAGAAATTGCGGAGGATACAGGAGAAGAATTCAGCCGTGAGGAGAGAGAGACCGTAGAATCAGAAGCGGCGTCTGACGATGCCGAATCTCCGCTTGAAAAGATGATGTCGAACTTGGGCGGATTTGGTGTTGATGAATATTTTGAAGAGAGAGGCAGTGACGGAAGAGACCTTGGATACTTTGTACCCGGAATAAATACACCCCCATCCTTTGAACAATTTGAAAGCAAAAGCCCTGATATTTATGACCACCTTTTATGGCAGTTAAGGCTCTCAGATTCGGATGAACACATCAAAACGGCAGGGGAAGCAGTCATAGGCAACATCGATGAGAATGGATATCTTGCCGCTACTGAAGAGGAAATTGCGAAGTTAGTTGATACTGATATTGCTATTGTAAAAACAGCCATAGAACTTGTACAGAAATTTGATCCTCCTGGCATTGGCGCAAGAGACATTAAGGAGTGCCTTTTGCTGCAGATAAAACAATTAGGTCTGGCAGGAAGCCTTGTTGAGAGCATCATAATCAATAATATGGACGAGCTTAAGAATAAAAACTATAACCAGATAATCAGGATGTATAACATAACACTTGACGACGTACTAGCTGCTGTCAAGGTAATAGAGGGGTTGGAACCAAAACCGGCAAGGAACTTTTCAGGTTCGAGCACCAATTATGTTATTCCTGATGTATTTATAGTTAAAGTCGATGAAGGCTACCAGATAATTTTAAATGATGAGCGGATACCAAGGATAAGAATAAATAATTTTTACAAAAAATTATTGTTTCAGAAAAACTCTTTTTCAAAGGAGGAAAAGCAGTTCCTTGACGAAAAGTTGCGTTCTGCTACATGGCTTTTGAAAAGCCTTGACCAGCGGAACAAGACAATATACCGGGTGACTGAAAGTATACTGAAGTTTCAGGAGGATTTTTTTGACAAGGATGTTTCTTACATGAAGCCATTGAACCTCAAAGGCATTGCGCGGGATCTTAACCTGCATGAAAGCACGATCAGCAGGGTCACCTCGAACAAATACCTGTCGTGCAGCCATGGAGTTTTTTGTTTTAAGTTCTTTTTTGGCGGCGCTTTTCAGAGCCAGAGGGGAGAGAAATCCTCTACATCCGTAAAGGATCTGATAAGGAAGATGGTCTCAGAAGAAGATCCCGGAAAGCCTTTTAGCGATCAGCGTATTGTTGAATTGCTTCAGAACGGCAATATTGTGATAGCAAGAAGAACTGTTGCAAAATACAGGGAAGAACTAAAAATACCTTCACAAAATCAGAGAAGAAAATTCGACCAAGGAGGATAGTATGAACGTAATAGTAAATGGAAGACAATTTGATGTAACGCCAGCGCTAAAAAAATATGCAGATGAGAAAATCAAAAAGTTTGAACGGTATCTTCCTAATATTACTGAGGCGATTGTAACTCTTAGCATCGAGAAATACAGGCATAAGGCAGAAGTGCTTCTCAAGGCAAACGGAGTTGCGATACAGGCTGAAGGGATTACAGGTGAAATATATTCTGCGATAGATGAGGTTGTTGAAAAACTCGATAAACAGGTCAAGAAATATAAAGAGAAGCTTGTTTCTCACAGAAAAGGCGAGGGAAAGAAGGCAGAGGCTGTATCACAGAAAATACCCGCTGAAACCGGCAGGATTATCAAGAAAAGAGAGTTCGATACAAAACCCATGAACCCTGATGAAGCAGTGATGCAGATGGAACTTCTCAGGAGAGATTTTTTTGTCTTTACTAATGAGACAAGCGGAGATATAAATGTTGTATATCGCATAAAGGATGGAAACTTCGGGCTTGTAGAGCCGGCCAAATAATTGAAATCCTCGATCGTAATAATAACCGGCCTTTCAGGGTCAGGAAAGACGGTTGCACTAAGGGCGCTGGAAGATATAGGCTTTTTTTGTGTTGACAACCTTCCGATTACGCTTCTTGATCTGTTCATATCCAAGTTAGCTAAAAAGGGCAAAATTACTAAAATAGGTATTGGTATAGACATAAGAGAACAGGCGTTTTTTTCGAAAATAGATTCTGCGCTCCTGCTCATCAGGAAAAAATATAAGATAGAGATAGTATTCCTCGAGGCAGAAAGAGGCGTACTTGTTAGGAGGTTCAAGGAGACAAGAAGACCGCACCCTTTATCTTCGTCAGTAGACAGTGATATAGAAAAGGCAATAGACAAGGAGAAAGATGTTTTAATGCCACTGAGGGTTATGGCTAACAGGATCATTGATACGTCATCTTACACCCCTCACCAGTTAAGACAGATGATAACTTCTCTTTACAGCGGTGTTACAAGAAAAAAGTCCATGTCATTGACCCTTATGTCGTTTGGATACAAATTTGGCATACCCCAGAATGCGGATCTGTTATTTGATGTCAGATTCATCCCAAATCCGCATTTTATTCCAGGACTCAGGGAGCTTTGCGGTCTTGATTATCCGGTGAAACGATTCATCTTTGAAAAATCCCAGACAAAAGAATTTGTTAAAAGACTGAAAGGTCTGCTTGATTTTCTTGTGCCTCTGTACATAAAGGAGGGGAAGAGTTACCTTACCGTAGGTATCGGATGTACCGGAGGAAAGCACCGCTCTCCGGCGATAACAGAAAAGATTGCCGCCCTGCTGAAAAAGCATTCTGTGGATATAAATATTATCCATCGTGACATGTAGGAATAAATTGACAAAGTTTTCTATTTCTTTTATTTTTAATGACTATGCGATTGCCAGATTGGATAAAAACGAGAAGTTATACCGGGTTGCATGATACGAAACATATCCTGAGAACCTATGGCCTTTCCACCGTATGCGAAGAGGCAAAGTGTCCTAATAAAGGCGAATGTTTTTCAAAACCAACAGCAACCTTCATGATACTCGGCTCATCATGCACGAGGAATTGCAGTTTTTGTTCTGTCGAATCCTTTATCCCCGAACCTGTGGATGAAAATGAGCCTGAAAGGGTTGCGATGGCAGCAAAGGAGCTGGGCCTGAAATATGTGGTTATAACATCTGTTACAAGGGATGACCTCATGGATGGAGGGGCATCGCATTTTGCTAAAACAGTAACTGCGGTAAGTAGGCATTTGTTCGGTGCAAAGATAGAGGTGCTTACACCTGATTTCAAAGGTTGTTGCAATGCGCTTAAGACGGTACTTGACGCAAGACCTGATGTTTATAATCATAATGTTGAAACTGCGCCAAGACTGTATCCTTATGTCAGGCCGCAGGCAGATTATATGACTTCCTTAAATGTGCTTAAGAATGCAAAGGAGCTTGCTCCTCATATAAACACGAAATCAGGACTCATGGTCGGTCTTGGCGAGACATTCGATGAGGTTGTGAGTGTACTGAAAGATTTAAGAACCGTCGGCTGCGATACTGTCACTATAGGTCAGTATCTCAGACCGTCTAAAAAAAATCATCCTGTTGTAGAATATGTAAGGCCTGAAATCTTTGATACTTACAAACAGATAGCTCTGGATATTGGTTTCAGATATGCCGCTTCTTCACCATTGGCAAGAAGCTCGATGAATGCAGAGGGGATGTATAAGAGCGTATAGCTGACAGCTATCAGCTAATTTGGAGGAATATAATGTTTGAGTTTAACAGGATTAAAAGGCTTCCACCATATGTTTTCGCAATAGTCAATACTTTAAAAACTGAGGCAAGGCAAAAAGGAGAGGATATCATTGACCTTGGCATGGGTAATCCTGACATGTCTGCACCTAAGCATGTTATTGATAAGCTCTGCGAGGCTGCAAAGAATCCAAAGAATCACCGCTATTCCGCCTCAAAAGGCATAACACAGCTGAGGATGGCGATTTGTGAATGGTATAAGAGAAGATTTGACGTCGAGTTAAATCCCGAAACCGAGACAGTGGTGACCATAGGTTCAAAGGAAGGTCTCTCTCATCTTGCCCTTGCAACTATTCAGCCGGGCGATGTTGTCATGACGCCTGCACCGGCATATCCGATACATCCATACAGCGTAATAATTGCAGGCGGTGAGGTTACGAGCGTTCCTATAGGTCCGGGAATAGATTTTTTTACAGAACTTGAGAAGGCGTACAAGAAGACATGGCCGAGACCAAAAATGCTTATAATGAATTTTCCCCATAATCCAACAACGATTGTGGTTGAAGGTCTTGATTTTTTTAAAAAGGTTGTGGCTTTTGCGAAAGAAAATAATATTATCGTGATTCATGATTTTGCCTATGCAGACCTCTGTTTTGATAAGTATAAAGCTCCGAGTTTTCTTCAGGTGCCTGGCGCTAAAGACGTTGGGGTTGAATTTTTCTCGATGACGAAAAGCTATTCGATGGCAGGCTGGAGGGTTGGTTTCTGTGTTGGTAATAAAGAGATAGTTGGAGCGCTGATAAAGATAAAGAGTTATCTGGATTATGGAATGTTTCAGCCTATTCAGATAGCAAGCATTGTGGCTTTGAGGGGTCCGCAGGGTTGTGTTAAGGATTTCACAAAGATTTATGAATCAAGACGAAACGAATTGATTAAAGGTCTTAATAAGGCAGGCTGGAAGGTGGAGCCGCCAAAAGCAACCATGTTTGTATGGGCGAAGATACCAGATGAATTTAGAAAGATGGGTTCGTTGGAATTTTGCAAACTGCTCATTAAAGAGGGAGGAGTTGCAGTATCGCCTGGCATTGGCTTTGGCGAAGGGGGAGACGAATATGTAAGGTTTGCACTCGTTGAGAATGAGCACAGGATAAAGCAGGCAACAAAGGGGATTAAGAAGGTATTAAGCTGATGGTTAACATTGGAATAATAGGATTCGGAACCGTTGGAACAGGGACAGCAAGGATTCTTCTTGGCAATAAAGATATCATTTCTCAAAGGATTGGGTTTGAGATAAACTTGAAAAGGATTGCAGACCTTGATATAAAAAAAGATAGGGGAATAAGGCTTCCAGAAGGCATTCTGACTAAAAATGCAGATGATGTATTGAACGACCCGGAGATTGATATTGTAGTTGAACTTATCGGAGGAATACGGCCTGCTAAAGACTTTATCCTCAAGGCGATAAGGAATAAAAAGCATGTTGTGACTGCAAATAAGGCATTGCTTGCAACAGAGGGCAATGAGATATTTTCTGAGGCTGAAAAAAATGAGGTAGACGTAGGATTTGAGGCGTCTGTTGCAGGCGGGATTCCGATAATCAAGATAATAAAAGAAGGGCTGGTTGCCAACAAGGTGTTAGCAGTTTATGGAATAATAAACGGCACATCAAATTATATCCTTACAAAGATGACTGATGACAAGGTCGAATTTTCAGAGGCGCTTAAAGAGGCGCAGAGGCTTGGATATGCAGAGGCGGACCCTACTTATGATATAGAAGGGATTGATTCTGCGCATAAGCTGGCAATACTTGCATCACTATCTTACAGCATACCGCTTTCTTTTAATGAGATTTACAAAGAAGGCATAACAAAAATAACTGCTCAGGATATTGAGTTCGCATGGGAACTTGGTTATAAGATAAAGCTTCTTGCGATTGCAAAGTCCTTGGATAGTAAGATTGAACTCAGGGTTCATCCAACCATGATTCCTAAGGATTACTTTATATCAAAGGTTGACGGTGTTTTTAATGCGATCTATGTGCAGGGCGATGCTGTAGGAGATACGCTTTATTACGGCAGAGGTGCAGGAGATATGCCGACCGGTAGCGCTGTAGTAGCAGATATTGTGGATATTGGGAAAAAAATAGTTACAAGTTACAAGTTACAAGTTACAAGTCATGAAAAAAACTCTGGACCTCAAACACATATCTCTAGATTAAACTCGTTACTCGTTGCTCGTCACTCGTCACTTAAGATTAAGAAGATGGAAGATATAGAGGCCATGTATTATTTCAGGTTCTCTGCCTTTGATAAGCCAGGTGTGCTATCAAGGATATCAGGGGTGCTCGGAGAATATAACATAAGCATCGCATCTGTAATTCAGAAGGGCAGAAGGGTTGGAGAGGCAGTGCCTTTGATTGTGCTTACACATACAGCAAGAGAAAGGGATGTTATAAAGGCAATAGCAGAGATTGACAGACTTCCGATTGTTGCAGATAAAACCCTTTATATCAGGGTTGAAGGAAAAGAGCAGTAGTGTTTTTGATAAGGCTTGCTCTCTATTTTCCTACAAAGTACATCTTCCAGTAGATAAGAATAATACTATATAGGACCACAGCAATTATTGCTCCAATGAGCATCCATAAAAACCATTTAGATTTCTTTTTTCCCTCTTCCATCGTTACCTCCATATCTATACTCTAAAATCCGCATATATTTTCAGTATAATGTCAAAGGGGTCTTTATGCAAGACATAATATTTATTCTAAAAACTCTTGACAAATTATTTATAGATCAATAAAATTTTCTTATAATTCTAAAAGAAAGGGATTCTGTATCTTGTTAGATGCTTACCGGTATGAATTTTTAAAAAAAGTAAAGTGTGCATATACTAAAAACAATTAAGCAACAGCATACAATTTTTTTCATAAAACAAAAGTAACGTTGGGGGTGACCATATGAGATCAGTAGACGGTTTAGATATTGCCAAGAATCTTGAAAAACAAGGCGTATCGCGAAGGGATTTTTTAAAGTTCTGCACAGTTATGGCTACAGCAATGGGGCTGCCCCTTGGTATGGGCGCAAAGATTGCTGAGGCAGTTACAACCTTAAAACGCCCGCCTGTTTTATGGCTGTCTGCGCAGGAATGTACAGGATGCACTGAAACATTGTTGCGTTCTTCACATCCTACGCTAGAAAAACTGATACTCGAATTGATATCTCTTGATTATCATGAGACGCTTAATGCAGGCTCTGGCCATCAGGCAGAGGAATCGCGACTCAAGTCAATGAGGGAGAACAAGGGCAAATACATTCTTGTGGTAGACGGCTCAATCCCTGTTAAGGATGGAGGGATTTACTGCAAGATTGGAGGAAAAACCGCACTATCATTGCTCGAAGAGATGGCATCACAGGCGGCGGCTGTTATTGCAATCGGTTCCTGCGCTTCATGGGGAGGCATGCCATCATCCTCTCCAAATCCAACAGGTGCTACATCAGCTCAGGAAGTGCTGAAGATGAAGGCCATAAAAACGCCTGTTGTGAATATCCCCGGATGTCCTCCCAATCAGTATAATTTCCTCTCAACAGTCCTGTATTTTCTGACATTGAAGAGACTCCCTGAACTTGATGAAAATGGCAGGCCTAAATTTGCGTACGGCCGGTTAATACATGAAAACTGCGAACGTCGTCCTCATTTTGATGCAGGAAGATTTGCTATGGAATTCGGCGATGATGGACATAGAAAAGGGTACTGTCTGTACAAGCTTGGCTGCAAGGGTCCTGAAACGTATAATAACTGTCCAGCACAGCTTTTCGGAGATGTTGGTGCAGGGGCCTGGCCTGTTGGAACCGGACATCCGTGTTTTGGATGTTCAGAAAAAGGGGTAGGGTTTACTATACCTCTTCATTCACCTGCAAGACTTAAATTTATCACGCCACCTGCTAATTTCCCGGGCATAGCTGAAGAAAGGGGTAAGGGTGTGACTGTTGCTGCTGTTGCTGTTGTTGCAGGAGTTGCTGGAGCAGCATTGGGCGCTGCGGCTGTGACAGCTAAGAACCTTGGTAAAAAGGATGAGGGTCAGGCTGACACCGAAACCAAGGAGAGGTAGCCATGGATATAAAAAGAAGAGATTTCTTAAAGGTAGTTGCAGGAGGAGGGCTTTTGCTTGCAACAGGAGAGCCTGCATTTGCAAGGGCACCAAAGACCCTGCCTCCAAATGCTTTAGGGATTCTTTATGATGCGACTATATGTATAGGTTGCAAGGCATGTCAGTCAGCGTGCAAGCAGTATAATAATATGCCTCCTGATCATACATACAGGCCGCCGGAACTCACAGACCAAATTTGGGATAATCCAGTTGACCTTTCTGCAAAGACTTTAAACATAATCAAGGCTTATAAGAGTGGAACAGGCGCTACAAAAAACAGGGAGGTTGATGGTTTCTCATTTATAAAAAGACACTGCATGCACTGCATTGACCCAGCCTGCGTTTCTGCATGTCCTGTATCTGCTTTACAAAAGAATCCAGATAATGGCATTGTGTCATACAATAAGAATGCTTGTATAGGCTGCCGTTACTGTCAGATAGCATGCCCTTTTAATATTCCTAAGTTTGAGTTTGACAAACCATTTCCGCAGATAAGAAAATGCCAGCTCTGTTCTCATAGGATTGAAAAGGGCGAAATATCTGCGTGCTGCGAGTTCTGTCCAACTGGTGCATCTATCTTTGGAAAGGTAACAGACCTGATTGAAGAGGCTAAACGCAGGCTTCAGTTAAAGCCATGCACGTATTATAAATATCCTGTTTCCACAGTAACATCTTCTTACAAGTTGTTACAGCCAGTAGATAAATATCAAGAACATATTTATGGTGAGAAGGAAGGTGGCGGTACGCAATATATATTACTTGCAGGTGTGCCTTTTGACAAACTCGGATTGCCTGTGCTTCCAGAGCTATCAGATGCAAACAGGTCAGAAACTATTCAGCATACTATTTACTACGGGCTGATTGCCCCTGTTATGTTTTTGGCTGGTCTGCTATATGCTGTACATAGAAATGCCAAGAATGAAGATGACAATAATTAAATTGAATAAGGAGTAATATATGACTGAAAGCAAACCTTTGGGTGGAAAGATAATTACCTTGCCGTTTTTGGTCTGTTCATTTATTGCGGCTATTGCCGGGTTTTTACTTATCAAACGATTCATCTTTGGTTTAGGTTCTGTAACTAATTTGAGCGATGGCTATCCATGGGGTATATGGATTGCATATGATGTTGTAGTAGGCACTGCCTTTGCCTGTGGCGGATACGCGATGGCGCTGTTGGTATATGTGTTTAACAAAGGAGAATACCACCAACTTGTACGTCCTGCATTGCTTGCGAGTATGTTCGGTTACACACTCGCAGGTGTGTCTATATTTTTTGATGTAGGCCGCTATTGGCAGGCTTATAATCTTATTCTTCCACGGTATTCCCAGCTCTATTCTGTAATGTTTGAGGTTGCTCTTTGTGTTACAACTTATATTATAGTTCTATGGATTGAGTTTACGCCTACTTTCTTGAAAAAGTTCAATAAAGAAACCTTGAGGAGGAGACTGAACAGAACGCTTTTTATCTTTATAGCCCTTGGAGTTTTGCTTCCTACGATGCATCAATCATCGCTGGGCCTGCTTGTTTATATTGCAGGTCAGAAGGTTTCACCATTATGGCAGACTGGCTTTATCCTTTTGCTTTTTTTGATATCTGCAATTACGATGGGATTTTCGATTGTTATTTTTGAATCAATTGTGTCTGCGCGGGCGCTTAAAAGAGAGATGGAAATACCTGTTTTATCAAAACTTGCAGGTTATATACCACCTTTGCTTGGAATTTATCTTGCAGTCAGGTTTTGGGACCTTGTGGGGAGAGAAAAGCTCGGATTAGCATTTACCGGTGACCTGAAGGCCAATATGTTCATTATAGAAAATTTGCTTTATATTATACCGACCATTCTTTTGTTATCACCATCTAAAAGGTCTAATCCTCGTTGGCTTTTTGTTTCTGCTGTCTCTATGTTATTGGCCGGGGCTGTCTATCGGTTCAATGTATTTCTGATTGGATTTGATCCTGGGCCGGGATGGCAGTATTTCCCTTCTTTCTCAGAGGTAGTGATAACACTTGGGTTAATATCAATCGAGATTATAGGTTATATGATTTTTGTTAAAAGATTACCTGTATTGCCAAGTCTGAGTCAGGCATAAATTATAAAGGAGTCAACTATAAAGAATTCTCCTTATTAACGAAAAGAGTTTTATGAGAAAGCATAGCAAAGATAACTCTAATAAGTTTATGGGCAGTAGCCATGACAGCCTTTCTGAAAGGCAGGCCGTCTTGTTTTCTTTTAAGGAAATAGCTTTTAAAGAAGGCATTACACCGGATAACGCCGAGCGTCATAAGATAGATGACCCTTCTGAGATGCCTATTGCCCCTTTTAGAGATTCTGCTTTTGCCCTGAAACTTGCCCGATTGATAAATAGTAGGGTCAATACCAGCAAAAGCAATAAGGGATTTATGAGAGGAGAAGTTTCTGAAATCACCGACCTCGGCAAGGAACATAGCACCTGTAATATCGCTGATGCCATTAATAGAGGTAATTATCTCCATATCCTGAATAGCCATAGACTCACAGAGACCGGAGAGGATATCAGAAAACTTATCAAGCCGTTCCATGAGGTGCAAAAGGGTAGAGATTTTCTCTGGCAGGATGAGTTCCTTTGCGAGACTATGAGAAGCAACAGAGTTCTTAGCCGCCTTGATAATGTCTTCAGGGCTAACGGAGAGCCTTCTGCCTCTATCGGAGAGTTCCAGTGCATCGGCAACAGATTTAGGTTTGGCAGTTTTGATAAGTCGTGCAGAGGGGAATTTCTTGAGGAACAGGAGCACCGTAGTAGTAAAGACATTACAGATAGACTCCATTTCAGAGAAGGTGCTCTGGAGGATTCGTTTTATCTCGTTTTTGATAGAGGCGATGAGATGAGAGATGGATTCCCGTTCTCTGGCAATATCCCTGAGGTCTTTGAGATTCTGGGAAATAGAGAACTGGGAAATGGAATCCTTGTGGATGAGGATGAACTGGGCGATGGTAAGAGAGTCTTTCTTATCGGTCTTGGTCTTCCGCAAAGACAGCTTAGCGAAATTAGAGATCAAAAGGGGATTGAGCACAACGGCATTGATACCTTTAGAGCAGAGGGAGGAAAAGAGATTGATATGATAGCAGCCTGTGGATTCCATAGCTGCAAGGACGCAGGAGAGGTCTTTACAATGGGAAGCAATGACTTTGAGGAGTTCGGAAAAACCATCTTTATCCATAGTGGCAGAGATAGAAAACTTCATATTGCCCTTGACATCAATGCCTGTGGCAGAAAAAGAATCCTCTATTATGGCTTTGGGAGGCAGGGAACAGACTCCTTTAAGGGTTCCATGACCCAGGTGAAATGGAGTTCTCCTGCCTGTCCAACTTTAACGGGTAAAACCCGTTTATATAAATCTTATAACACAAATTCTTAGTAGGAGGCTTTTATGTCAAAAAGGATTGTTATTGATCCTATTACAAGAATTGAAGGGCATCTGAGGATTGACTGTGAAGTAGACGGCGGCAAAGTTGTAAATGCCTGGTCATCAGGACAGATGTGGCGAGGGATAGAGGTTATTCTGAAAGGACGCGACCCAAGGGATGCATGGCTTTTCGTTCAGAGATTTTGAGGGGTCTGAACTACGGTTCACGCACTGGCTTCAGTGCGTTCGGTTGAAAATGCCCTTGGTTTAGAGGTTCCTTTAAACGCCCAGTATATCAGGAATATAATAATGGGCGCTCATTCTACTCACGACCATATAGTTCATTTCTACCACCTTGCTGCGCTTGACTGGGTTGATATAGTTTCAGCACTTAAGGCTGATCCAAAAGCTACTGCTGACCTCGGACAGAAACTCTCGTCGTGGCATAGAAACAGTTATCAGGAGATAAAGGCTGCTCAGGATAAACTTAAGACCTTTGTAGCCTCAGGCCAGTTAGGTATTTACGGAAGCGGATACTGGGGACATCCTGCAATGAAACTTTCTCCTGAAGTGAATATGCTTGCTGCTGCGCACTATCTGCAGGCATTGGAATATCAGAGAGAGATTAATAAAGTTGTGGGCATTCTCGGATCCAAAACCCCTCACATACAGAATATAGCTGTTGGCGGAGTTGCCAATGCCATCAATCTTGACAGCCAATCTACGCTGAATATGGAAAGGCTCTATTACATTAAGACATTGATAGACACTGCAGGTGATTTTGTGGAAAATGTTTTGCTTGTTGACACAGCAGCAGTAGGGGCCTTTTACGCAGACTGGACAAAGTATGGTTCGGGGGTGACCAATTATCTTTCAGTTCCGGATATGCCTATGGACACAAAAGGGACAGTGTTTGCACTTCCCGGAGGTTATATACCCAATGGTGATGTAAGCAAGTTCACACCAATAAAGAGTTATCAGGATCCATTTTTCAGGGATAATGTGAAGGAGAGCATTAAACATTCGTGGTATGACGGAGACTGGGACCGCCATCCATGGGAAGAAGAAACAGTCCCTAAATACACTGATTTTCAGGATAAGGATAAGTATTCATGGGTGAAATCTCCTACATTCATGGGCAAGCCTGCTCAGGTGGGACCATTAGCAAATGTGCTCTGCATGTATGCAGCAGGCCATGAGCCAACAAAGAAATATATTAATAAAGTCCTTGATATTGTAAGTTCTTTGGTCGGAGCAAAGGTTGGAATCAGCGCATTACATTCTACAATAGGAAGAATTGCAGCCCGTTCAGTGCGCTGCGCTGTGCTCTATGATACTTTGAAAAACCAGTGGCAGGCGCTTATGGATAATATAGCAAAAGGAGACTTCAAAACTTTCAATCATCCGTCTTTTCCAAGCGGTGAGCAGAAAGGTTTTGGTTTCCATGAGGCCCCAAGAGGTGCGCTCTCTCACTGGATAGTTATCAAAGACGGAAAGATAAAGAACTATCAGGCAGTAGTTCCGTCAACATGGAATGCCGGACCGAGGAACAGTCAGGATGCGCCTGGACCTTATGAGGCTGCATTGGTAGGAAATCCTGTGGCTGACCCGGAAAAGCCGCTTGAGGTTTTAAGAACAGTTCATTCCTTTGACCCATGTCTGGCATGCGCCATACATATGGTTGACAAAAATCACAATGAGATTGTAAAGGTTAGGGCTGTATAAGGTTGGAGGTAGATTGAACATACTCATACTTGGAATCGGAAACATACTGATGATGGATGAAGGTGTAGGAGTAAGGGCAGTTGAGGAACTTGAGAGGAGATTTCAATTCTCTGAGAATGTCGAACTTCTTGACGGCGGCACATCAGGGATGGAACTCCTCTCATATATGAGCAACAGGGATTATCTGATCATTATAGATGCTGTTAAGAGTGGTCAGCTGCCTGGCACAGTCGTCAGGGTAGAAGGAGAGGATGTCCCGGCCAGATTTATGACAAGGATATCACCACATCAGCTTGGTTTATCAGACCTCCTTGCCGCAGCCTCTCTTACAGGAGAGCTTCCAAAGAAAATGGTCCTTTTCGGTGTCGAGCCGAAAACTATTGAGATGGGCCTTATGCTTTCAGATAATGTGAAGGCTAACTTTGATAAACTTCTCCATGTAGTTGTCGAAGAGATTAGAAAAGTGGGATATGATGTGGAACCACGCGAATATTTGGCTTCCGAAGCAAAGAGCATCTGGGGAGATATTTAGCTATGTGTCTTGCCATTCCGTCAAAGGTAATCTATATCGATGGTTTTAAAGCAAAGGTGGACGTCTATGGAGCCCAGCGGGAGATTAACCTTATGCTAATGCCTGAAGAGGTGGGGATTGGAGACTATGTGCTCGTGCATGCAGGCTTTGCCCTCCAGAAGGTAGAGCAGGACGCAGCACAAGATTCACTTAAACTTATCAGCCAGATTATTGAAGAGGAAAGAGCAGGGTCAGGGTAGGATTTGTAGCCGAGTCAATAACTCCCTCGCTTTTAGAAACATCTCGATACATTTCTTGTCCTTATAATCAGGGTAAGTAAAAATGTGGGGGGCAAAGTTTTTGTTTTTGTAAATTAACGTAACTTCGCCGTAGATGCCTTTTCCGAGATAGATGCGGTGCGAATAGTTTTTTGTCGTTGCGAGGATGACATTCGCAAGGGTCAGGTAGCCTGGGTCAAGGTTTACCCTTCTTTTTCCATCTGTCGAAAGTAATGTCTCGATATCATTTGTTCTGAGTTTTATTTCAGCTAACTCTCCGGGATCAATGAGCTTTTTGGAAAAGATAAATGTTCTCAAGATCGAAGAGCCGAGTTCTTCTTTATAGTAATCTGAGTAATCCCATTTATATGGAGGGATTTCAAAAAGCAGCGGGCCGAACAGATTGAGAAAGGTCTCTTTTGCTTTCAGCAGGCATCTTTCATCCGAGTACAGAATGCCTGTAAAGAGAAGTACGGGATCTGGCGGCGAGGTCTTTCCCATAGATCAGCGAGGCTATTCTTTCAGAAGTCCAGATATAAATTCTATTACTTCTGCAGAGTACCATTCATATGGACCGATTATTTTTTTCTTCAGAATGCCCTTCTTGTCAATTATGTATGTTTCAGGGACTCCGGTAAGGCCGTAGGATTTAGCTGTTTCTCCACCCTTATCTATCATTAAAGGAAGATCTAATCCGTTCTGGTTAAGAAAGCTGATTCCATTCTTAGGGTCATCTCTGAAGAGTATGGTTAGAATTTGAAAGTCCTGATTGTTCTTGAAATGCTGAGCGAGCCTTTCTATTGAAGGCATCTCCTCACGGCACGGATCGCACCATGATGCCCAAAAATTAACAAAAACAACTTTGTTTTTAAATTCAGACTGTGAAAGCTCTTTACCGTTTAGAGCGTCCGAGACTTCGATTTTTGGGGCAGGAAGTCCGGCAACAGCAGCAGGCTCTTCTTCTTTTCCCTCACGTTGGGAAAGGCTGTAGGCGATTAAACCCAGCCCTGCTAATAATATTATTGTCAGTATTAAACCTTTGCTTTTCAATCTTAGCTCCTGAAGCAGAGAATTTAAGAAGGACTATCTATATTATCAGTTTACTACAGAAAGTATTTCTGCTTCCTCTGCCTCAACGAACACCGGAGTTTCGGCTTCAAGAACAACCCTTATCTTGCTAACCCCTTTGAATCTGCCCTTTAGGAGTTCTTCGGATAATGGATTTTCTATCTCTTTCTGAATGGCCCTTTTCATTGGTCGTGCACCATAATTAGGCTGGTAATAGTTCCTCACTATCATTTCTTTAACAGCCTGATCCAACTCTATAACAAACCCCTGTTCGAACAATTGCCTGTTTGTCTCGCTTATGAGAAGATCGATGATTGCAAACAGATGCTCTTTTTCAAGAGGATGGAATACAACGATTTCATCAACACGGTTAAGGAACTCAGGATTAAAGATCTTTTTAAGTTCAGCAAGCACGTTGTCCTTTATTTTCTGATAAACATCTTCAGCTTCAGTTCTCTGGAATCCGAGGGGCGTTGCTTTTTCGATTATCCTTGCACCTACATTTGAGGTCATGATTATAACTGAGTTTTTGAAGTCAACTTTTCTGCCGAAGCTGTCTGTCAGGACTCCCTCGTCGAGCACCTGCAGGAGAATATTGAACACTTCAGGATGTGCTTTCTCTATCTCGTCAAAAAGAACTACGGAATAGGGGCGTTTTCTGATCTTCTCTGTTAGCTGGCCTCCTTCTTCATAGCCGACATAGCCAGGAGGGGCGCCGGTCAGTTTTGACACATTGAATCTCTCCATGTATTCAGACATGTCAATTTTCACAAGTGCGTTTTCGTCATTGAAAAGGAACTCTGCAAGCGCTTTTGCGAGTTCGGTCTTTCCAACGCCTGTAGGTCCAAGGAAAAAGAATGACCCTATCGGTTTTTTCTTGCTCTTCAATCCAGCCCTTGACCTTCTTATTGCCTTTGATATGGCCCTTATCGCTTCATTCTGTGCTATTATCCTGTCATGCATGGCGTCTTCCATCTTCAGAAGTTTTTCTGATTCTTTTTCTCCGATCTTTGTAAGAGGAATGCCTGTCATCTTTGAGACCGTATATGTAATATCATC
The DNA here is from genome assembly GCA_016208915.1 of Nitrospirota bacterium. Lineage (GTDB taxonomy): Bacteria > Nitrospirota > Thermodesulfovibrionia > Thermodesulfovibrionales > UBA1546 > JACQXE01. The sequence continues at coordinate 1,706 of JACQXE010000018.1, read as the reverse complement.
TTCGCTTATAACAGCTATCTCTGTGCTGGTTAATGAGTTTTTCCACTCTTTTAATATCTGCTCATGGGTCTTCTTCATCTTTTCTTCTTCATTCCGGACTGATGCTGCTTTCTCTGTATCGTGCAATTTTACGTATAGGTTCTTTTCTCTCGATAGCCTCGAAATATCATGCTCCAATTCCTTGATCTCACGCGGAGGAGTATATCTTTTGAGTTTAACCCTCGAACCTGTCTCGTCTATGACATCTATCGCCTTGTCAGGAAGGAATCTGTCTGAAATATATCTGTCAGAAAGTTTTGCCGCAGCTATTATTGCTGTGTCGCTTATTTTTACTCTGTGGTGTGTCTCATACCTGCCTCTCAGTCCCATGAGGATATCGACTGTCGCATCAACAGTCGGAGACTGAACATATATCGGCTGGAATCTCCTCTCGAGCGCGCCGTCTTTCTCGACATATTTTCTGTATTCATCCGGGGTTGTTGCGCCTATGCATTGAATCTCTCCGCGTGAGAGTGCAGGTTTAAGCATGCTCGAGGCGTCAACAGAACCCTCTGCAGCGCCGGCGCCTATCAGTGTATGAAGCTCGTCGATAAAGAGGATTATATTGTCAGAATGCACAATCTCCTTCATAACTATCTTCAGTCTCTCCTCGAACTGTCCCCTGTATTTTGTACCTGCTATAAGCGCGCCGAGGTCAAGGGATACGATGCGTTTTCCGAGAAGGTTTTCAGGAACATCGCCGAGTATAATCTTCTGAGCAAGTCCCTCGACAATAGCTGTTTTTCCGACACCAGGTTCTCCGATTATGACAGGATTATTTTTTATCCTTCTCCCGAGTATCTGGAGTATCCTCTCGATCTCATCCTCCCTGCCAATGACAGGGTCAAGCTTGGCCTCTTTTGCCATCTGTGTTAGGTCCCTGCCGAATTCATCAAGCGCAGGTGTTGTGCTTCTTCTTTCCCTTACAGTATGGGGCTGTGCCCTCATCGAGAAGTTTATCGCAAGCTGTCTTGCGGCAAGAAGGTTTGCGCCGAGGCTCCGCAGAGTCCTGCCTGCTATGCCTTCATCTTCTCTCAGGGTTCCGAGCAGGAGATGTTCACTCCCGATATAGTTATGTCCGAGAAGTCTTGCCTCTTCAACTGCAAATTCGAGTACCTTTTTTGCCCGAGGTGTGAATGGTATGTCACCAAACGTAAGCACATTTGTGCCATAAGGGAGTTTTCTTTCGATCTCCATGCGCACTTCTTCTATTGAGATGCCCATTTTTTTGATTATTGAAGTGCTTATTCCTTCTTCTTCTCTGAGTATGGCAAGCAGGAGGTGTTCTGTGCCGAGGTAATCATTCTGCCGCTTTTCAGCTTCTTCGCGCGCATAGATTATTACTTTTCTTCCCCGCTCTGTAAACCTCTCAAACATTCATATCTCCTTAAGGACTAAATTACAGTCCTTAAATTAATATTACTTTTTTCGCTTTTGAAAGTCAATATTTCTGAGATAGCCGGCAGGTTTTTCATTAATTGTAGAGGAATAAAAAAGAAGTGGATCTAATATTTTCCAGATATTGCAATAACTCACTGATAGGTAAGCCACTGGTTTGACCAGTGTGACTTGAAAAGGTTTGACCTTGCAGAATTAAGTAAGATAAACCTCCAGAGAGGCTTGACGGAGTCAAAGGCTATCTGGAGGTTTAAATGGACAGTTATAAA
>JACQXE010000087.1 GCA_016208915.1 Nitrospirota bacterium | reverse complement strand
GTTGGAGATGGTGATGCCAGGAGATAATGTAACCATTTCGGTGGAGCTTATAGGGCCGATAGCGATGGAGAAAGAGCTGAGGTTTGCAATAAGAGAGGGCGGTCGTACTGTCGGAGCAGGTGTCGTCACAGAGGTTATAGAATAGGTTGAAAATTAGATGAACCAAAAAATAAGGATAAAATTAAAGGCTTACGATCACAGGTTGCTTGACCACTCTGTAAAAGAGATTGTGGATACTGCGCAGAGGACAGGCGCAAGGGTTGCAGGACCTGTGCCCTTACCTACGCGGATAAATAAGGTGACGGTTCTGAGGTCGCCCCATGTTGATAAAAAATCGAGAGAACAGTTCGAGATAAGGACACATAAGAGGCTTATTGATATATATGATCCAACCCCGCAGACTGTTGATGCGCTTATGAAGCTTGAGCTCGCAGCAGGGGTTGATGTGGAGATAAAGCTGTGATAGGAATTTTAGGCAAAAAACTCGGCATGACACAGATATTTACTGAAGACGGCAAAATGGTGCCTGTTACAGTAGTTGAGGCAGGGCCATGCTGTGTTGTGCAGGTTAAGACCCTTGAGAGGGATGGTTACGAGGCAACTAAGATAGGTTTTGCTGAGATCAAGAAGCTTAAAAACGTAAGCAAGCCTATGTCAGGGTCATTTAAAAAAGCAGGAGTTAAACCTTACAGAGTGCTTAGGGAATTCCCGATGGGAGACCTTAAGGTGGGAGATATTGTAACAGTCGAAAGATTCAGCAAAGGTGACAGTATTTCTGTTGCAGGCACCTCAAAGGGAAAAGGATTTCAGGGTGTTATGAAGAGACATAACTATGCAGGAGGTCCTGGTTCCCATGGCTCAATGTTTAACAGGGCGCCGGGTTCTATAGGCGCAAGCTCTTTCCCGTCAAGGGTATGGAAAAACAAGGGGATGCCCGGACATATGGGTTCAGAGATTGTTACGGTAGCGAATCTTAAGATTGTGGATGTGAAACCCGAACAGAATATATTGATGATTAAAGGCGCTGTGCCCGGTTCTGTCGGCACTTATATTGAGATAAGGAAGGAAGGCTGAAAAGATGCCTGAGTTGGAGATAAAGGACAAGAACAATAATACTGCAGGAAGAATTAATCTGCCTGATGAGGTATTCGGAATTGAAGTTAAAAACGGTATTCTTCATGAGGCTGTTACCAATTTTCTTGCTAACCAGAGACAGGGAACCCATGCAACAAAGACAAAGGGTCTCGTGAGCGGTGGCGGAAGAAAGCCATGGAAGCAAAAACATACAGGAAGGGCAAGGGCGGGCGGCAGCCGTTCTCCATTGTGGAGATCAGGCGGTACAGTTTTTGGACCGCAGCCGCGCGATTATTCATATGGTATGCCAAAACAGGCAAAAAGGTTATCATTAAAAATGGCTCTTTCAGCCAAGCTTGCTGACGGAGAGATTGTTTTCATAGACGCTATATCGATGGAAAAACCAAAGACAAAAGAGATTGTATCTTTAATAAAGAGGCTTGGACTGGACGGACAGAGCCTGCTTATAATAATACCTGAACATAGCAAAACAGTTAAGCTCTCTGCAATGAATATCCCGGAGGTCAGTGTCATGCGCGCTGCTGACCTGAACGCCTATAATGTTATCAGCCATGACAGGATTCTGATTACAAAAGAGGCGGTTGAAGGAATAAGGGAGGCTGCTGCATGAGAAGCCTATATACGACAATAAAGAAACCATTGTTTACAGAAAAAGGGAGCCACCTTAAGGAATCTGAGAATAAAGTGTTCGTCGAAGTTGTAAAAGATGCTAATAAAATTGAGATAAAGAAGGCAATAGAAGAAATTTTCAAGGTAAAGGTTGAAAAGGTTGCCACAATAAGTACAAAAGGCAAATGGAAAAGACAGGGAAAGTCAATAGGCAGAAGGCCTGACCGGAAAAAGGCAATAATAACCCTTAAAAAGGGTGAAAAACTCGATTTTATTGAAGGTGCTTAAATGGGTGTAAAGAAATATAATCCGACTTCGCCTGGCAGAAGATTTCAGACAGTATCTGACTTCAGCGAGATAACAACTGAAAGGCCACACGAGCCGTTGCTCAAGAGCCTGAGGAAGACAGGCGGCAGAAATAACTATGGTCGTGTGACTGTATGGCAGCGTGGCGGCGGTAACAAAAGGACATACAGAATTATTGATTTCAAGAGGGATAAGGCAGGCGTTCCTGCGGTGATAGAGACAATAGAATATGATCCTAACCGATCAGCAAGAATTGCATTGCTTAAATATAAAGATGGCGAAAGAAGGTATATAATTGCGCCTACACAGCTTCAGGTAGGAGATGAAGTGGTTTCAGGCAAGGGCTCAGAGATTAAGGTCGGAAATGCGTTGCCATTGAATGAAATACCTCTCGGAACCTTTATTCACAATGTTGAGCTTAAAGGGGGTCAAGGGGCAAAACTGGCAAGGGCTGCTGGTGCTTCAGTCCAGCTTGTTGCCAAGGATGAAAAATACGCTCAGGTAAGGCTTTCCTCAGGTGAGGTCAGGCTTATTCCTTCGGAATGTATGGCAACAATAGGACAGGTTAGCAATGTTGATCACGAGAATATCTCATACGGCAAAGCAGGCAGGATAAGATGGCTCGGCAGGAGATCTCATGTGAGGGGCGTTGCAATGAATCCCGTAGACCATCCGCTTGGTGGCGGGGAGGGTAGAAGCTCAGGAGGGCGTCCTGCATGCTCTCCATGGGGCAAGCCTGAAGGTATCAAAACGAGACAAAATAAGAGAACTGATAAGTTTATAGTAAAGAGGAGGAAGTAACTTGCCGCGCTCATTAAAGAAAGGGCCTTTTGTTGATGAAAAGCTTATGAAAAAGGTTAGGGCCATGATCGAATCAGGGGATAAGAAGATCATAAAGACATGGTCGAGGCGCTCTACGGTAGTGCCTGATTTCATAGGATTTACATTTGCTGTTCATAACGGTAAAAAATTTATACCGGTATATGTAACAGAAAATATGGTAGGGCATAAACTCGGTGAGTTTTCGCCAACCAGAGTATTCAGGGGGCATTCTAAGTCTGAAAAGGCAGCTCCTGCAAAGACATAATAAGGGGATCTGGTTTTTATGGAAACAAAGGCAGTTTTAAAATATGCAATGGTTGCACCGAGAAAGGCTCGGAGGGTTGCTGACCTGATTAGAGGTAAAAAGGCAGGGGATGCTCTTATTTCGCTGAGGTTTATGCCGTACAGGGCAGCAAAAATAATAGGAAAAGTCTTACGGTCTGCTATGGCAAATGCAGAACATAAAAAGGCGATTAACCCGGAAGACATGAATATCAAGGCGTACGTTGATCAAGGGCCATCAATGAAAAGGGTTGAACCGAGGGCAATGGGCAGGGCAAATGTCATAAGAAAAAGGATGAGCCATATAACAGTGGTTTTAACTGATGAGGTGAAAAGTTGAGAGTTAAAGGTGGAAAGAGGAGGTAGATTTTGGGCCAGAAAACGCATCCAATAGGAATCAGACTTGGGATTATAAAGACCTGGGATTCGAGATGGTATCTCAAGAGGGGATATGCAGACCAGTTGCATGAGGATCTCAGCATAAAGAAGATAATCAAGAACAGGTTATTTCATGCAGGAGTCGCAAAGATTGAGATAGAGCGTGCAGGACAGAAAACAAGGATAATTATCCATACAGCAAGGCCCGGAATCATAATAGGCAAGAAAGGCGCTGAGGTTGAAAAGCTCAGAAAAGATATAGAGACTATAACAGGCAAACCGATTACTATCGACATAAAAGAGATAAGGAAGCCTGAGGTTGATGCGCAGCTTGTTGCTGAAAATGTAGCGCTTCAGCTTGAGAAAAGGGTTGCATTTAGAAGGGCGATGAAAAAATCAGTCTTATCAGCTATGAGATTTGGAGCGAAGGGAATAAAAGTTGCATGTGCAGGCAGGCTCGCAGGCGCAGAAATAGCAAGGAGCGAATGGTATAGAGAAGGAAGGGTTCCCCTCCATACATTCAGGGCAGACATGGATTATGGTTTCTCAGAAGCGATTACTACATACGGAAAGATAGGTGTGAAAGTCTGGATATATAACGGAGATGTACTTCCAGAGACACATAAGGAAGGCAATTAAATAATGCAAAATTCAAAATTCAAACTTAACACCCCCCTACGTCCCCCCTTGATAAGGGGGGAATTAAAGGGGGGTATTTTTAAATTTTTAATTTTAAATTTTGCATTCTTGCGGAGCAAGCCATGTTAATGCCGAAGAAGGTTAAATTCAGAAAGATGCAAAAAGGCAATATGAACGGCAAGGCATACAGAGGCTCGGAAATATCTTATGGCGAATACGGACTTAAGGCGATGGAGCCGGGCTGGATATCTTCCAGACAGATTGAGGCAGCGAGGGTTGCAATAACAAGGCATGCCAAGAGGGGCTGTAAGCTTTGGATAAGGATATTTCCGGATAAACCGATAACAAAAAAACCCGCAGAGACAAGAATGGGTAAAGGTAAGGGCAATCTTGAATATTGGGTAGCGGTTGTAACGCCCGGCAGGATACTTTATGAGGTGGCAGGAGTTACAGAAGATATCGCAAATGAAGCATTCAGGCGTGCATCTTATAAACTACCGGTTGCTACCAAGGTTGTTAAGAGGGAGGCATAACATTATGAAGCCTTCAGAAATAAGGACAATGACAATAGATGAGTTAAGGCAGAAGGAACAGGACATGAGAAAGGAACTCTTCAACCTAAAGTTCCGTCTTGCAACAGGCGAAGTAGAAAATCCAATGAGAATCCGTGCCTTACGAAAAGACATTGCAAGGGTTTTAACAGTAATAGTAGAAAAATTCAAAATGCAGAAATAGCTGTCAGCTATCGGCTAAATTGAGGTAGAGATGTCAAGGAAGATTTACACAGGCAAGGTTGTGAGCGACAAGATGAACAAGACAGTTGTTGTTGCTGTAAAGAGACTTGTTCAGCATCCTGTTTATAAGAAGACAATAAAAAAAGTTACAAAGTTCAAGGCACATGATGAAGATAACAAATGTAAGGCAGGAGATATTGTCTCTATAGCAGAAATACGTCCGCTCAGCAAAGAAAAGAGATGGGCAGTTGTTGATATACTTGAGAAGGCTTAAGGTAACGTAAAATGATTCAGGAAAGAAGCATATTAGAGGTAGCCGATAATTCAGGAGCCAAGAGGGTAAGATGCATTAAGGTCCTCGGTGGTTCTCGGAGGAGATACGCGCACCTTGGCGATATTGTGGTTGTCAGTGTACAGGAAGCGATTCCTCAATCCAATGTCAAGAAGGGTTCAGTGGCAAAAGCTGTAATTGTTAGGACCAAGAAAGAGCATAGGCGACCTGACGGTTCGTACATAAGGTTTGACCAGAATGCGGTTGTTCTAATAAATCCACAGGGTGAGCCGGTGGGCACAAGGATATTCGGACCAGTTGCAAGGGAATTAAGGTGGAAAGAATTCATGAAGATAATCTCACTGGCGCCGGAGGTCCTTTAAAAAGGCAAAATGCAAAATGCAGAATTAAAAAATACAGAATTCATTAATTTTAAATTTTTGATTTTTAATTTTGAATTCTCACGGAGTGAGTAATGGGTTTAGGTATAAAAAAAGGAGATACGGTAGAAGTAATAACAGGTAAGGAAAGAGGCAAAAAAGGCCGTGTCCTTTCTGTTATGTCTTCAAAGAGCACGATGATTGTGGAAAAGGTGAATGTCATAAAGAGGCATATGAAACCGAGCAAGAAGTACGCTCAGGGCGGGATTATTGAGAAAGAGGCTCCTGTACAAATATCAAATGTAATGCTCGTATGTCCCAGATGTAACAAGCCGACAAGGATTGGAACGACGATTTTCAGTGATAATAAAAAATCAAGGATATGCAAAAAATGCAGAGAGACAATAGACCAGTAACAAAGCCGAGACTCAAGGAAAAGTATTTCAGGGAAATAGTGCCAGGCCTGATGAAGGAGTTCTCCTATAAGAACATAATGCAGGTCCCAAAGATAGAGAAGGTCGTGCTTAATGTAGGGCTCGGCGAGGCTACGCAGAATATAAAGCTGCTTGAAGCTGCGCAAAAAGAGCTTGCTGTTATTGCAGGACAGAAGGCAGTGGTGACAAAGGCAAAAAAATCAATTGCAGGATTTAAGCTGAGAAAGGGAATGCCCATAGGATGCAAGGTTACTTTGAGAGGCGACATGATGTACGAATTCCTTGACAGATTTATCAACCTTGCTCTTCCCCGAGTGAGAGATTTCAAGGGTGTTCCGGCCAAGTCTTTTGACGGAAGGGGCAATTATTCCATAGGCATAAAGGAGCAGTTTATATTTCCTGAAATTGAATATGACAAGGTTGAATTTGTTCACGGAATGGATATTGTGGTATGCACAACTGCCAAGACAAATAATGAAGGCAAAGCGCTTTTGCGGCATATGGGAATGCCGTTCAGAAAATAAAAGGGGTAAGTATACATGGCGAAGACATGCATGATCGAAAAGTCAAAAAAGGAGCCTAAATTTAAGGTAAGGAAACACAATAGATGCCGCATATGCGGGAGGTCGAGAGCTTTTCTCAGAGACTTTGGCATGTGCAGGATATGTTTCAGGATGCTTGCCCTAAAGGGACAGCTGCCCGGGGTGACTAAATCAAGCTGGTAAGGAGTAAATTATGATGACCGATCCAATAGCAGATATGCTTACACGCATAAGAAATGCGATTACTATTCGTGCAGAGAAGGTAGATATTCCTGCCTCAAAGATAAAGCTCGAGATAGTAAAGATTCTGAAGGAAGAGGGTTTTATAAGGGCTTATAAGATATTAAAGGATGAAAAACAGGGTGTTTTAAGGGTAGCCCTTAAATATGTTGACGGAAATAGTGTCATGTCAGGATTGAAGAGGATTAGCAAGCCTGGCAGAAGGGTGTATGTAGGAAGTAAGGAAATTCCTGTTGTTATGGGTGGGGTAGGCATGGCGATAATTACAACATCAAAGGGTGTGTTGAGTAACAGTACATGCCGCCGTGATAGCGTTGGTGGAGAGGTTATCTGCCATGTGTGGTAATGAAGAAGTTATTAGTTGTCAGTCGTTAGTTTTTAGTCTAAAAACTAACGACTGACAACTAATAACTAAAAACTGATAAAGGAGAATAGATGTCAAGGATAGGGAAAAAACCCATAGAAATACCCAAGGGCGTTGATATAAAGCTCGAAGATGCAAATATAAAAGTTAAAGGACCGAAGGGTGAAACTTCCTCGGTATGTCCTGCCGGCATAAAGGTGTCTGTTAATGAGGGAAAGGCGCTTGTCGAGAGATTAAGTGATGAAAAGAATGTAAGGGCGCTTCACGGACTTACAAGAAGTCTTGTAGCTAATATGATAACAGGGGTTTCTGTCGGTTATCAGAAGATGCTTAACATAGTAGGAACCGGTTACAGGGCGCAGATACAGGGAAATAAGATCATGCTCTCCCTCGGTTTTTCACATCCTGTTGAGTTTGAGCTTCCTGCAGGGATGAATGCTGCAGTTGACCAAAAACAGGTACAGATTACGCTGACAGGAATCGACAAACAGCAATTGGGACAGATTACTACGAATCTCAAGACGATAAGACCACCGGATGCATATAAAGGCAAGGGTGTACGATATAGCGGTGAGAGGTTAAAACTCAAAGTTGGCAAAGCAGGGAAAAAGTAGTTTTAAATGGAGGTTCTAAGTTGGTATTAGAGACAACAGAAGCAAAAGAAAGGCGTCATCGTAGGATAAGGAAAAAGGTAGTGGGCACCTCTGCCAGGCCGAGGCTCTCGGTCTACAGGAGCTTGAACCATATATATGCCCAGATTATTGATGATACTAAGAGGCGTACTATTGTCGCTGCATCAAGCCTTGACAGTGAACTGAAAGAAAAGAAATCACATAAGGGCAATATCAATACTGCAAAGGAAATAGGAATGCTTTTAGCCAAAAGGGCAATGGAGAACGGTATAAAAAAGGTTGTTTTCGACAGAGGCGGGTATCTTTATCATGGCAGAGTCAAGGCGTTGGCTGACGCGGCCAGAGAAAAAGGACTTGAATTTTAGGTGAGGGGGTATGGTGAAAAAAATTGATCCAGAAGTGCTTGCTCTAAAGGACAAAGTTATCTTTATAAACAGAGTTGCAAAGGTAGTAAAGGGCGGAAGGAGATTTTCGTTCAGCGCGCTGGTTGCGGTTGGTGATGGTTCTGGTGTTGTAGGCATTGGCAAAGGTAAGGCATCAGAGGTTCCGGAGGCAATAAGAAAAGCAGTCGAAAACGCAAAGAAATCTCTTATGAAGTTTCCATTGAAAGAGGGGACAATACCCCATAAGATAACAGGCAGTTTTGGCTCAGGCAGTGTTATTATGAACCCTGCAAGGAAAGGTACAGGGCTTATTGCCGGCGGCGCTGTCAGAGCAGTGCTTGATGTTGCAGGCATCCAGGATATAGTTGCAAAGGCAATTGGCAGCCATAATCCGTACAACACAGCAAAGGCAACTCTTGATGGACTTTTAAATCTAAAAGATCCAGATGTGGTGCGCAAGCTTAGGGGAAGAATTGAAGAAGAGCCTCAAGAAGTAAGCAGCGGAGGAAGCAAATGAGGATAGAAGACTTAAAGCCCTTTGACGGAAGCAGAAAACAGAGCAGGCGGGTTGGACGCGGAGTGGGATCAGGACTTGGAAAGACCTCAGGTAAAGGGCATAAGGGGCAGAATGCACGTTCAGGCGGTGGAAAAGGAGCAGGATTCGAAGGAGGGCAGATGCCATTGCAGAGAAGGCTTCCTAAGAGGGGATTCAAGAATTATTTTGCAAAGGAATATGCAATTATAAACCTTAAAGATATTATGAGGATTGATGGTGTTGATGTAATAACGCCTGATATTCTTTTTGAAAGAGGCATGATAAAGAATCCTAAGGACGGTATCAAGATCCTCAGTGAGGGTGAAATAACAAGACCGATAACGATAAAGGCAAATGCTTTCAGTTCTACAGCTGCAAACAAGATAGTTGCAGCTGGCGGAAAGGCAGAGATAATCTAAATCTTATGGGTGGTTTTTCAAGTTTTCAAAATATATTCAAGATCGCTGAATTAAAAAACAGGGTGCTGTTTACCCTTGCTCTTCTTACTGTTTACAGGATTGGAAGTCATATACCTACCCCTGGCATAAACGGTGAGGCATTGAGCAAGTTCCTTTCTGAAAGCGGGGCAGGTGCGCTGATGGGGTTCTTTGATATGTTTTCCGGAGGTGCGTTGTCAAGGGTTACTATATTTGCACTCGGAATAATGCCCTACATAAGCGCTTCTATTATATTCCAGCTTCTTACAGTCGTAATACCTGCGATCGGAAAACTCGCAAAGGAAGGCGAGGCAGGCAGGAAGAAAATTACCCGATATACGAGGTATGGGACGGTCGTTATAAGCGCTATTCAGTCTTTAGGTATAGCCGTAGGGCTTGAGAGTATGGCACAGGGAGCTTTCATACAAAGCCCGGGCTGGTCATTCAGACTGCTTACTATGATGACACTTACTTCGGGTACAGCATTTATAATGTGGCTTGGAGAACAGATTACTGAAAGGGGGATAGGTAACGGTATCTCTCTTATAATCTTTGCAGGTATAGTTGCGAGATTTCCCAATGCAATTGTGAGCACAGTGAGACTTGTAAAAGCAGGTGAACTTTCAATCTTTTTTGTGTTGTTCCTGATTGTGATGATGGTGGCAGTAGTCGGCGTGATTATCTTTATGGAAAGAGGGCAGAGAAAGATACCTGTTCAGTATGCAAAACGCCTTGTTGGGCGTAAGATATACGGTGGGCAGAGCACACACCTGCCACTCAAAATAAACACCTCAGGCGTTATTCCTCCAATATTTGCATCTTCAATAATAATGTTCCCGGCAACTATTGCGGGTTTTATAACGATACCTTGGATACAGGGAATAGCAAGGCAACTCTCGCCGGGGACAACAACTTACATAGTTCTTTATGTTGGGATGATATTCTTTTTCAGCTATTTTTATACAGCAATTGTATTTAATCCGGTGGATATAGCGGATAACCTGAAGAAATACGGAGGTTTTATACCCGGAATAAGGCCAGGACAGAAGACATCAGAATACATATACAGAGTACTGTCAAGGCTGACATTCGCGGGCGCCGTGTATCTTGCAGTAGTATGTATAATACCTGAGATACTTATAAGTAGATTTAATGTCCCGTTCTATTTCGGAGGCACATCGCTTCTGATTGTTGTAGGTGTTGCGCTCGATACAGTATCCCAGATAGAGTCGCACCTTCTAACCCGCTCTTATGAAGGCTTTTTGAAAAAGGGTAGATTAAAGGGCAGAAAGGGATAGTTTTAAAAATTGAGAGTTAAAAGTTGAAAGTTGAAATGTGCAATTTCATAGATGATTATCCTGAAAACGCAAGAGGAAATAAAAAAAATGGCTAAGGCTTGCCGAATTGTTGCTGAAACACTCGAAGAGATAAGGTCATTTATGAGGCCGGGTATAACAACGAAAGATATCGAGAGGTTCTCAGAAGATAAGATAAAGGCACATGGAGGCGCCCCTGCGTTTAAAGGATACAGGGGATACCCTGCCAGCATATGCGCATCTGTGAACAATCAGGTAATTCATGGTATTCCCTCTCCGATGATGCTTAGGGAAGGGGATATAATAAGTATAGACCTCGGTGTATGTGTTGATGGTTTTTACGGAGACGGCGCTGTGACTCTGCCTGTTGGGGAGATAAGTCCTCTGGCAAAAAAATTATTGAAGGTTACCGAAGACGCACTTTATATAGGCATAGACAAGGCGACTTCCCGAAACAGGGTTTCAGATATATCTGCTGCAATACAACAGCATGTTGAGGCAAACGGTTTTTCTGTTGTGAGGGCATTTGTTGGTCACGGTATAGGTATGTCTCTGCATGAGGAACCACAGGTGCCGAATTTTGGTGTGGCAGGACAGGGGCCTCGATTAAAAGATGGCATGACACTGGCTATTGAGCCTATGGTTAATACAGGTGGATGCGAGGTAGGCATACTTGAAGATGGCTGGACAGCAGTTACGCTGGACGGAGGGCTTTCCGCCCATTTTGAACATACTGTTGCAATTACTGATGGAGATGCGCGAATATTGACGAAAGTTGAGTAAGATGTTATACTTTCAAGCTAATGCCTAAAGAAGAGAATATAGAAGTTGAAGGCACAATTGTTGAAACACTGCCGAATGCTATGTTCAGAGTAAAACTTGAGAATGGGCAGATAATCCTTGCATATGTCTCAGGGAAGATGAGGATGCATTTTATAAAAATTCTGCCTGGGGATAAGGTTACAATTGAGCTTTCTCCGTATGATCTTACAAGAGGCAGGATAACGTATAGATTCAAGTAAGGCAAATAGCTGATAGCTTAAAGCTATTAGCTGGAGGTTAATATGAAGGTCAGGTCATCAGTGAAACCTATGTGCGCTAAATGCAAGATGGTTAAACGAAAAGGGATTATAAGGGTTGTATGCGAGAACCCGAGACATAAACAGAAACAGGGATGATAAAACGGCTGTAAACAGTTGTTAGTGAATAAGGGTTAGTTAAAGACTGACTGCGTAACTAACGGAGGATAAATGGCAAGGATTGCAGGTGTTGATCTACCAAAAAATGAACGCATAGAAATAGGTCTGACAAGGATATTAGGCATAGGCCGCTCACTTTCCAAAAAGATATTGAGCGAGACAGGCATTAATCCTAATGTGAGAGTAAAGGATTTGAAAGATGAAGACATCGTTAAGATAAGAACTGTTATTGACAGGGATTATCAAGTGGAAGGTGATCTCAGGCGCGAGACATCAATGAATGTAAAAAGGCTGGTTGAGATCGGCTGTTACAGGGGTATTAGACACAAGCTAGGACTTCCTGTAAGGGGACAGAGAACAAAAACGAATGCACGTACGCGCAGAGGGCCGAGAAAGACCATCATGGGCAGGAAGAAGGAGGCATAAGGGATGGCTCAGAGGAAGAAAGGCGGCAAAAAAGAAAAGAAACATATTAATATTGGTTCAGCGCATATACAGGCAACTTTTAATAATACAATAGTTTCTCTAACCGACCTGAATGGTAATGTTATTGCATGGGCAAGTGCAGGAAGTCTCGGATTTAAAGGCTCAAGAAAGGGAACACCTTATGCAGCTCAGATGGCAGCAGAGTCTGCAGCTAAAAAGGCAATGGATGTGGGGGGATTGAAGCAGGTCGATGTGTTTGTAAATGGTCCCGGTTCAGGAAGGGAGTCAGCCATCAGGGCATTGCAGGCTGCAGGACTTGAGATAAATATGATAAAGGATGTCACCCCTGTTCCGCATAATGGGTGTAAGCCTCCAAAGAGAAGGAGAGTTTAAGCGTGGCAAGATATACCGAATCTTTATGCAGGGTTTGTCGTAGAAACGGAGATAAGTTGTTTCTTAAGGGAGTAAGATGCTTTACAGAAAAGTGTGCAGTCGAAAGAAGGAAGTACCCGCCTGGTCAGCATGGACAGAGAAGGACAAAGATTTCTGATTATGGTATACAGCTCAGGGAAAAACAGAAGGCAAGAAGTAGCTATGGATTAGTTGAAAGGCAATTCAGGAAATATTTCTTCGAGGCAGAAAGGCGCAAGGGCGCAACAGGTGAAGTACTGCTACAGCTCCTTGAACGCAGGCTTGATAACATGGTGTTCAGGATAGGATTTGCAATCAACAGAAGAGAGGCGAGGCAGCTTATATCGCATGGACATTTCACTGTTAACGGCAAAGCAATAAATATACCTTCATATATTGTTGATATCAGCGATGTAATTGAGGTTAAACAGAAAAGCAGAAATATCCCATGTATTGTGGATAATATATCAAAACTCGAACATAGAGCGCTTCCTGGATGGGTTGAGGTAGATGGAGCAAATTTCAAGGGTAAGGTATTGAATATCCCATCAAGGGAAGAAATGCAGTTGCCTATCCAAGAACAGCTCATAGTAGAGCTTTATTCAAAATAAAATTTTAGCTAAAAATAAAAAAGGCGTGGGAGGCCTTAAATGGATATAAAAAGAAAAGGCTTTCAGTTACCTGAAGGGATTCAGTTTGACGAAGAGACATTAACAAACACCTATGGTAAATTGATTGCAGAGCCGCTAGACCGTGGATTCGGCACTACACTCGGAAATTCTCTCAGAAGAGTTCTGCTGTCTTCAATCGAGAGCGCTGCAGTTACGGCAGTCAAAATCACAGGCGCTGTCCATGAATTTTCGTCTTTGCCAGAGGTAAAAGAGGATGTAATAGATATAATACTTAACATAAAAAAGCTCAGGTTCAGGATGTATGCTGAGGGTAGGCGTGTTGCGACGATAAAGGTGAAGGGTCCTGGCGAGGTAAAGGGAAATGATATCCAGATGGATTCGAGTGTCGAGATACTGAATCCTGAACAGCTAATAGCCACCCTTGACAAAGGCGCTTCATTCGAAGCAGAGATGTATATCAAAAAAGGCAAGGGTTATGTTTCTTCAGAGATGAACAAGGAAGAAGACCTTCCGGTTGGAATGATTGCTGTTGATTCTGTTTTCAGCCCTGTAAAAAAGGTGAATTTCTGGGTAGAAAAAGCAAGGGTAGGAAGGGAAACAAGCTATGACAGACTTGTTATGGAGATACTGACAGACGGCAGCATAACCCCTAAAAAGGCAATTTCGCAGGCAGCATCAATATTAATAGATTATATCGACATCTTTGTGATCGAGGAAGAATATGATGCTAAAGAGATTGACAGTGGTGCTGTTTCTGCATCTGTAGGTAGTGATGTGCCTGTATTCAATCTGAATCTTCTAAAGAGCGTAAATGAACTTGAGCTTTCAGTTCGGTCGTATAACTGTCTGAAGAATGCGAGTATCAGGACTATTGCTGAACTTGTTGAAAAAACAGAGCCTGAGATGCTTAGGACAAAAAATTTCGGACGCAAGTCTTTGGATGAAATTAAAGAAATACTAACTTCTATGGGTCTTTATCTCGGTATGAGGATCGATCACGATGCCCTTAATAATGCAATGGCAGTGCAGGGAAAAGGAGTAGAGCAAGATGCGGCACAGGGTTGATGGCAAACTATTCGGCAGACCGGCAAACCAGAGGAAGGCACTCCTAAGAGGGGTTGTTTCCTCTCTGCTCGAACATCAGAGAATAGAGACAACACTGATGAAGGCAAAGGCAGCAAGGAAGATTGCAGAGAAGATAATAACTCTCGGTATAAGGGGCGACCTGCATGCAAAACGCCTGGCACTTTCATATATACCCAACAGAAATGTTATAGCAAAGCTTTTCAGTGAGATAGCGCCGAGGTTTAACGGCAGGAATGGAGGCTATCTCAGGATAGTAAAGACAAGACAAAGAGTGAATGACGGGTCAGAAATGGCCATCCTTGAATTCATTGATTACGAAGCAATAAAGAAGCCGAAAGAAAAGAAAAAGGCTAAAGAAAAAGAAAAAGAAGAAAAGAAATCATAATCAAATATATATTAATGTAATTTTGATTTTAAAAGCCTACTTTGCAAAGTAGGCTTTTTTGTTGTAGTTTATTGTACAGTAGGAGTAAACAGTCTTTTCGCTCATTCTCGGTCGTATCGACCTCCGAGGTATTTTGCCTCTTTGTTAATATAAGGTTGTGGGTTAAAGAATATCGGCAAAATAAATCCGCTCAAAGACAGTTTCCTCCTGCTGTTCAGATACAAGTAAAATCTTCAAGGTTTAAGATAGTGACAGAGGAAAAGATAAGAACTGAATTCTCCAAAATATTTTTCTCAGGAATAGGTGGAAGCGGAGTCTCTGCAATTGCCTGTTTCATGTTTGACAGAGGAAATATCGTATCCGGTTCTGACAGGGCATTTGATCAGGACCAGAATCACCCTCTTCTCAAAATTCTCAGACAGAAAGGGATTTCTATTGTGCCTCAGGATGGAAGCGGAATAGACAGCTCATTTGACCTTGCTATATTCAGCACTGCCGTGGAACCTGATAATCCTGAATTCATAAAGGCAAAGACCCTCAGGATTCCAGTCATGACAAGGCCCGAGTATCTTGCAGAGATTGTATCTTCATTTAAGACAATAGCTGTATCCGGCACAAGCGGAAAATCAACTGCATCAGGCATTCTCACCTTTATCATGAAAAGACTTGGGCTTAATCCTAATTTCATAGGCGGAGGAAGAGTACGACAGTTCAAGACAGATTCCAATCCTGGAAATTCACTCACCGGCGATTCTGACATGCTTATTATAGAGGCATGTGAGTCGGACGGAAGCATTATTGCTTATAAACCACTGCATACTGTTATCTTGAACCTTGAACTCGACCACCATACAGTAGATAAGACAGCTCAGATGTTTAAAACCCTGATGGAAAATACTTCCGGCAAGATAATTATAAATGCAGACGATAAAAATCTTGGAAAAATATCCTCAGACGGCGAGATCAGTTTTTCGATTGATACACCCTCTCATTACAGGGCGGAAGATATTATTTACAGGCCATTTGAAACTGAATTTTCTCTTAAAGGCGTCCAGTTTCAGCTCCCCCTTCCCGGGAAATATAACCTTTATAACGCACTTTCGTGCATTGCGATATTAACTGAAATAGGAATTCCGCTAAAAGACATACGAGGGACGCTGAAGGACTTTCAGGGGATAGAGAGGCGTTTTGAGATTAAGTTGGATAATGGAAAAAGACTTGTTATTGATGATTACGCGCATAATCCACATAAGATAGCGTCTCTTATTCAGGCAGTTAGATTAGCGAGAAAAAGCATTTGCTATATATTTCAACCTCATGGCTTTGCACCGACAAGAATGATGAAAAAAGAATATATAGAGGCATTTTCGGAAAATATGAGAGACAGTGACCACCTGATTCTGCTTCCCATCTATTATGCAGGCGGAACAACGCAGAAGGACATATCAAGCCATGACCTTGCAGAAGGCATACGTGCAAGTGGAAGGTCTGTTGAGGTTGCTGAGAGAAAGGAAATACTTACAATGCTTCATAAATGGGAAAGTTATGTAATCTTCGGAGCAAGAGACGAAAGCCTGTCCGAATTTGCAGAAGATATAGCGATAAAATTAAAGACTTACCTTTAAATTAGGCAAATAAAAGATTGATTGAATATTGCCAGTCTTCCCTTTTCTATGCCTTTTACTTTTTTGTCCCTATCGCCTCAGGCTTGATCTTAAGCGATTTTTCCATCATAAAAAGGTATTTCAGATACCTGAATCCGAATTTCATGAGTGCAATCTCATCACTTTTTATCTTTTCGTTCTCCTCGGTGTTTATATCGAAAACATCCAGAAACTTACTGTCAAAAACATAGCGCCTGAACCTGTCAAGGTCATAGCTTGCTATGTAAAACTGTTCCTGCTTGTTGGGGTCAAGCTCTTTTTGTCCGGGCAGATTTCTCCTCATCAGTATGCTTTTCCATCCCCTGTTCATGTCATCGTACAGATTTGCTTCCTGATCGTCTCTCCATGATTCTACAGTCCACTCTGTGTCTT
Organism: Nitrospirota bacterium; assembly: GCA_016208915.1. Taxonomy (GTDB): domain Bacteria; phylum Nitrospirota; class Thermodesulfovibrionia; order Thermodesulfovibrionales; family UBA1546; genus JACQXE01. Next base: position 2,348 of record JACQXE010000087.1, on the reverse strand, counting down.
CATTATAACCAAGACAGTGCTTTTCTTTGACAAAGAAATAAAATTCCTCATGCACTACGGAATCATCCTTCTGCTTTTTTAGGGTTGCCTGTCCGATAGGATAATACCTGCAGCTTACAGGACGGTCCGTATAAATAGTGCATCCGTCAGGCGCCTTTACAAAGGGGCAGCTTTTCTTTTCGTCTTTGTCCATCTTCAGGTAGGCGTATGGATGTGATGACTCTTCATCAACCGTTGAAAACGTGTACTTTTCGAGAAACTCCTCTGATGACAATCCAAGTTTGTTCTTCATGCGTATGATGTCATATGGCGTCAGCATTATATCTATGTTGCTGCAGCACTTCGTGAAGCACTTTATTCCCTTATGGCATCTGAATCTGAATTTCGTGCCGAGATCAAGCCTCGTAGGCTCAATTACATTCATCTTTGACATTCTGATTACCTTCCTTATTTACAAAAGATGCTGTTATTTTAACATTTCTCAGTATCGGAATGGTCAATTTTTGGCTTATTCCACTTAATTCATAAGTTCATAGACGGGATATAGTATCAGAGCGGATTTTTTTGCCGATAGTCAAACAATATGTTTTTTATAAAGAGGCAAAAACCTCGGAGGGCGCCTTAAGCGACCGAGAATGAGCGAAGGTACTATATCCTGTCTATCTCGGTAATAGTTTATGAATAATGTGGGTTAAAGGCTGAGTATTTTCTTGACATTGTTTTGTCCAGCCAATAAAATTTAGGCATGGCAACTGAGGAAAAGGTTGTGATCAGATTTATTGATGGAAGCGTCTTCAAAGGTTATCTCAAAGACTTCTCAGAGGAAAGCAAAGAGATAACATTTGAAGAAGCGGAAAGCAGAGCCGCTAAGACCATACGTATTCAGGAGCTTAAGGCAATATTCTTTGTAAGGACATTCGAAGGTGATAAGGACTACAAGGAGATAAAGAGATATGGAGTCAGCCAGAGGAAGGGCAGAAAAATATTTGTCAAGTTTCAGGATGGAGAATCTATAGTCGGTTATCTTCAGGGCAATATACCATGGCAGAAGGGTTTCTTTCTTTCAAGTTCTGATGAAAAAAAGACAGGGTTTTTTGTTCTGCCTGCAGATGAAGAGAGCAATAATATAAAGGTGTTTATCATAAAATCATCAGTGAAAGACATCACGTCAATCCCCTAAATAAATTCTGCGCTGAAATTCGGAGATAAAAGGAGGCATATATGAAAAGAGTTATTTTATCTGTTTTAATCATCCTGATATCTGTTATATCTCAGGTATCTTATGCATCAATACTGCTTGACAAGGTTGTTGCAGTTGTCAATCAGGAGGTCATCACATGGAGTGATTTATACAAGGCAATGGAATTTGAAGTGAGTGACAGGATGCAGGGGATGAACAGCGAGGAAAGGAGAAAGATATTCAAAGAAAATGAAGGCATTTTTTCTTGAAAGGCTGATAGATATGAAGCTGCAGCTTCAGGCAGCAAAACAGTTGGGGATAGATGCAACGTCAGAAGATGTGAATGAGGCGGTAAGTGACATAAAGAAAAAATATTCTATGGATGACGCAGCCTTGACAGAATCCCTTAAGAAAGAAGGGTTCACTTTCGATGAGTACAAAAAAAAGATTGGCGAGCAGATTATATTAAGCAGGGTTGTTTCCCAGCAGGTGAGGAATAAACTGGTTGTTTCCGATAGCGATATCGATAAAGAGTTATCAGAGAATAAAGCGGATGTAACAGATGAAGCATACAGGATAAGACAGATATTTTTCAGGAAGCCGGATGCTAACATCACAAAAGGAACACTCGAAGAAAAGGCAGATATGATTCTCAGGCAATTGAAGGCAGGCGAGGATTTTTCTGTGTTAGCCAAGATATATTCTGAAGACCAGTCATCCAAGACAGGCGGGGACCTCGGCCTTATAAAAAAAGGCTATCTTGCAAAAGAATTTGTTGATGTCCTTGGAATGATGAAGGTCGGAGATTTCAGCCCGGCTTTCTGGACAGACAAAGGACTGCATATAATCAAGCTTGAGGAAAGATTTGAGAAACAGAGTGAAGCGGGACTAAGGAGCGCACTAAAGAATAAACTTTTCGAGAAGCTTTTTGAAGAAAGATATAAAAGCTGGCTGAGAGGGCTGAGAGAGAATGCGTATATTGAGATAAGGCTATAGGGTAATGTTTCCTGTTTTTATAAGTCACAATTCAACGGGCTGTTGCCCAAATCAGTACAGCGCGCCTAAACTACAACCATTGCCCCTTCCTGCTGCATGTTTTTTATAAAAGACAGTCCCGATTTAACTTTTATGAAAAAATCTATGACAGATGATACCATTGTCTTTATCA
>JACQXE010000017.1 GCA_016208915.1 Nitrospirota bacterium | reverse complement strand
TTCCCTTCGTCCAGTCTGTCCGTAGATCCGAGAAGCGGCAAGACGGGCCGGCATCACGTCAGCGATAAATCAATCCAGCTTGCCGTTAAGAATGCGCTGCGACAATCGGGCATCGCAAAACATGCAACTGTCCATACCCTCCGCCACAGCTTCGCTACTCATCTGCTTCAGAGCGGCGTTAACATAAGGGAAGTGCAGAGCCTTCTCGGTCACAAGAATGTTGAGACAACAATGATTTACACCCATGTCCTGCGCGACATGTCTAATGCTCCGCAGAGTCCATTGGATGCACTTTATGGAAGCGATTGATTAATATTACATAAGGAGAAATCGTAATTGTTTAAAAAAATAGTCCTGTATCTTAAGCTGATCAAGTTCTCCCATTCCATTTTTGCTCTTCCATTTGCATTAACAGGCGCAATCATTGCTGCATCAGGGATTCCGTCATTCAGGCAGATATTCTGGATTCTTGTCGCAATGGTTGGTGCAAGGTCTGGCGCAATGGGATTAAACAGGATTATTGACAGAAACATAGATGCAGAAAATCCAAGGACAATGAGCAGGGAGATACCCGCAGGAAAGGTTAGGGTGGCAGATGCGGTTATATTCACGATAATATCTTTTTTAGCGCTCATCTTTGCTGCATACATGCTTAATCCCCTGTGTCTGAAACTTTCTCCTGTAGCAATTGCTGTTGTGTTTCTTTATCCGTATACAAAAAGATTTACATGGCTGTCACATTTTGTGCTCGGACTGTCACTCTCAGCAGCGCCATTGGGTGCATGGATTGCTGTCAGAGGTACTTTTGACTGGGAGATAGTGCCCCTGGGTTTTACAGTTATATTCTGGCTTGCAGGTTTTGACATCTTATACGCATTGCAGGACATTGAGTTTGATGAAAGTTTTGGCTTGTATTCCATACCAAAGAGATTCGGCATCAGAAATACATTGCTCTTTTCACATATATTTCATTTTCTCGCATGGGGTCTTCTGGTATATACAGGCATAATTTTTGACCTTGGGATTTTCTATTGGCTTGGAATGACAATAGTTGCAGGACTTTTTATATATGAGCATTCAATAGTGAAACCTGATGACCTCAGCAGGCTTGATATGGCGTTTTTTAATATGAACGGCTATATAAGCATGACTGTTTTTGTATTTACGCTTCTGAATTATATTTTTTGATTGTAATAATACAGATATTATTTTTGAATTTATTTTGGTATAGAACAGGCAGGTGAAAAATTTTTATACGACACCTTATAAAAAAGACCTTTAGAACCGAAAACAGTATAACCTTAATCGTTAAGCCACAAACGATTGCCATATAGTTATCCTGTCGATTATAAAAATTTTGAGACTGTTTGTTCTATACATAATGCAAAGATTATCGGGTTAAATAAATTTTTTCTCAACTTCTGTATTATTATTTCATCTATCGCTGTTAATTAATATTCCAATAGGTTTTTTGTGTTAAAATTAAAATACTGTGATTTCAAAAGGAGAAATGTATGTCTTTTTATAAAAAAATAAGCTTCTGGTTTTTTCTGGTATTAATTTTTCTGGCTGCATTTTTTATTATAAAAAGGTCATTTAATGCTATTGAGGTAAAGGTTTCACCAGTAAAAAGACAGGAACTCACTATCACAGTGACTGCTACGTCAACAGGCACAATAAAATCAGGCACTGAGATGAAAATTACGGCGCAGAGGGCGGGAAGAATATCAAAATTGTCTGTCGAGGAGGGTGATATATTGAAGCCGGGCTCAGGGATAGCTGAGATCGATACTGATGAGGCTTTGCTGAATCTCCAGATTGCCCGGTCATCTTTAGACAAGACTATTGCTGTCTTTAAAGAGGCTGAAGCGAGATTAAGGCGATTTAGCGAGCTGAAAGAAAAAGGATATATATCAGAGCTGGAGGCTGACTCTGTACATAGAGAATATGATGTTGCCAGTGCCAATGTAAAGGAAGCAAAAAACTCACTTTCTCTCGCAAAACTAAATTATGACTACTCATTTGTAAAATCTCCCATACATGGAGTTGTGATTTCCAGGCCTGTCAAGCTTGGCGAGACTGTTGCAAAAGGCGCGCTTGTCGTGAATATAGTATCAACAGAAGATTTGTATATTGAGGCTTTTATTGACGAGGCTGATGTTGCAAGAGTTAAAACAGGACAGGAGGTTAGTATTACTATGGATGCTTATCCCGGAAAGATTTTTAACGGCGAGGTTTACATGATATCTCCTGTTGTTCTTGGCGGAAAGCAGGAGACAAGGACATTTGAAATGAGGACACGGTTAAAAGATAAGGGAATTATTGTGAAGCCGGGGATGTCGGCAGATATAGAGATTATTGTTGATAGTGCTAAGGATGTACTGGTAGTTCCTTCACAGGCAGTAATTGAAAGGGAAGGCAGAAAGTTTGTTTTTGTGAAAAGCGATTCGCACGCGAGGCTTAAGCATGTTGAGACAGGACGATTTAACTGGAATTTCACGGAAGTTATATCCAACATTAAGGATGGAGATATAGTAATTATAAATCCTGATGTGTCAGGGCTTGAAGACGGCAAGCGTGTGAAAGAAGAAAAGAATAAGTGATTATTCTTAAAAATATTAAAAAATCTTACATTCTTCCAAAAGTAACAATAGAAGTCTTAAAGGGGATTGACCTTGAAGTTGTTCCGAAGGAAATGGTTGCTATCATGGGTCCTTCAGGCTCAGGCAAATCAACAGTGCTTCATATTATCGGCTGTCTTGACAGGCCGACATCAGGAACTTATCTTTTGCTTGGAGTTGATGTAAGCCATAAAACTGATAATGAACTTGCCGATATAAGAAATAAAAAACTCGGATTTGTATTCCAGAGTTTTAATCTCCTTCCGAGATTTACTGCATGGAAAAATGTTGAACTGCCATTGCTTTACAGCAGTGTTCCTGCTATCGAAAGAAAAAAGAGGGCGCTGGATATACTTACAAAGGTTGGGCTTTCCCAGAGGGCAGATCATTATCCAAATGAACTTTCCGGCGGAGAGCAGCAGAGGGTTGCAATTGCAAGGGCATTGATTAACAATCCTGAGATAATCCTTGCAGACGAGCCGACAGGGAACCTCGACAGCCGTTCAGGCAAGGAGATAATAGAGATTTTCAAGAGTTTAAATAATGAAGGCGTGACAATAGTGCAATACAATGAATTGACAAGATATTAAGATGTGCAACCTCGTTTTGACAAGCAGCTTTAAAGGGAACAATACGACTGATGTTTTATAAATAAGATGTGGATTAATTTTATAAGGTGTCGTCATTGTATTTTTTCATCATTCAACCTTTTTTCAGTTATTTTGGACAGTGCAAATATCCTGCTGTTCTGTACAGGCAATATATATGGACATAATTGAGATTATAAAAGTTTCCAAAGACTCTCTTATGAGCAATAAGGTGAGGTCATTTCTCACGATGCTCGGCGTAATAATAGGCGTTGCAGCAGTGATATTATTGGTTTCAATCGGGGAAGGGGCAAGGACATATATACACAGGGAACTTAGTAATCTCGGAACTAACATATTGATTGTTGTTCCGGGAAAAACATCAGCTAAGGGAGGGTTCCATCCTCCTGAGGCGAGCACAATAAGAAAGCTTGTTTATGATGATGCCGTAATAATAAAAAGACGCACAAAACATATTGCTGATGCAGTTCCTGTTTTTTTTGGATCATCCAAGATTAAGCATCTGAACCAGAGCAGGGATAATTCTGTGGTAGGAGTCACTGAAACATATTTTGATATAAGGAATCTGTCTGTTGAGGCAGGCAGGTTTATCAGTGAATCTGACGTTGATTCCAAGAGGAAGATTGCTGTCCTTGGAAGAACTGTAAAGAGAGATCTTTTTGGAGATAAAAATGCACTCGGCGCTCTTGTAAGCGTGGGAGACAGCAAATACAGGGTTATCGGAGTCATGGAAAAAAAAGGAGTAACGCTCGGCATAGATTTCGACGATATAGTTTTTATCCCGACTACTTCTGCACAGGAATTGTTTGATACTGACAGGTTGTTCAATATAACAATAAAAGTGAAAAGCGCAAAAGAGATAAAAGACGCAATAAAAGAGATAAAGCAGATATTGATTAAAAGGCATGCAGGAAAGGAAGATTTTACTGTAATGAGTCAGGATGAAATGCTTGGCGTGATGAAAAAGGTGCTTAATATTATGACTGCTGTTCTTTCAGGAATAGCTGCTATCTCGCTTATTGTCGGAGGGATAGGAATAATGAATATCATGCTCGTTTCAGTAAGGGAAAGGACAAGGGAGATCGGAGTAAGGAAGGCATTGGGCGCTAAGAACAGGGATATACTGCTTCAGTTTTTGATAGAATCAATGACATTGAGCATTATCGGAGGAACAGGGGGGATTATTTTTGCAGGCATAGCCTCTTTTGTAATACCATATTTCGTTGAATTTCTTCCCACGCATCTTGCATTATGGTCTATAATACTTGCTTTTGTTTTTTCAGCAGCAGTGGGAATATTTTTTGGGGTTTATCCTGCAAGAAAGGCATCGCTGTATGATCCGATTACAGCGTTAAGGTATGAGTGAGAGATAGATTAATACTGTTCCCGAAAAATCTCTGATGTCGCTCAAACCAGTTATGTTAATCTATTGATGCGGGGTTTATAAATGCCGATAATAAAGGTTGAGAATCTTGTAAAAAAGTTTGGAAACATCATTGCAGTTAATGACATATCCTTTGATGTTGAGGAAGGTACAATATTCGGTTTTCTTGGACCCAATGGAGCAGGAAAGACCACAACAATCAACATACTCTGCACCCTGCTTTCTCCAACATCAGGGAGGGCGTTTATAAATGGGCATGATTGTGTCAGAGAATCTTCATCTGTGCGAAAATCCATTGGTATTGTTTTTCAGGATATAACCCTTGATAAAGACCTTACAGCAGAGGAGAATTTATTGTTCCATGCTTATCTTTATAATGTGGCTAAAGCTGAGAGAAGAAAAAGAGTGGAAGATGTCCTTAAATTTGTTGACCTGCATAGCAGGAAAGATGACCTTGTAAAAAAGTTCTCCGGAGGTATGAAGAGGAGGCTTGAGGTTGCGAGGGGTTTGATACACAGGCCAAAGGTTCTTTTTCTTGATGAACCAACATTAGGGCTTGACCCTCAGAGCAGGACCAATCTCTGGGAGTTCATCACCCACCTTCCCAAAAGGCATAATGTAACAATATTCATGACAACCCATTACATGGAGGAGGCAGAGGTTTGCAATAATATAGCAATTATAGATGATGGAAAGATCATCTCGCGCGGAAGCCCTGATGAACTGAAAAAGACAGTTGGCGGGGATGTCATATATTTAAAGACAAAGGATAACAACAGGGCGAAAGATGAGATAAAAAAGATTTTAAATCTCGAGGCAGCAATAAAAGATAGTGAGCTTTTTCTGTCTGCAGTTAAGGGAGAGGCTTGTATCCCCGAACTTATAAGGGCTCTCGGTGAAAGTGTTTTGTCTGTAAGGCTTCAGAGGCCAACGCTCAATGATGTGTTTTTAAAACTGACAGGCAAGGCTATCAGGGAAGAGGAGGCGTCAGACATGGATACTGTAAAAGAAGAGATTAGGGCGTACAGAAGGAGAAATTAGTTGTGATTATGTTCTGTACGCTGCATTGATCCTGACATATTCTTCAGACAGATCGCAGGTTAGTACCTGCGCAGATGAACGTCCTCTGTTAAGTTCTACACGTATTTTTATTTCTTTATTCTTTTTAAGGTATTCGTTTGTCTTAAGGTCTCTGCCTGCGCTGATTCCTTTTTTAATCACTTTAATGTTGCCGAGATAGATGTCGGCCTTTTCTTCATCAAAATTTATGCCTGAATATCCTATAGCAGCCATAATCCTACCTGTATTCGAATCATTGCCATAGATTGCTGTCTTGACAAGATTGGAATTCGCAACAGCAAAGGCAGCCTGTTCTGCCTCTCTTTCATTCTTTGCGCCGGTAACCTTAATCTCAATTAATTTTGTGGCTCCCTCTCCATCTTTTACGATAAGCCGTGAAAGTTCATATGTGATTTCGTCAATGGTTTTTTTAAAGGTTTTGTATGACGCTGACCTTTCCGTAAGTTCAGTATTGCCGAGCATTCCGTTAGCCATGATCAATACCGTATCATTGGTGGACATATCGCCGTCTATTGTTATCCTGTTGAATGATTTGTTCACAGAATCTTTTATTATCCTGCTTAACGTCCGCTTTTCTACTGCAATATCTGTCATTATGAAACAGAGCATTGTTGCCATATGAGGGCATATCATGCCTGCGCCCTTACATATTCCTACTGTAGTTCCTATTTTATTATTTATAGTTATTGTCTTTTTTATTATTTTTGGAAAAGTGTCTGTGGTCATGATTGCAGATGCAACATCTTGAAGGCTGAAATTGCCTAAGTTCGATACGAGCTCAGAAATTTTTGGCTTTATCTTTTCCATTGGCATTGGTGTTCCAATAACACCGGTTGAGCAGACATATACGAGAAAATTGTTAATCTCCATGCTCTTAGCAACGAGAGCTGCCGTTTCATCAGCGTCTCCGAGCCCCTTTTTACCTGTGCAGGCGTTGGCATTTCCGCTGTTTACTATAATTGCCTGCCCCCTTCCGGATTTAATCTTTTTTATATCTAATTTCACAGGCGCTGCCTTTACCTTGTTTGTTGTAAATGCGCCTGCAATATTAGCCTCTGTCTCAGAGTATATGAGGGCAATGTCTTTCCTGCCTGGTTTTTTGATTGCAGCCTCTGCAACTGCAAATAGAAAACCTCTTGGGATGCCTGTAATAGATTTGTTTTTTATCATAGGGCTTATCATATCATAAAACAACCTTTATTGCTATTGACAAGTGTATATATAGATTATAATATATGTATATACAAATAGGAGGTGTTCACTACTATGAAAACTTCGGTCAGGATGACGTCCATAAGGCTTGATACAAAGCTTGCCGATGATGCTGTTAAGGTTCTTCACGTGAAAAACAGAAGCGAGGCAGTTCATGTCGCATTAAGGGAGATAGTTGCTCTTAAAAAGTTCAAGGAGATGATGTCAAAACACGGAGGCAAATTAAAGTTCGAAGCCCATGGCAGATAGGATTATAATTTTTGATACATCTATCTTTATAGATCACCTTAGAACAAACAAACACGCAAACCATATTCAGATTATAAGCGGTCTTATAAGGAATTCTTCTGTAGTCCTTTCTGAACTGGCAAGGGGCGCTTCTGAGTATGAATTGGATTTTGTAAAAACACTTGCAAAGAACCATCCAATTCTAACACCAACAGAAAAGAACTGGCTTGAATCAGGGGAACTACTGTCAAAGATTTATAAAGACAAAGGTTTTTCTCCTGAAAAACTCAGAGACCTGCATTTTGATGTCCTAATTGCTCTTACGGCAAGAAATTATGGCGTAACTGTTATCACTTCGAATAAGGCTGATTTCGAACTGATAAATAAATACAAAGATTTTTATTTGGAAGTGTGGTAAACGTTTATTTTCTACCATTGCGGGAATATCTTTCTGCTTTTTAAAGCAGTATTTATAAAACACCTGATTCTTTTCGAATTCTCAAACAAAAAGGAGATATAGAGGCCTATATCCCCTTTAAAGCTCTTATCCATAAAAACCAGTAATTTCTAAACTGTTGACTTACTCAGATCCTTCCCCATCTTCTCTTTGAGCGCTGCCTGTGCTGCTGCAAGCCTTGCAAGGGGAACCCTGTAAGGAGAGCAGCTTACATAATCGAGACCTATCTTATGGCAGAATTCGACTGATCTTGGGTCTCCTCCGTGCTCGCCGCAGATTCCCATCTTAAGGTTTTTCTTCACCTTTCTTCCCTTTTCTATGGCTATCTTCATCATGAGACCTGTTCCTTCCTGATCAAGGGTTATGAACGGATCGTCATCCAGTATTCTCTTTTCAATATAATAGGGGAGGAATCTTCCGGCATCATCCCTTGAGAGGCCGAATGTAGTCTGTGTCAGGTCATTTGTGCCGAAGGAGAAAAAGTCTGCCTGTGTTGCTATCTCATCCGCTGTTATCGCAGCCCTGGGGAGTTCTATCATTGTTCCTACAGTGTAGTCAACTTTTGTTTTGTATTTTTTCTGGGTGTCACTCACTATTTTAATGACAAGTTCCCGCATCATCTTAAGCTCATTCACATGGCCTACCAATGGTATCATTATTTCGGGTATAACCTTTATCCCCTGTTTTTTCAGTTCACACGCAGCCTCCATTATTGCCTGTGTCTGCATAACGTATATCTCAGGATATGTTATACCGAGCCTGCAACCCCTGTGCCCAAGCATAGGGTTGAATTCATGTAAAACCTTGTTTCTTGACTTGAGTTTTTCAAATGGAACTTCCATGTGATGCGCGAGTGTCTTTAGTTCCTCATCTGAGTGAGGCAGGAATTCATGCAATGGAGGATCAAGCAGCCTTATGGTAACAGGAAATCCCTTCATTGCCTTGAATATGCCTAAGAAGTCGCCTTTCTGCATAGGCAGTAGTTTGGCTAACGCCTTCTCCCTGCCTTCTGTATCATCCGCGAGTATCATCTCTCTCACAGCGCTTATCCTGTCGGGCTCGAAGAACATATGCTCTGTTCTGCAAAGGCCGATTCCTTCTGCTCCGAAGTTTCTTGCTACTGTGGCATCATTGGGGGTATCAGCGTTTGTCCTGACACCTAGCTTTTTGAATCCATCAGCCCATTTCATAAATATCCCAAAATCCTCTGTAAGCTCTGGTTTTATAAGCGGCGCTTCTCCTAAAATAACTTCACCTGTTGTGCCATTTAAGGTTATGTAATCACCCTCTCTAATCACAAGACTGTTTACTGTGAAGTGTTTCTGGCTCTCGGTTATATTTATTGCACCGCAGCCTGCAACACAGCACTTGCCCATTCCCCTTGCAACAACAGCAGCATGGGATGTCATGCCTCCTCTTGCTGTGAGAATCCCTTGTGCTGCATGCATTCCGCCTATATCCTCAGGCGAGGTTTCTGTTCTGACAAGGATTACTTTTTCGCCTTTCTCAGCAGCGGTTTCTGCCTCGTCTGCTGTGAATATAACCTTGCCAACTGCGGCTCCGGGCGATGCAGGAAGCCCTTTTGCTATTACATTTAGCTTTGCTTTAGGGTCTATCATTGGGTGGAGGAGCTGGTCCAACTGCTGGGGATCAATTCTCATGATTGCTGTCTTTTTGTCTATCATGCCCTCTTTTACCATGTCAATTGCGATCTTGAGGGCTGCAGCAGCTGTTCTTTTTCCTACTCTCGTCTGGAGCATATAGAGCTTGCCTTCCTGAACAGTAAATTCGATATCGAGCATGTCTTTGTAGTGTTTCTCAAGCTTTTTATATATCTTGTCAAGCTCGTTGTACGCCTTAGGGAGTCTCTTCTTAAGCTCATTAATATGAAGAGGGGTTCTTATTCCAGCTACGACGTCCTCTCCCTGCGCATTTATAAGACATTCTGCAAAGAATTTCCTGCCTCCGGTAGACGGATCTCTCGTAAATCCCACGCCTGTGCCTGAATTCTCCCCCATATTTCCGAATACCATTGCTTGGATATTGCATGCAGTTCCTAAGTTTTCCGGTATCCCATGAAGTTTTCTGTATTTTACTGCCCGGTCGCCAAACCAGGAGCCAAAAACCGCATTTATTGCCTTTTTTAGCTGCTCATATGGATCGGAAGGGAATTTTTCTCCTGTGCTTTTTTTATAGATTATCTTGAACTCCTCAACAACCTTCTTAAGATTTTCGGCAGTAAGATCAGTATCGAGATGAACGCCCCTTCTTTCCTTTATCTCTTCGAGTGTCTTTTCGAACTTTTGTCTGTCAACGCCCATTACAATGCTCCCGAACATTGTAATAAATCTTCTGTATGCATCATACGCGAAGCGTTCATTGCCAGTCTTTTTTATCAATGCCCTTATTGTCATTTCGTTAAGTCCGAGATTCAGGACTGTGTCCATCATGCCTGGCATAGAAAATTTTGCGCCTGAACGTACAGATACGAGAAGAGGGCGGGATGGATCTCCGAGTTTCATTCCCATCATCTTTTCAACTTTTTTCATATTAACCAGCACCTGTTCCCACATGCCGGAAGGATATTTTTTCTTGTTATGAAAATATTCGTTGCAAGCCTCTGTTGTGATCGTGAAACCAGCAGGAACAGGAATCTTGAGATTTGTCATCTCGGCAAGCCCGGCGCCCTTACCCCCGAGAAGGTCTTTCATTTTGCCATTGCCATCCGCTTTTCCACCACCGAAAAAGTAAACAAGTTTTTTGGATGATTTCTTTGCCATCAGAATGCCCCCTGTATATGATTTTGCTTTGGATAAATAAAATACATTACTAATGCGGCAAATTTCAACCAAAATCTGATTTTTTGACAAATTTTTCACTGTAGAAGCTGTTTGCGATTCAATTTAATAGTCGAAAATACTGAATATTTATAGAGCTATACTTTAATTAGATGGCATAACATATTGTTTATAAATATTATTTTATGATATGAGCATGGCTGTCTGACTCTTTTAGCAGAAATGCTCTAATAAAACAGAAAAAACCTTTTTATGTTACAGTATTTGATGCTTAATGCGTTTTTTGGCTGGCTTGTTGATGTGATAGGAAAGATGGGGTACAGCGGCATCGTCTGTCTGATGTTTGTTGAAAGCACGTTTATTCCCCTGCCGTCTGAACTCGTAATTCCTCCCGCAGGATATCTAATCTCTCAGAAACAGATGAACTGGGGCGGAGTCATCATATCAGGAATGACCGGCAGTCTGCTCGGAGCGCTATTCAATTATGCCATCGCTGTCTATTTTGGAAGACCATTCATTCTTAAATATGGCAGATATTTTGGCGTCTCCAAGGAACACTTTGAAAAAGGGGAGCGTTTCTTTAAGGCGCATGGAAGCATAAGCACATTTGTTGGAAGGCTTATCTTGGGTATAAGACACTATATATCATTTCCTGCAGGACTTGCGAAGATGGATATTAAGAAGTTCTGCATTTACACATCGCTCGGTGCAGGCATATGGGTCTGGATACTTGCATACATAGGTTATTTTGTAGGCAATAATAAAGAGCAGGCGATGGAGATGAGCAAACAATGGAGTATTTATATAATAAGCGGATGCCTATTGCTTGTACTGGGTTATATTGTGTGGCACAAAAAGCACAGACCTGCACAACCCGAATATGAAGCAAATAAAAACAATAGATAGACCCTTATTCCTCTTCTTCGTCCTCCTTTGAAATTATATTCTTTTTCTGAAAAAACATTGGACTATAGGCAACCATGATTTCTTCTTTTCCTGTATCAGGATAGACCATATAGCGGTAGGAAGCTACCTGACCATAATTTTCTTCTATATGTTTCTGCCCCCCTATATAAAGCGGACAATCGTCGTTAAAGCATACATAAAGAAAAGGAACTCCCCATCCCCCACCATCCCATGGCTGGACATCATATTTCTGTGTCTCTGTTTTGCAGTGCGGGCATATTGGCGGTTTATCTATTTTCATAAATGCCTCCTTTATAATCTAATATAGCAAGACAGTACTGTCTCAAACAACTAAAAAAAGACTGAATGATGAAGAAATACAATGACGACACCTTATACACAGTATCTAAGGTGTATTCCTTTATAATAGCGCCGGTTTAAGCCTGATTCATGAAACAGCCTTTTGATACTCTTCCCAGAGCTTTTCTTTTGGTATGCCGGCGTCAATAAAGTCCCACGGGGAATCTTCGGACAGATCCCTTTTTCTCATGGTATAAAAATCAGGGTCTATACCTGAATCTGTGCATGCTTTTCTCCAGTTCTGCGTCTGTGATATCTTTTCGATCGCTCCTGAAAGCCGCCTGTCTCCCATGGAAAAAAGACCCTGCATGTAGGCATATTTTGGCACATCATGGAATACCCTGACTCCCTTTGCAGGCAATAGTGATTTTTTTATCTTCCTGAGACGCTCTTTTACAACATCCATTCTTTCCATAGGATGCCATTGAAAGGGCGTAAATGGCTTTGGGATAAAGGTGCTCAGAGTTATGGTTATATTCCCCTTTTTTGATGCGTCTCTTATCTTTTTAACAAGACTGACAATCCCATTTATGTCTTCATCTTTTTCTGTGGGAAGCCCTATCATGAAATATAGCCTCAGATTTTCTATGCTTTCCGATAATATAAGCCTTGATGCCTCAATGATTTCTTCATCAGTTATATTTTTGTCAACGACTTTTCTTAGTCTTTCTGTCCCTGTCTCAGGCGCAATAGAGATGCTCTTGCGGCCTTTCATCAGCGAAACAATACGTGCACTTTTCTGGCTTGCCCTTAAAGATGTTATAGAGAAATCAACCCCTTCTATGCTAAGCACATCACTGGCATGAACGTAATCTGACATTGACGGACCTATCAATCCAACCCTTCCTGTGCGCTTTAATGCCTCTCTGACTTCCTCTCTGATTACAGACAGACTCTTTTGTCTCGGAGGATTATAGATATGCCCTGCAACGCAGAATCTGCATTTCCATGGACATCCCCGCATTGCCTCAATAAGATACGTCTCAGAAAACTCAGTTTCAGACGTTATTATCGCGTGTCTGAACCTATGGGATGAGATATCTTTTATGTGGCGCTTTTTTATCCTGTCAGGGACTTCTGCATAGATTTTTTCTCTCCTGATAATGCCATTCCCATAAAAGATTTTATAAAATTTCGGAATATAAACGCCTTCTATTCTGCTTGAATTTCTGAGCAATGCATCCCTTGTTGCAGATGCTTTATTCATTTCAATAAACTCATCAAGCATCTCCTCTGCCTCGCCAATGAAACATATATCAAAGAAATCTGCTATTGGTTCGGGGTTGAAGAATGCGCATACGCCTCCGAACATGATCAATGGATGAGAGATATTTCTTTCTAACGCTTTGCATGGTATCTTTGAAAGCTGAAGTATCCTTATAATATTCGGATAGTCATTTTCAAAAGAGACTGAAAAGGCGACTATATCGAATCTGTTTAATGGCTTTTTGGATTCAATTGAAAAAAGCTCTGTATCAGTCCTGCTATATTCATCAATGTCTTCGTCATTTGGTAAAAATGCCCTTTCACATACTATGTCATCTCTTTCATTTAGGATAGCATAGATGCCTTGAAAGCCTAAATTTGACATGCCCACATGATAGGTATTCGGGTAAACAAGGCAGATATTGATCCTGCCGCCAGGTTCTTTGAATACCGTGCCTCTCTCTTTTGAGATTAGAGCGTCTGCTTTTTCGATAAGCCTGCGGTTCATATTACAGCATCACCAGAACACTCAGCATTGCAACAGACCATAGTATGTCAATGGGGGCCTGCAGCTCGCATGTCGAATCAAAGAGCAGGTCAGCCCTGGCAGGGAACTCATCGTCAGAAAGCCATAATATCAATGTCACCGGGATTCTTGGCATTGGCAGGAGTTCAATCGAGGCATCTCCGTAACTCACGATTCTGCCGCTAAATTCTTTGCCCTTTTCGATAAATCCTATTTTGTCATTATTGTATTTCTCGGCAATCTGGTCCAATGGAAGTATGTGAGCGCCTCTAAAGAAGACCGCTCCGCTCTGAATGTTTTCAGGTTTGACAGGTCTGCCTGATAAAGGGATATCCTTTGCATTAATCAAATAATATAGGGCTAACAGATTGAAAAAATAACTATAGCGTTTAATGAGTTTTTCCCCTTCAGGCGAGATATTCGTTATTATTCTTTTCTCGGGTGAAATCAAAAAATCCATGTCAAAAGATCTTAGTGTATAGCCGCAATTTTCACTGTCATAGGCAACAGCCGCATTTTTACATACCTTAAGAGGATTAAGATTGTTCAAGGTTTTCCATGCTTTTTCTTTGCCGGAAGTCATTTGTATTTCCCTGCAAAGGTATGTCCTCTCTGAGCAAATACGATCTTAACTGTAAGTTTAACAGAACTGGATAAAAAGGGAAAAAAGGAAACGCTAACGAGAGGGCTGAAGACGTGCTCCTTATCACCTCTCAGGACAGAAGCGGTGATAAGGAGCGGAAGGTATACCTTATGTTTTTTCTAACCGAATTCTTTCCTCACGATTCAAGCTCGTTGGTATTTCTGATCCCCTGACCTCGCTTGCTGCTTCTTTTATCACCTCAAGGGCTAATTCTGAGGCAAAAACATCTTTAACCAATTTTTCTGTTTCCACGTCTGGCTGTAAGAGGCCTAATTTCTTCATCTGGTTTGCCACTATAACGCCTGAGCTCTGAAAAGGAAATGGATAAAAATCTGTTCGATCTGTGCCGAATGCCTGAAGCAGTAAGGGAAGAGGAATTTGTTTATAGGGTAAGATCTTTTCATGAATTTCTGTTATCGCCTTATTTCTAAAAGCCTGATTATTAAGTTCCAATCCTGCAATCATATATGCCCTTGTAACATCTTTAACAAGATTTTTTTCATTTGCAATAAAGGAACGCTTTGTTGCTAACAAACAACAAGGATGATTTACCCAGAACATCTTTGTCTTCAGGAGAGTTTTAGAGACGCCTTTATTTTCTAATAAGGTTGGTAATGGTTCTGGATTGATAAAGCCATCAATCTGATCTTCTTTTAAAGCGGTAACCATCTCGCTCATGGGCACTACTTTCAGTGTAACATCTTTCGGATCGAGACCGCTTTTTTCAAAAATTAAGTTTAAGATTAATGAATGAGTCATAAACAGACTGTGAACGCCTATCCGTTTTCCTTTTAGATCAGAAAGTTTTCGCACATCGGATTTGGTTGATACCGCCAAAACACCACCATTCGTTCCAAGCACCTGTGTTATCCCCACTGGTATATTGGGTAATTTAGGATTGCCAGCGCTCATCGCGAGCGTAAGCGGGGTTGTCAGTTGTGCAAAATCAAAATCGCCTTTGGCAAAGCCTTTAACAATATCTTCCATTTTATCGACCAGGGTAATTTCAGCTTGTATGCCGGATTTTTTTAAAATGCCGCGCTCATCAGCCAGAAAGACCGGCAGGGCGCAATGTGACGGCACTAAAACTCCAATACGTATTTTTTGAGAAGAGGCAAACACAGACTTCTTGAAAAAAGCCATGCTGCCAATAGCAATCATCCCACCAATAAATTCTCTTC
Organism: Nitrospirota bacterium; assembly: GCA_016208915.1. GTDB lineage: Bacteria > Nitrospirota > Thermodesulfovibrionia > Thermodesulfovibrionales > UBA1546 > JACQXE01. The sequence continues at coordinate 36,645 of JACQXE010000017.1, read as the reverse complement.
TGTTGAACATCTTAACCTCCTGTAATATTTTTTCTTTGAAAAACAGTTCAATTCTTTATAAGATGAGTATCATGTTTTTAAATTTATTAGCAAATTAAAAATATCAATATATTGTATAGATTTTAACAATTGATTTTATTAAAGGCGTATAGCTAATTTTTAGATTGACAGTTAAAATGTTTTTTTTTAAAGTAAATTCATGTCTTCTATTCAGATTCGCAATTCTGCAAGGCTGAATGCCAATAGCGCTATAATTAAAACTTTTTTATTGAGAAAGGAGCAAAAGAGAAAAAATGAAGCTAAAGCTTAATCTTCAGTCTCGTTTTATACTTATGATAGCTCTTGTGCTTTTTATTGCGCTCAGTATAAGCACTGTAGTTTTGATATTTGTTACTGCAGATAAATACAGAAACGTTATTTATTCAAAGACAGCAGCTATGGGTGAGGTGATACTGCATGATATTGGAAAGGCATTGAACCTCGGCATCCCTGTAGAATATATCGAAGGCGTGAATGAGAAGCTGCAGGCCCTTATGTCGAAGGATAAGGATATTGCCTATTCTATGGTGACTGATACCAAAGGAAAGGTATTATTTCATAGCGACACTTCGCTCGTAGGCAAGGAACTTACGGATAAACCGTCACTGAATGCTGCTTCCACTGATAAATTGCTTGTACAGAGACATGATTTTTTTTATGATCTCTCGCTGCCTCTTAACAATGCTGAGGGCAAACAGGTTGCTTTTTTGCGCATAGGTTTAAGGTACAGCGCGGTAAATGCTCAGGTTTATAGCCTCATTATAGGCGCTCTCGGGATGTCTTTGTCCAGCTTTTTAGTTTCCCTTATATTTATATATTTTTATATCTCGAAATTTATTACAGGGCCCTTAATCCGCATGGAGCATGCAGCCGAACAGATAGCAGCAGGGAATCTTGCTGTAAAGGTAGATGTAAGGGGAGAGGATGAGATCTCTTCTCTCGGTAGGGCAATCAACAGGATTGCATCCAACCTGAAGGACATATTGACAAAGATCAGGTCGATTACCAACAGTGTTCAGAGCGTTACGGAAAATATCGTTTTATCCTCCGGCAAGGTTCTTTCAGGAGCAAATTTTCAGCATAATGCAGTCGAAAAAACTGCAGGCTTTGTGCGGGAAATAGATAATTCAATATCCTCTGTTGCTGAGAGCGCCAAGAATCTTTCGTTATCTTCTGAGGGGACATCAGCTTCTTCACTTGAGATGGCTACTTCCATAGAAAATGTTGCAGAAAATGCGAATTTTTTTTCCGCCTCTGCGTCATCTGCTGCTTCTTCGGTTGAAGAGATGATTGCATCGATAAAAGAGATAGCTGACAGCCTTGAACTCCTCTCAGCATCATTTGATGAGACGAGTTCATCCCTGACAGAGATAAGTACCACAGTGAGAGAGATTGAGGACAATGCTGTTGAATCAGTGAGGCTTGCAGAACACGTTACGGTAGAGGCGTCTGATAAGGGGATGAATGCTGCCGATGCTGCAATTAAAGGTATAGAAGAGATTAAGGCGAGCGTGGGTTCTCTTGCTGATGCCATCAACCGCCTCGGGAAAAGATCAGAGGAGATAGGCGAGATACTGACTGTAATAGCTGAAGTTGCGGATCAGACAAGTCTCCTTGCGCTGAATGCAGCGATACTGGCAGCTCAGGCAGGAGAACATGGCAAGGGTTTTGCAGTGGTTGCAGACGAGATCAAGGATCTGGCGGGAAAAACTGCAATCTCCACCAAAGAAATAGCATCTCTCATAGAATCTGTCCAGACTGAAACCAGATCGAGCGTTAAGATGGTAAAAGAAGGAATGCTGAGCGTTGACAAAGGAGTGAAGCTTGTACAGGAGGTGAATGTAACATTGAGAAGCATAGTTGAGAGCGCAGGCACCTCAACTGAGAAGGCAAAATTTATTCAGAGGGCTACTACAGAAGAGACTCAGGTCATTGAGCATGTAACCAAGGCTATCAAACACATGAGCGAACAGATAGCACATATCTCGAGGGCTACCAAGGAACAGGATAAAGGGGGCAGGCTGGTAATCGATGCAGTAGAGAAAATAAAAGAGATCTCAAGGCAGGTTAAGAATGCAACGGCTGAGCAATCCGAAGCGAGCAAGCATATTTCAAAGGCAAGCGGGAATGTATCTCAGCAAGCAGAACAGATAGCTGATGCTACTGCAAAACAGCAGGAAAAGAGCAAAGAAATCGTAAGCTCGATTGAGAGCATCAAGAAAATTGCTGCAGAATCAGTAAATATTAGCAATCAGATGAATGCTGCAGTAAGGTCTATGGAAGAAGAGGCAAAAAGTCTGCTCTTAGAGTTGCAAAAATTCAAGGTGTAATGCGTTTGATTTCGGAGGATTAAGACATACCTTTAATCTACGGTGATATATCAGGTCTCAAAGGTCATCACCTTAATTTGCTCGAGAGAATTTATCGCAGGAAGATCTCTTCTGATGCGGTAGTAACCCCTGAGCTTGCAAAGTATCTTGCAGAACTATCCTCAGATATCAGAAGGCAGATAGGCCTGCTTGTAACAAGAGACGGAAAGATAACCCATGTAATAGTCGGAGATGCAAAGGGAATATTCATCCCGGGGATTGAGGATTTTCCTTTAGGCAGGCGTGCGCTCCGGGGGCTTAGGTTAATACATACTCATCTAAAAAATGAGCCGCTTACACAGGATGACCTTACAGACCTTGCGCTTTTAAGGTTTGATCTTATTGCAGCGATTGGCGTGAAAGACCAACTGCCTGAAGATATCTATATAGCCCATCTGATGCCACAAGGTTCAAATAATCCGATAGAGGTTTTGTTGCCTGTAAATTTCTATCGCCTTCAACTCGATTTTCTTCCGTTCATAGAGGCTCTCGAAGAGGAGATGGACAGAAAAAGGGCTTTTGACCAAAAAGATTTCCGAGAGAAAGCAATTCTTATAAGCGTATCTACAAAACCAAAATACGAACAGGAGGATTCTTTAGAAGAACTCAAAGAACTTGCGTACTCGAGCGATGTGCTTGTCCTTGATGCAGTGATCCAGAGGCCCAAGGAGATAAATCCAAAATATCTTATGGGTGAGGGTAAGGTGAAAGAGGTTATCATTAACGCCCTTAATAAAGGCGCAACCCTGCTGATATTTGATCAGGACCTTAATCCTTCACAGATAAAATCAATAGGTGAACTTACTGAGATCAAGGTGATTGACCGCTCCCAGTTGATACTGGATATTTTCGCAAGAAGGGCACACAGCAGGGATGGTAAGGTTCAGGTAGAGCTTGCGCAACTGAAATACCGGCTGCCAAGACTTACAGGGAAAGGCACTGCTATGTCCCGCTTGATGGGAGGAATCGGAGGAAGAGGTCCGGGCGAAATGAAGCTTGAGATAGACAGGAGGCGCGTAAGAGACAGAATAATGCTTCTTGAAAAAGAACTGAAACATCTTAGTGAGGCAAGAAGACAGAGGAGACACAGAAGGGTCGAGAGAGGCATCCCTATAGTTTCGATTATCGGTTATACAAACGCAGGTAAATCAACACTTCTTAACTCGCTTACAAAAAGTTCTGTTTATATAGAGGATAAGATGTTTGCAACCCTTGATACATCGAGCAGGAGACTCAGATTCCCGAGAGAAAGAGATGTAATTGTCACTGATACTGTTGGTTTTATAAGAGACCTTCCAACGGATTTGATGGCTGCCTTCAGATCAACACTCGAAGAACTTCAGGATGCAGACCTGCTTTTGCACCTCGTTGATATATCTAATCCAAGATTTGAAAAGCAGATAGAGTCCGTGGAAAACATACTTAAAGAACTAAATCTGTCAGACAAGAAACGGATAATAGTATTTAACAAAATAGATAAGATTGCAGGTGATGAAGCGGCAAATATAGCAAACAGGTATAATGCGGTTTCTGTATCAGCCCTCGACCCGGAAACCTTCAGGTCATTATTAGCTGCAATGGAAGCAAATGTTTGGAATGGAAAATTAACATAAGTAAAGGTATAATAACAAAATGGAATTTGCGCCGAAATGGATAGCTTGGGAGATAACGCGCAGATGTAATCTGCGGTGTGTTCATTGCCGTTCCTCGTCAGAAATGGAGATAAAAGGACATCCGGATTTTTCTACTGAAGAGGCATACAGGATAATTGATGACATATCTGGTTATGCCAAACCTGTTATTGTTCTTTCAGGCGGTGAGCCTTTGATAAGAAACGACGTGTTTGAAATTGCGCGCTACGGCAATAAAAAAGGCATGAGAATGTGTCTTGCAACCAACGGGACGCTGGTCACGGATGAGATATGCGAAAAGATAAAGGATTCAGGCATTAAGATTGTTTCTTTAAGCCTCGACGGCTCAGAAGAAAAGGTGCATGATGATTTCAGGAACCAGAAAGGGGCATTTTCAGGCACGATTAACGCTGCAAGGCTTTTTAAGAAGCACGGGATAGAATTCATCATAAATTCATCTTTCACGAAGAGGAATCAGGAAGAGATACCAAGGATATATAAACTTGCAAAGGAACTCGGCGCTACTGCATGGTATATGTTTATGATAGTACCGACCGGCAGGGGCGAGGATATAATGAACGAACTCATATCAAAAGAGGATTACGAGAAAATACTCGAGTGGCACTATCAGATGGAAAAGGGCGAAAAGGATATGCTTGTAAGGCCGACATGCGCCCCACATTATTACAGGATAGTTCTGCAGCAGTCAAAGAAAGAGGGCGCCAAATTTGAAAAAAGGACATTGAAATTTTCTACAGGCGGCGCCAAAGGCTGTATCGCAGGCCAGCTGATATGTCTTATAGATGTGGACGGCAATGTTCTTCCGTGCAGTTACTTCCCGAACCCCGCAGGCAACATACGTGAGAGATCATTCAAGGATATATGGGAGAATTCAGAGTTATTCAAGGAACTCCGGGATTTCAAGAAATATAAAGGCAAGTGTGGTTCATGCGAGTATATAAAAGTCTGCGGAGGATGCCGGGCACGAGCATATTCAATGCATGGTGATTATCTTGCAGAAGAACCATTCTGCGGTTATATGCCTGTCAAGCTTAAGAAGAAGGTAGTCGAAAAAACATAGCGCTGTTCTCTTTTCTGTCATTCCCACGAAAGCAGGAATGACGACAAAATGATTTTGGGAGGTTTTATGAATGATGTTTTCTTAAAGGCATGCCGTGGTGAAAAGGTGGAGTATACGCCTGTATGGCTTATGCGTCAGGCAGGGCGTTACCTTCCCGAGTACCAGGCTGTCCGCGGCAATGTGGACTTTTTAACTCTATGCAAGACTCCTGAACTTGCTGCAAAGGTTACGCTCCAGCCTGTAGATATCCTCGGAGTTGATGCCGCAATACTTTTTTCTGATATCTTGATAGCTGTTGAGGCAATGGGTATGAACCTTGAGTTCTCAGATAAGAAAGGACCTGTTCTTAGTGAGCCGATAAGGACCAAATCTGCTGTCGCAAGGCTAACAGTCCCTGACACAGAAGATTCAATGCCGTTTGTTCTTGAAACAATAAAGATATTGAGGAAAGAATTAAAAGTTCCTTTGATAGGTTTTTCAGGCGCCCCTTTTACCTTGGCCACATACATGATTGAGGGTGGAAGTTCAAAGAATTTTCTCCATACTAAAAAAATGATGTTTCAGAACAGGGGATTGTTCGACTATCTGATGAAAAAACTTACAAAGACTGTAATCTCATACCTCTCAGCTCAGATTGTTGCTGGCGCTCAGGCAGTCCAGCTCTTTGACTCATGGGCTGGCGTTCTTGCGCCTTCTGACTATAAGGAATCTGCGCTGCCATATGTAAAGAAGGCGGTCACTGCCATAAGAAAGGAGCACCCCGAGACACCGATAATCTATTTTGTAAATGATTGTGCTGGAATACTGAAGGATGCTAAAAAATCTGGCGCTGATGTTATCGGTATCGACTGGAGAGTTGATATGAGCGAAGCGGTAAAGAAACTCGGCAAAAAGGTTGTTATTCAGGGGAACCTCGATCCATGCGCGCTTTTTCTTCCAAAGGAGATGATAGACGATAGGGTGATAGACATACTGGACAAAGCTAAGGCAGCAAAGGGGCATATCTTTAACCTCGGTCATGGTATTCTTCCTGAGACGCCTGTTGAGAATGCAATCGCAATGGTCGAGGCAGTGCATAAATACAGCAGAAGCTAATAGTAGTCCAAAGGGCTTTTATTGAAAGATAAGACCGGCAGGGAAACAATAGGAGTCTTACTTCTTAATCTCGGCGGGCCTGATTCCATTCAGGCTGTAAAGCCATTTCTCTATAATCTTTTTTCAGACAGACAGATTATTAGGCTTGGCCCAAAATTTCTGCAAAAACCATTCGCATGGCTGATATCAACAATAAGATCAAAAAAAACAGAGGGACTTTACAGCCTTATCGGCGGGAAGTCGCCAATCTTTGATATAACAACGGCTCAAGCAAAAGCGCTGGAGAAAGCGCTTAATAATGAATTAGAGGTGGAGGAATCCCCCCCACCCATCCCTCCCCCTCGAGGGGGGAGGGTTAGGGAGGGGGTGGCAGGAGTAAAGGTTAAAGTCTTTGTCGGCATGCGTTACTGGCATCCCTTCATCGAAGAGGTGATACCTGAAATCTATAACTCTGGAGTCAGGAAACTGATTGCTTTGAGTCTTTATCCGCAGTATTCTCTGGCAACATCAGGTTCCTCCATCTCAAAATTAAAAGAGGTGGTGTCAAAATATAAAATAAAGGTATTCTCTATACAGTCATGGTATAACCATCCACTTTATATAGAGGCGCTTGTAGATGTGATTAAAAAAGGGTTCGATTCTTTCACCCCCGCCCTAACCCTCCCCCCTCGAGGGGGAGGGAAGGGTGAGGGGGATATCCACGTTCTTTTCAGCGCACACAGTCTTCCGCAAAAGTTAATTGACGAAGGCGATCCTTATGTTGAACAGATCATGGGCACTATTAACGAGATTACAAAGAGACTCGACATAAAATGGGATTTGAGTTATCAGTCTAAGAGCGGACCTGTAAGATGGCTTGAACCATCTACAGATGAAAAGATTAAAGAGCTTGCAGGGAAGGAGGTCAGAAACGTTCTTGTGGTGCCGATAAGTTTTGTATCAGATCATATTGAGACGCTGTACGAAATTGATATATTATATAGGCAGATGGCGGATGGCTACGGGATAAATCTCAGGCGCACTAAGCCTCTGAATACACATCCCGTCTTTATTGAGGCATTAAAAGATATTACAATGAAAAGCATGAAGGAGACAGAATGGGGAAAATAGTTATTGTAGGTGGCGGTATCTCAGGGCTTTCGTTAGCATATGAGCTTCTCGAACGTGATCCTTCAGCAGATATTACAATTTTGGAAGCAGAGAAGAAACCTGGCGGCAAGATATGGACAGAAAGAGTTAATGGGTTTCTCTGCGAGGGAGGTGTAAATGGATTCCTCGACAACAAACCGAAAACCCTTGAATTTGCATCGAGGCTTCGTCTGAATCCGGTGCGGAGCAGTGATGCGGCACGGAAAAGATATATCCTTTCCAACAATAAATTATATCTTCTGCCTGAGTCGCCTCCTGCATTTTTCTCCTCGAATCTGCTGAGTCTTTACGGCAGACTCCGGATCATATATGAGTTCTTTGCTCCGAAAGGCGGAGATGATGAGACACTCGCTGATTTTGCAAAAAGGAGGCTGGGCAAAGAGGCGTATGAAAAACTTATCGATCCCATGGCTTCTGGAATCTATGCCGGCAATCCAGAAACGCTGAGCCTTAAAAGCTGTTTTCCAAAGATATACGAGCTCGAGAACAAATATGGAAGTCTTATCAAAGGCATGATAAAACTCCAGAAAGAAGCGAAAAGAAACAGGAAGGCAAAGGTTACTGCCGGTCCTGGAGGAGTGCTTACGTCTTTCAATGATGGCATGGGAATGTTTATAGATTCTCTTAGAAATTTCTTGAAGGAGAGGCTGAGGGTGAGCAGCAAGGTTAGCGCTGTGGCTAAAAAGGCAGATGGCTACGCTGTTCACCTTTCTGACGGCACTGTAGTCGAATCAGAGATTCTTGTTATTGCCTCTCCCGCATACGCGGCATCTGAGATGTTGAAGGGTCTTAATAAAAAGCTTGCATCAACTATTGGGGAAATACCATATCCTTCTGTCTCTGTCGTATGTTTTGGGTATAAGAAAGAGAGGATTGCCCATAAACTTAATGGATTTGGTTTTCTTATCCCTTACCGGGAGAAACGAAAAGTGCTCGGCACGTTGTGGGACTCGAGCATATTCCCGAATAGGGCTCCTGAGGGTTATGTGCTTTTGAGGACTATGCTTGGCGGGGCGCGGATGTCAGATTTAGCAATGCAGGATGATAACAGGCTGGCAGATACGGTGTCAGGAGAATTGAAAGAGATTATGGGGATAACTGTCCAGCCTGATTTTGTCCGTATCTTCAGACATGAAAAGGCGATCCCGCAGTATAATATCGGGCATGAGGACAGGCTCCGAAAGATCGAAGAGATGATTTTAAAGTACAATGACCTATATATCACAGGAAATGCGTACAGGGGCATTAGCGTGAATGACTGTATAGAGAATTCATATAAATTAGCAGAAAGAATCTTTGGAAAGGGGGAAGCTTAAATGTCAAACGAACAGGAGATAGCAGAGATACTTTCAAGGGAGAGTGAGGAGTACAAAAAATTAGGCGAAGAGCATAAAAATCTTGAGATAATGCTTACAGAGATAGACAGAAAACTGCATCTTACTACAGAAGAAGAGGTGGAAAGAAAAAGGATACAAAAGTTAAAACTGTTGAAAAAAGACAGGATGGCAGAGATTATAAGGGATTACAGGAAAAGTCACTCGAATTAGAGCAGAAGTCAATAGCGCCAAAGCGCAGAAGTAAAGTTTTTTTTAGAACTTTTGCACTTCTGCACTTTTGAACTTGGGTGCTAACAAAAGAAAGGGGTATTGTTTTTATGCGTAGCAGGATTATAAAGCAAGGATTAGAGCGTGTTCCGCACAGGGCGCTTCTTTATGCAACCGGCATTTCAAAGGGCGAGATGAAAAAGCCATTTATCGGTGTTGCAACAAGCTTTACAGATATAATTCCGGGCCATATAGGAATGAGGGATATTGAGAGATTCATAGAGAAAGGGATTCATTCTGCAGGAGGTTATCCTTTCTTATTCGGCATACCAGGCATATGTGACGGAATCGCCATGGGGCATTCAGGCATGCATTATTCTCTTCCGTCAAGAGAACTGATTGCAGACATGGTCGAAACGATTGCACAGGCGCATCAGCTTGATGGACTGGTTTTACTTACAAACTGTGACAAGATTACCCCCGGAATGCTAATGGCAGCCGCACGTATAAACATACCTTCAATAGTTGTTACTGCAGGCCCGATGCTCTCAGGACATCTAAGGGGCAGGAGACTTTCTCTGGTTAATGATACCTTTGAGGCCATAGGCAAATACAAAAAGGGTTTGATCAAGAAAAAAGAGCTTGAAGCACTTGAGATGTGCGCATGTCCTGGCGCAGGCTCGTGTCAGGGCATGTATACTGCAAATACAATGGCATGCATTACAGAGGCGCTGGGAATGAGCCTTTCAGGATGTGCAACATCCCTTGCTGTGTCTGCCGATAAAAGGAGGATTGCATTTGCCAGCGGTGAGCGTATTGTAGAACTAATAAAGGAAAATATCACGCCCAGAAGGATAATGAATAAAAATGCATTCGATAATGCAATAATGGTTGACCTTGCATTGGGAGGCTCAACCAATACTGTGCTGCATATCCCTGCAATCGCCCATGATGCAGGGGTTAATCTCCCACTGGAGACATTTGACAAATTGAGCAGGAAAACACCCCACCTGTGCAATATGCTGCCAGGAGGCGAATATTATCTCGAGGATCTTGAGTGGGCAGGAGGGATACCTGCTGTAATGAAAAGGCTGAGGAAACAATTGAATGACAATATCACAGTCAGCGGCAAAAAAATTTATAAGATTGCAGATTCTGCAAAAGTTATTGACAAAGACGTTATAAGACCGCTTAATAAGGCATATCATTCAGAAGGCGGCATTGCCATACTCAGGGGAAACCTTGCGCCAGACGGAGCAGTTGTAAAACAGTCTGCTGTAAGCGAAAAGATGATGAGGTTTGAAGGCTCTGCAAAGGTGTTTGACTCAGAAGAAGCAGGCATGAAGGCAATCCTTCAGGGTATGATAAAATCCGGCGATGTTGTGGTTATCAGATATGAGGGGCCGAAAGGAGGCCCTGGCATGAGAGAGATGCTCTCTCCTACAGCAACTATAGCTGGGATGGGACTGAGCGAGTCCGTAGCGCTCATAACAGATGGAAGATTTTCAGGTGGAACGCGCGGGCCATGCATAGGACATATATCTCCTGAAGCCATGGAAGGCGGTGTTATAGCTGTTTTGCGTAATGGAGACAGGATCAAAATAGATATTCCCAACAGAAGGATAGAAGTCCTATTGTCTAAGAAAGAGATAAAAGACAGATTGGCTAGATGGAAACCACCGCTTCCTAAAATAACAGGGGGCTACCTGTCAAGATATGCGAAGATGGTGAGCTCTGCAGGAAGCGGCGCGGTGATGAAATAAGTTTTTCAATTTGTCCTAAATAATACAGGAGGGATTAAGACATGAAACATATTATTAAGAATAAGATATTAGTCTTGCTTTTTGTGCTTTTTCCTGTATATGCCTTTTCACAGGAAATAGGGCAGGTAAGTATAAGCCTGATCGACAGCGAAGTGCAGATTTATACATCTGACACAAAGGAATGGGTGGCTGCATCGATTAATATGCCTCTTAAGGAAGGCGACAGGTTATGGGTTCCTGAGGATGGAAGGGCTGAACTCCATGTCAGAGGGGGGACATATATAAGACTGGATGGCAATACATCCTTCAGCATACTTTCTATTGAAGATAAATCCCTTCAGATCTATCTTGATAGAGGGCATATTTACATTAACAATAAAAAAGGCGGAACTAACTATATCCAGGCAGATACGCCTTTGTCTTCCATAAGCAGTTATGACAACTCTGTAATCATGATTGATGTTTCTGGAGATGGCGCTACAGAGGTTTCTGTGATCAAAGGTTATGCCTATGCTGATAACCGAAGCGGCAAAACCCGCGTATCTTCCGGAAAAACACTCTACATCGGAGAAGATATGCATGCGGATTTATCTCCTATCGGGCCTTCTGATGAATGGGAAAAGTGGAATAGACACAGGGATGTGAGACTTTATGATTCAGGAGAAAGCGCGCGGTATCTGCCTGATGAGCTTAAAGAATACTCATCTAACTTTGACCAGTATGGCAGGTGGGTTTATGCAAGAGATTATGGTTATATATGGGCGCCCAGGATATCAATATCAGTAAGCTGGTCACCTTATAGGGTTGGAAAGTGGGTGTGGATAGGCGGCAATTTTGTGTGGTTATCATACGAACCTTGGGGCTGGGTTCCCTATCACTATGGAAGATGGTCCTTCTTTTCAGGCATTGGCTGGGGCTGGGTTCCGCCGGCTCATGGGGCAGTATACTGGGGGCCTGGTTTTGTTGGCTGGGTATATACTCCGACCTATGTAGCATGGGTTCCTCTTGCGCCTGGAGACGTATATTATGGTTATGGCCACTATGGACCTGGAAGTGTAAACATAACAAATATAAATATCCAGAAGACTGTTGTGAATGAATTTAAGAATGTTAGGGTCAAAAATGCGGTAACAATCATTCATAGAGATGACTTTACCAAAGGGAAGAAGGTAGATACAAGGATGCAAAAGATGAAGAAGAATCCTTTCATCGCAGAGAAGCCGAGCATTGGACCGCCTGATATAAAACCAGAAAGAGAAGCCGCGTCTCCTATAGCAAAGAAAATATCTAAACACAGGATCCCTCCTGAAAAGGTAAAGACCCTGCCGTTAGAGGAGATAAAGAAAGAAAGAAAGTTTTCAAAGGATGCAGAATCACCTGTGGTTAAGCCTGAAAAAAAAGGTGATGATATGACGGTTAAGGAATTAAAAGAGCCATCAAAAATGATAATGAGAGGCAAGCAATCAAAAACAACTGCGAGAAAGAGATTCAGGACATATACAGAAACGCAAACAGAAAAAGGAACAACAGAAACTAAAACAGAAACAGAAGATAAAGATAATGCGCTTATAAAAAGACCTGAGAATCAACAACAGAAACTTGAACCAATAAGGGCAGTTCCTGAGATCGAGCAAAAAACAGAAAAAGGTAAAAAGAAGAAGGAAGATCAGGATATATATCCCAATATATATCCGAATATTTATCCGAATCTATATCCGAAAAAAGAATTACCATCAAAAGGAAAAAATCAGTAAAACAGGCATTTTAGTGAATTTTGTGGTAAAATTTATCTAAATTTTTAAAGGAGTAGCAGGGATTATGAAGCTTTCAGGCGCAGAGATATTGATCGAGAGTTTAAAAAGAGAAGGGGTAAAATACATCTTCGGATATCCCGGAGGGGTTGTCCTGAATATCTTTGACTCCCTCTATGATGAGAAAGATATTAAACTGATCCTAACGAGGCATGAGCAGGGCGCTATCCATGCAGCAGACGGATATGCGAGGGCCTCAGGAAAGGTAGGGATCGGACTTGTTACCTCTGGCCCGGGTGCAACGAATACGGTTACGGGTATCGCAACTGCGTCGATGGATTCGATTCCAATTGTTGTCTTTTCAGGCCAGGTGCCTACGATGCTCATAGGAAATGATGCATTCCAAGAGGCTGATATTGTCGGTATTACAAGGCCATGCACAAAATACAATTTTCTCGTGAAAGATGTGAAGGATCTTTCGAGGATAGTACGGGAGGCATTTTATATCGCATCCTCAGGAAGGCCGGGTCCAGTGCTTATAGATCTTCCAAAGGATGTGACGGCGGGGAGGGCTGACTTTGTGTGGCCTGAGATAGACATCAGGAGCTATAAGCCTACATATGAAGGCAATAAATGGATGATTGCACAGGCAGCCCATCTCATTGCAAAGGCAAAGAAACCCCTAATTGTGGCCGGCGGCGGCGTAATCAGCTCAGGTGCGGCAAAAGAACTGAGAGAGTTAGCAGAACATGCCAATGTCCCGGTGACAATGACCTTAATGGGGCTTGGCGGATTTCCTGGTTCTCACAAGCTTTCTCTCGGAATGTTAGGTATGCACGGAACATATTATGCCAATAAAGCAGTGCAGGATTCAGACCTTCTGTTTGCTATTGGAATGCGTTTTGATGACAGGGTTACCGGAAAGGTTGATGCCTTTGCGCCTCATGCAAAGATCATTCATTTAGATATTGATCCGACATCGATAAAAAAGAATGTACGGGTGGATGTTCCGATTGTGGGTGACGTGAAAAAGGTATTGACTGTTATGAATAAGGTGTTGAAAGAAGAGGTGAAAGAACAGTGGGATGAAGTGAGAAGGGCATGGCTGAGACAGATAGATGCATGGAAAGCAGAGAGACCTATGACTTATACCTATAGCGATGAGATTATCAAGCCCCAGTTTGTTGTTGAGAAGATCTATGAACTTACGAAAGGAGACGCGATTATTGCGACTGAGGTGGGACAGAACCAGATGTGGGCTGCTCAGTTCTTTAAGTATGATAAACCGAGGAGATGGCTCTCTTCGGGCGGACTTGGCACGATGGGTTATGGCTTTCCTGCTGCAATTGGCGCTCAGTTTGCGCATCCTGATAAACTCGTGATCGATATCGCTGGAGATGGAAGCATACAGATGAACATACAGGAGCTTGCCACTGCGGTGATTAATAAACTGCCTGTAAAGGTTGCAATACTCAATAACAGATACCTGGGTATGGTGAGGCAGTGGCAGGAGCTGTTCTTTAACGAGAGGTACTCCCATACAAAACTCGATGATACTGTGCCTGACTTTGTGAAGATTGCCGAAGCATATGGCGCAGTCGGACTCAGAGCAACAAAACCAGCTGAGGTGGAGCCTGTTCTGAGAGAGGCATTCAAGATAAAGAGGACGGTATTTATGGATTTTGTCGTTGACTGGAAGGAAAAGGTTTATCCCATGGTGCCTGCCGGCGCAGCAATAGACCAGATGCTTTTCGAAGAAATAGAGAAAAAGACTGAAAAAAAATTAAGGGCGGTGAAGTGAAGGTATGAGACACACAATCTCTGTTTTGGTTGAGAATAAATTCGGAGTTCTCTCGAGGATATCAGGGCTCTTCAGCGGAAGGGGATATAATATTGAAAGTCTTTCTGTCGGCGAGACGATCGATCCCCAGGTTTCGATTATGACAATTGTGACCACTGGTGATGACTTGGTAATCGAGCAGATTACCAAACAGCTCAACAAGCTTATTGACGTTATCAAGGTTACTGACATGAAGGAGCTTGACCACGTTGAGCGAGAGATGGTCTTATTAAAGGTTGTTCCAAAACCGGACGACAGGACAGAAGTGCTTAATCTGGCAGAGATTTTCAGGGGCAGAATTGTTGACTCGAGTCCCAAGACCTACACGATCGAAATTACAGGAGATGAGAAGAAGATAGAGGCCTTTGTAGAGCTTATGAAGCCTATGGGAATAAAAGAGTTTGTCCGCACAGGGAAGGTTGCAATTGCAAGAGAAGGAACGAAGAAGAAACAGATTTAATCTTTTCTTGCATGATTCCGGTATTGTCTTATTGATGACATTGGGTGTGCTTGTACTGCTAAGCGTCATCGCAATGAATTTTTCATTTTCAACGCGCCTCGGAAGCGCAAGCACAAGAAATTTCAAAGATGAAACAAAGGCATATTATCTCGCTATGTCAGGGTATCATGAAGCGCTTGGAATCCTTAGGTCTGACAAAGACACTAAAGTGGACTTTCTTGATGAGGAGGGCAATCTGTATCTTGACAGCGAAACGATGATTGGTCATACAAAACAGGTTACTGATGAAGCAGAACTTGAAATAAAAATAACAGATGAGGGATCTAAAATAAATATAAATTCTGCGGCTAATGATCGTTTGGAAAGGCTTTTTAATTATATAGGAATGCCTGCTGATGAACAGCTTGAAGTTATAGACTGCATATTGGACTGGAAAGACAGCGGGGACAACGACGCGCACAGGCTTAATGGCGCTGAAAAAGACTATTACGAAGATCTGACTCCTCCTTACACAGCTAAAAACAGCAACTTTGATATTATTGAAGAACTCATGCTTGTGAAAGGATTCAAGTCCGAATATCTTTACGGCTCTGAAAAGAACAAGTCAATGTATGATCTGATTACGACTTTTGGAGACAGCATTATAAATATCAATACTGCTTCACGTGAAGTTATGGAAATCATAGGCATAAACGAAATAGATATCGATACGATATTTGCCCAGAGAACCAAGGAGTTCGGAGGCGTAAAGAATATACCGATTGGCATTCCATCTGTCAGGACAGCTTCTTATAATTTCAGAGTAGAAGTGACAGCAAAGATGAAGGAAAGCAACCAGATAGTTAAAATAGTCTCTGTTGTTAAGAGGGTACCTTCACTGAAAGACTTTGATATAAAGACTGTATACTGGAGGGAAAGCATTGAAAGTAGCAGGAGTTAGTATAGACAGCTCTGTTCTCGGGATATCTGTAGCTGAAAAAAGATTTGGTTTTATAAAGCCCGTTACATCAGAAGAAATAAGACTTCCTTTATCCGAGAATGAAAGAGCAACAACCATTAAGGAGATATTTGCCGGGCTGAAAGAAAAATATGGTACGAACAGCATAGTTATAGGTCTCAACTTTAATATTTTTTCTCATAATATATTTGAAATGCCTTTAGTATCAAAGGCTGATATGAAAAATGCCCTTCTTTATGAACTGGAAAAATACTTACCACTGCCTCCTGAGGAATATCTTTATGGTTTTTTTATAGTCGAAAAGGATAACGTGCTGCACAAGGCTAAGGTATCTGTTCTGTCTGTAAGAAAAGAAAGACTGAATGGTATATTGAAGGCCCTCAAAGAGTCAGGCCTCAGCCTCTCAGGTGTAAGATGCTCTTTGATAGAGGCTATAAATGAATTCGCACAATCAGAGAAGGTTAGGGATTGCCTTTTTGTTTATGCTACAGATGATACGTACCAGATCGCTGGGTTTAAAGAGAGGATTCCAGTTATGTTGAAGGCTGTTCCTAAAACTAAGGACCTCAAATCTGAACTTACAAAATTATCAGGAGATTTCGCCGGTTTAATATACATGGCAGGAGATTATGATCATGACTTGCTGTATAAGATAGATGCGAGGACGTTTCCTTTCTCAGTGTCAAATGCGGTTGCGCTTTCTGTTTTAAGGAAACCTTCTTTTAATCTTGATTTTACTCCGCAAGAATTGATATCTGAAAAGAAAGATTATTATCCGTATGCAATAGGCTTGATGGCAACATTTGCGGTTGTGTTGATGTTTTTTACTTCTATATATTCCTACTACAAAGATTACTATGCGCTTCATGATGTGGAAAAAAGGATAGATGAGATTAAAGGCAGAACCTCCGGCTTGTTCGAGACAAAAAAGAAAATGGAAACCATTTACGAGAAGAGGAGATTTTTACACGATTTTCAATTTGGTAAAAACCAGAACATAAGAGTTATTACCGAACTAAGCAGTATCCTTCCAAAAGATACATGGCTTATAAGCATGTCGGTTGATGACAAGGGTAAGGTAGAGATTGAAGGCCTTTCTAAAAGAGCGTCGAGCATTATAGAACCGCTTAATAAGTCTAATTTTTTTACAAAGGTTGAGTTTATATCTCCGATAGTATCGCAGGATGGCCAGGAAAGATTTTCGATAAGAATGGAGATTGCAGAGTGAGGAGATTAGTAATAATATCAGCAATTGTACTTACGCTTATTGCAGCATATATGTTTTTTGTAATCCCGCTTTCCGATAAACGTCTCGGATTGAAAGAATCGCTGGAGGCCAAATATGCCACTCTCCAGAAATATGAGGTCTTTGTTAAGGCTACAGGAAAAACGGATACTGAATTTGATGCAATCATTAAAGAGGTTGAGCAGATGGAGGCAAATACATTGAAGGCCGAAAATGAATCTCTGGCATCTGCAAAGCTTCATGGGTTTGTGCAGGATTTTGCAGAAAAGACAGGGATAAGAATAATATCGATAAGGCCTCTGTCTGTGGTAAAATACAAGCATTATTCTCATCTTCCGATTCAGATCGAAGCGAGCGGAGAAATAAATCAGCTAAGCGAGTTTATAAAACAGATCGATACAAGCAAACAGCTTGTAAGGATAGACAAATTAAATATAAATGTCGTCAGCATGCAAAATCCTGGAGAGCTGAGAATAAGGATGCAAATCTCAGGACTTATTAAGGTATGATAAGAAGATGGTTTATATTATCTTTTTTGTGTATTGTTGTCCTGGTTTTATTAAGAGACTTTTACCGGGAGGCAGTAATGTATAACCCGCTTAACGGAATCGAAGCTGACAAGAGAAATTCAATGGGTGAGCAGAAACAGAAACTGTCGGCATTAGAGACAGGATGGAGCAAGGATATTATAGATAAGAATCTCTTTAGTCCTTTGAGAGGCTATGTTCCTCCTCCTCCCAAGCCGAAGATCGTCAAGCCTGTGGAACCACCGCCCAGAAGACCTGAATTGAGTCTGAGAGGCATTGTGCAGGACCAGTTCGGAGAGTATGTTGCCTATGTAGAAAAAGATAGGGATTTGCCTGTCCCGTTGAAGAAAGGCGACAGACTTGAGGATGTGGAGGTTGTTTCTATTGACCAAAAAAATGTAGAGTTGAAATGGCGTGAAGAGACCATAGCTTTAACTCTAAATAAGATAAAGACCATAACAAGAGGTAAGCAATGATACTTTTAAGAATTGTTTCAGTTATTTTGATTGCTTTTTTTGCTTTTTCGTGCGCGCCAAAGAAAGTCGTAAAAGAAGAGGAGATTAAAGCGACGGCTACTGTTGCTCCTCTTCCTGAGCAGGAAGTCTTACGGCCTGAACTACCACAGAAACTATCTGAGACCGATGAGACAGTAAAAAAGAGCGAGACGGTACAGGTTGAAAAAGAGGGAGAGGAAAAACAGGTTATATTAAATTTTGATAATGCAAGCATAGAGACCGTAATAGCCACTATAGGTGAGCTTCTTAACATCAACTACATACTTACGCCTGGGATTACAGGAAGAGTCACAATTCAGTCGCACAAGAAATTCCCTGTTAAGGATCTGTTCCATATTTTTCAGACCATCCTTGAAATGAACGGCCTCACTGCAATAAAAGACGGCATATTTTACAAGATTGTTATGATAGATTCGGCAAAACAGCAGCCCTTGAGCGTACAGACAGGCAAGGAATTTAAACTGCAACTTGATTCAAGCTTTATAACACAGGTAATTCCCCTCGAATATGTCAGAGCAAATGACATAGTAAATATTCTCAGGGGACTTATGCCCAGAGGTGTAGACCTTATTGTATATGAACCTACAAATCTCCTGATAGTCACTGCTCAGCCTGGAGCGCTTTTTAAATTTATGAAGATACTCGAAGCGCTCGATATGCCATCTACAGAGCGCGAATCAATGCGGACATATGTATATTATGTTGAAAATGGCGAAGCAAAAAAACTCGTTGAGATTCTTAAAGACCTGTATGCAGAAAAGAAAGACAAAAAAACGACTTCTACAAAAACCACGACAACGCCTTCTCCTGCGCCAAGAACACCAGCGCCTGTGCCAACGCCTGTGCCATCACAAATGGAAAGTTTTACGGGTGATGTTGAGGGTGATATTATCATTGCCGCCTATGAAGATATAAACGGAATAATTATAAAGGCCAGCCCGAGAAGCTATCTTGCTATACTCGAGGCCTTGAAAAAACTTGATGTGCCAGTAAAACAGGTTCTAATCGAGGTTTTAATAGCAGAGGTAACTCTTAGCGACGACATGACGCTCGGGCTTGAGTGGTTGCTTAAATCTCCGTTGCATGTTGAGGGTGAGCGTATCAGAACATTATCCGGATTCGGCAGCGCTAATACAAATTTAAGTAACCTTACCCAGATTACTGGAACGCCTTTTGCGTCAATTATTAAGCCGGAAAAATTCAGTCTTTTGCTTACAGCCCTTGCAAATTTAGATAAGCTCAATGTGCTTGCAAGCCCCCATATACTTGCAATGGATAATAAAGAAGCCAGCATTCAGATAGGAGACGAGGTTCCTATTGCAACCGGGCTGACACAGCAACCAGCCACAGCCACTGCCGGCACTACTCTTGTAACCACAGGGCAGATACAGTACAAAACAGTAGGAACAATTCTCACAGTTAAGCCGCATATAACAGAAAAGGATCGTGTTACTCTTGAGATTTCACAGGAAGTGAGCCAGGTCGGTAAATCTGTTCAGGTTGCAGGACAGAATTTTGCAGGATTTAGTACAAGAAAGGCTAAGACCACAGCTGTTGTTCAGGATGGACACACATTGGTTTTAGGCGGCTTAATAACAGAATCTACTCAAAAGACAAGGGCAGGCATCCCTTTTCTGAGCAAGATTCCTATTCTTGGTTATTTATTTTCAACGACAACAGATAAGTTCAGTAAGACAGAATTGATACTTATGGTAACACCGCATGTAGTAAGCAACCAGGAAGAGGCAGATGCTATTACAAAAGAGTTTAAGAATAAGGTAAAAACAATTAAAAAGAGACTTTTAAAAGACACGCCTGAGATATCAGAGGATAATGGCCGCAAAAAAATTGATGAAAAAAAACAAGAACAAATTACTAATGAAGTGACTGAAAAAATAAAGCCATCGAAAGACATGCCTGAGATATCAAAAGACAAGGGTGTTGAAAAAACTGACAAAAAACAACGAGAACAAATTAGTAATGAAGTAATTGAACAAACGAAACCATTTAGCCCGGTTAAAAGCGAAAACAAAGAAAGCAGTAATAGTAAAAAAATAATAGATGAAAAACCAGTCGAAAAGAAAGAAATACCAGACGTATCGAAAAACAACAATGTTTTAGTTGTTGATGTTAAGCAGGATACGACATTTATTGACGTAATAGAGGCAAATGGTTATAGTTTACAATTAGATGATAAAGAGTTTGAAAATTTCCTAAAAGAATTAGGCTCATTAAATCCAGAAATAGAAGATATTGAGATGATACCTAAAGGTTCAAAGCTTAAATTGCCTTTGAAATATTTAATAAAAATAGAAAATTTAAAGAAGGGAGGTGAATAGGGTGAGAATACCATTCGTAAGGCATATTTCGTGGTATCTAATTATTGCAATGTTTATAATCGGCATTGCGCCAAAGGGTGAGGCAGGTCTTGCACCTTCAGGGGTGATTGCGATGTCACAGATGGATAGGGCTACTGACATTGAAAAGATACAGAAGGTAATCGAGATGAAGATGGTCGGTGACAGACTTGAAAAGTTCGGCCTGACAAAGGGTGATATAAGTAAGAGACTTGATAATCTGAGCGACCAGCAGGTTCACAAGTTAGCCCTGCAGGTAGATGATCTGAAGATAGGAAAAGGCGATGCCCTTGGCGTGATAATTGCGTTGCTTGTAATAGCCCTGCTTGTTGTTTTATTGCTGCAGCTTACCGGCCACAGGGTCATAGTTACAAAATAGGAATAAGGGATGAAGGAAGAAGGCATTGTTATGAACAGGATAACCTTCTGTCCTTCGTCCCTTGTTTTGTCTTTTGTGCTCTTCTTATCCGGATGTGCTACTCTTTACCAACTCCCTCCATCTGAAAATAACCGAATTATTGTTGATGTTCCGTTCTATGCTCAGGAAAAATATCAATGTGGTCCTGCATCCCTCGCCGGCGTAATGAACTACTGGGGAGTCAATATTACCCCTGACATTATTGCCGAAGAAATATACAGCAAATCTGCAAAAGGCACTCCTGATTTCGACGTGATTCTCTATCCTGAGAAAAAAGGACTGGTTTCAGAACGCTATCAGGGCAACATGTATGATCTCCGGCGCAACATAGATGAAGGTTACCCGCTTATAGTCCTTGTTGATTATGGGATTTGGGTGTTGCAGGAAAATCATTTTATGGTTATTATCGGCTATAATGAGCATGGCGTGATAGTAAATTCAGGGAAAGAAAAAGAGAAGTTTATTCCAAAAGAGGATTTTGTAAAAGCATGGGAGAGAACAAAATTCTGGACCTTGCTTTTAAAAAGAAAGTGAATAGTGAACAGTATTCAGTGAACAGTTTAAAGAAAAAGATGATGTATTTTTTTATCTATTCACTGTTCACTATTCACTGTTCACTGTTGTCCAGCTGCGCTTTGCCAAGGATTATTGTACTCGATGATCCGCTTAGCCCTGAGGAGCATATTAATCTTGGCGTTGCATATGAGAACAACGGAGAACTGGATAGCGCCCTGAAGGAATATAAGGCAGCAGCCAAAAAACTCGTGATAGCTCATCTTTACATGGGCAATATCTACTTTAAGAAAAACGAACTCGAGGAAGCAGAAGCCTGCTATAAAAAGGCAATAAAAAAAGATCCGGGGATTGCTGACGCATATAATAATCTCGCATGGCTTTACTATACAAAAAAAGAAAACCTTGATTATGCAGAAGCGCTTGCTCTTAAAGCAAGCGAGCTAAATCCCTCAAAAAAAGAAATCTATAAGGACACCCTTGAAAAAATACGACTGCTTAAATTAACATTACAATCTCCCGATAATGTTTTAAGGTGATATTTATAGCAAATATGAGTCTTAGCTGATATGAATTTAATTACCAGAAAGGAGAGACGATGTGCTTTTTGAGATTTATTTTAGTCTTAATATTAATGATATTGCCGCTGAGTTCCTATGGAGATCAGACCGAAGCCAAGAAAAAGGTAAAAACTATAGATGAACTTGCAGCAATGTACGACTCAAATTCCTGCAAGGAGTGTCATCCTGATATCTACGAACAGTGGGAAAAATCACTGCACGCCAGATCAATCTTTGGGGTTGTCTCTGTCGGCAGGACTGCTGCAACTTTTAAAACCACAATAGAAAACGGATTGAAGGAATGGCCAAACTCAGGGGTAAAAAAATCAGAAGATGTTAAGATTAAACACTTTATGATATGCGCCAAGTGTCATCTGCCTCAGCTTATAGAGTCTGAAGACAGCGTTGCCTATGAAATTGTCAAAAACCTCTATGCTTTTAAAGAGATAGGTGATGATGCATCAAAAAACCTCCAGAAACTGAACATAGGCTGTCTTATATGCCATAACAGAAATGCAATAATTCACAAATGGACTGATGGATATCCTGAAAATAATGCTGTTTATGGCGCCAAGAGCGGCGATCATTCAGACCCTTCTCATCCGGTAATGAAAGAGAGCAAGATTATGAAGGAGTCCATATTATGCGGGCAGTGTCATGGCCTCGGGCCTAATTTTGAACTCGAAAACCCCACTCAATGCGCAACTCTTTATGGAAGCTATCTTTGGTCATACAGGGCAGAGGGCGGCACTGAAACTTGCCAGGAATGCCATATCCAGAAGAGCAAGCTCGGCCATAATATGCAGAGTTACAGATCACCTGAAATGGCAAAAATGGCTATAGACTTTGATGTCGAAGCCTACGGCCATTATTGGAGGGACGGCTCTAAGATAATACCGCAGGCATTTGTAAAGGTTGAATTGACCAATAATGCTGGTCATGCAATCCCTGACGGCTGACCAACTCCGAACAGAGTGGTCCTGGAAGTGACCGCAAAGACACCTGAAGGAAAAGAGCTTTTCAAGCAGTCAAGGATATACATGCCAATACCCCAGCAGCTTGGCCGTGGAGATAGGACGGGCAGGGGACCTTATGAGAAGAGCGGAATAGTCCGCGATTCAAGCCTGCCGCCGCATAAAACCGTTTCGGAGAAATTCGAGATTAATTTCCCTTTTGAGGATGTGAAAGAGGGAGATAAGACAGTAAGGAAATTTCTCGCTCATGAGATGACCATAGATGTTGAACTCTGGTATATGCCATATGGCACAAAAGAGGCTGATGGATTCCTTTGGAATAAGTTTTCAAAGAAGGTAAGCATTAGTAAAACTGGAAAGTAAACTGAATTAAATCAGAGGGGCAGCTGATGCTGCCCCTCTGATTTAATCTTCAATTTGAGAGCCCTGGAAAAAAGGAGTACTATCATTAGAAATGTCATGCTGAACCCTGAAAGTCATTCTGAACTTGATTCAGAATCTCTTCAGAAGCTTGTTTCAGCATCTTATAAAATAACAGGTTAGGAGACCCTGAAACGAGTTCAGGGTGACAAAACAGGGATTCTTCGGTCTCTTATTTTCCTGGTAACAAGGTACAGGACAGGATATAGTATTTGAGCGGCATTATTTTGCCGATATTCCGACCGAAAATGTCCGCCTCAGGCGGGTCGCCGAGGAGACACCGAGGATTCGCCGAGGCGAAAGCGAAAATGCTATATCCTGTCTCCTGCTTAGCTTTTAAACTGCCTTGATTATTTTAGATTCTATTTGAGACAATAAACCTAATGTTAGATAAACTTTTTATATCAAAAAGCATATTTGATGAAATGATTTCTCATTGCAGAGAAAAATATCCAAATGAGGCGTGCGGTATTCTTGCAGGAAAGGGCAATGAGACATCGAAGATCTATAGAATGACAAATATCGAAAACTCTTCTGTGAGTTACTTCATGGATTCCAAGGAACAGTTTAAGGTGATGAAAGACATAAGGGAGAATAATATATCAATGCTTGCGATTTTTCATTCGCACCCGTTATCCCCTGCATATCCGTCTGCAAAGGATATGCGCCTTGCCTTTTATGAGGATGCTGTTTATGTGATTGTTAGTCTCATTGAGAACAAGCCGGTTGTGAAGGGATTTGAGATAAGGGAAGGGGAGATAAAGGAGATTGGGATTGTTGTGAAGATTTAAAGATTGTGATCAGGTGCAATACCCCTCAAGCTGACTCCTGATTAGTTAAAACTATTTTTTGTATTACAGCAAAAAATTTATAAATTTTTTGCTTGACTTTTATTATTAAGAATGCAATATTATTTTTGCCGCTGTATAAATGTTTTCCATAAATGGGGGGGCTTTGAAACGGTTTGAGGGCTTTTTAACAATAATCTTCATTTCTATTTTTCAAATAATAATCAGTTCTCCATTGTCCTTTGGTGATTCTGTTGATTACCTTTATGATGATGCAGGTCGGCTGGCAAGGGTTACAAAAGGCAATGAGAGGCTTTTATATCAATATGACGAAGTGGGAAACCTCTTATCCATCAGCAGAGAGAACAGCGCCCCTAAAGCCTCGCCTCCGGTTCTTTCAGGCATAGACCCTGATATCTTTCTTATCGGCTCAACTTTCAATGTAATGATCACAGGCCAGAATCTCCTTACAACAAGCAGTGTCACAACTGATAATCCGAATGTAACAGTCAAATTCATTGCAGCCTTAAACACAAAAGTTAATATTGTATTATCAGTAGCAAGCACTGCATAAATAGGCCAGTCCAATCTGACAGTCACAACTTCATACGGCTCAGCCAGCATATCTATTAACCTCCATGAAGTCAACATTGTCCCAAATTCGACCGCATTATTTATTGCAAGCACAGCAAATCTATCTGCGAATCTCATTCCCCCAGCAATGAAAGATTTCAATGTAAAAGTTATTAACAAAAATCCAGACATCATAAAAGTTCCGTCTTCAATTACTATCCCTGCAGGAGGCAACGTAGATGTAACAATAGATGGATTAAAGGAAGGATATGGGACAATTGAAATCTCAATCAGAGAAGTTATGATAACAGTGTTTGGGAATGGGACTTCGCTGCTTGCATCTCCTGTCAGCATTTATATAGATACAGTATCTTCAAAAGATGCGGCATCTGTTTCCCCAGCAGTAAGTACGTATATAGAGACGTCTTCGGGCGATGGCTCAACAACTTCGCAGTCAGTAAGTGCATATATAGAGACGTCTTCGGGCGATGAAATAACTGTATCACCCTCGGTGAGTACACAAATAAGTCTTTAAATAATAAGGATTATGGCGAGAAAAATAATGAAGAAAAGACATTACAGATTATCAACAAAAAGGAGGAGATTCAAATGAAAAAAATATTTCTTCTGATGTCTATTACATTACTGCTCTTTTCAGGAAATGTCCATGCAGCTTTTAACAGTGGAAGCACAGGCGCGCTCGGTGCATTCAATCCAACAGCAAACACAGTAGTTGACCTTCCAGCAGACGGTATATTGAACTATACGACAGTGAACATCCCATCAGGGGTAACAGTCACTTTCAAGAAGAATGCTGCAAATACCCCTGTTTATATGCTTGCAACAGGGAATGTAACAATCTCAGGCACGATCAATGTTGATGGTCAAGCATCAACTTCTTGGCCTCCTGGCGCTGGAGGTACAGGCGGATTTGATGGGGGCTATGGAGGTACACAAGCAAGTGGAAGCGGTTTAGGCCCTGGTGGTGGCGGCGGCGGTCCTAATACTAGTTACCCATATGGTGGCGGAGGTGGTTTTGCAACTGCCGGAGGTTCAGCTGGAGCCAGTCATGGCGCTGGTGGTTCTACTTATGGAAATGCGAGCTTGATACCTCTTATCGGCGGTTCAGGTGGTGGAGGCTCGGCATATAGCGCAGGCGGCGGCGGGGGCGGGGGCGCCATACTTATAGCATCATCAGGAACTATTACGCTTAATAATGGCACTATAACAGCAAATGGAGGAAATGGTTATAATTATGGTGGCGGTGGAAGCGGAGGTGCAGTAAAACTCATGGCGAATACAATAACCGGCAACGGTTCTATTAATGCAAAGGGTGGTAATTACGGTGGCGCTGGTCGTATCAGGATCGAAGCAGATATAAGAACTTTTTCATTTACTACAAACCCCTCATACTCTTTTGGGCTGCCCGGCAGTGTTTTTATTTCTAATATGCCTACGCTCAAAATAACATCCATCGGAGGCATAAACGTACCTGACAATCCAAAAGGCTCTTATTCTCAGATAGATGTGCTGCTGCCATCTACTACGACAAATCCCGTAACAGTCACAGTTTCCGCAACGAATATACCTGTCGGCACTACTATAACAGTTTCTGTGTCTCCACAGCTTGGCAGTTCTTCAAAAGTGACAGGGGCGCTCAGCGGATCATTATCTTCATCTACCGCATCGGTGAATATCAATATCCCAACAGCGAATTACTTTACTCTCTTAACTGCACAGGCAACCTTTACCGTCCAGACAGCGATGTACTGGGAAGACGAGAAGATAGAGAAGGTGAGAGTGGCAACTAAAATGGGCGGTGGATCAGAGGTTACATATATAACAGAATCTGGCAAAGAGATACCAGCAGAAATGATGCTGGCAAAGGCCATGAAGTAATGAGTGAGAGACAATAAAGATTCATTGGAAGAGCATGAAAAACAAAGAAACTATTAACCAACAAAAATGGAGCGCCATGAAGATAACAGGGGGTAGATCGAAACAATATTGGTATAGACTAAGTCCTGCGAGGAGATGCAGTCTTTTCTTTCAGCTTCTTCTAAGCATCATAATGCTCTTTTTCTTAAACAGCACTGCATCAGCTACCTTTGGTACGCCTCACATTATCTACGGTAACGTATTGGATGCAGATGGTTTGCCTTCAGATAAAAGCAATATTGATATCTATGCCTATATACCCGAACGCCCTCAGGAGATACTTGATAAGTATTCAGTGGGCTGCGGATATGGGCTTGACTCATTATCTCAGGGCTGGCTGTGGTTTGAGGCCGGGAATTTTGCGAGCATCTGGCGCGCAGGTGAAAAGGCAAGGATAATCATAGTTGACCCCATTCTTAATGAGACAGGCTTTGCCGACCTTGTTTTAGATACATCCGGAAGTCAGATCATTCCTGAGATGAACTTCGCATATGGAGATATTGTTGGCCCGATTGCGTTGAATGCTCAGGTTGACGGAACTGTGCATGCATTCATTCCGGAGGGGACGACAAATGTTACCCTGACAGCAACAATAGATGACTCGATAAGTGGCAATAGCAATATTCAAAGTGCAGAATATTTCGTAGATACCGATCCTGGAAATGGGTTTGGTACTGCTATGGAGCCACTCGACGGCATTTACGATAACCCCTCAGAGCAAGTGATCGCATCGGTCAATTCCTCTTCTTGGGTAAATGGCTCAAGACATACAATCTACATTCGAGGGCAAGATGCTTTAGGCAATTGGGGCACTACACACCTTGTTACAGTTGAGATAACGCCTGCCTCTTACCAGTTCATGGGATTCCTTCCTCCGATAACTAATGACGGAAGCAGTGTTTTTAAACTTGGAAGAACAGTCCCTGTAAAATTCCAGCTCAAAGATGGAAACGGCAATTTTGGATATAATGGCAAGGGATGGCTCACGCTGCAACAATATATAGGAGACGAACCTGCAGGGCTGCCGATTCCTGCCACTTCTTCAGGGGACTCAAACAATGGCAATGAATTCAGATATGACGGATATGATAAGCTCTACATCTACAACCTTGACACCAAACAGCTTTCAGCTGGGAAGTGGAAGCTTATCGTCACAATGGAAAACGGCAGGATATTTGAAATATTCATAGAACTAAGGTAGGTGGAATGAAACGTACAGGAAACACATATCGAAAGATTATTCTTTTTCTCCTTTTTGTGATTCTTTTGATGCCTCTTAATGTTTTTGCAGAAAATATGACATTCAATCTCTTAAAAGGGGTAAATGGCATATCTTTGCCCTTTGCAAATACCGGGATTTCTGATGCTGAAGGGCTTTGCCGGTCTATCCCTTACTGCGAATCTGTTGCATACTGGGATGTTCAGGGTCAGGCATTCGTTACCCATAATATAAATTCAGCAGAGAATAACTTTTCGCTTACTCACGGCTATCCTTATTTTGTGACAGTTAGCCAGGATACCGTCTGGACAGTATCAGGTGACATCCCTGAATCCATAACCTTTTATCTGTTCACTACCCCTTCTACTGATATAAACACAGTAACCCTTCCGCCTTATCTGTCACACATAACTAATGCTGAGACACTGGCCGGCATCATACCTAATACTGACACTGTATGGTTCTGGGATCAATATAAACAGGGTTTTATTGGCCATCCGCTTGGCACAGAGATTAACAATTTTTCTGTTGCTCCTTATTATCCTTATTTTGTCAATGTTACTGCTGATACGACATGGACAGTGGAAGCCCTTAAAGCATTGATAAGCGCTGTTCCAAAAGAGGGGGGTACACCCCTTACTGTACAATTTTCTGCCATACCCACAGGAGGATCGCCGCCCTATAGCTACACATGGGATATAGATAGTGACGGTATTGATGACTATTTCGTAAAAGATTTCACCCATACGTACAACCAGGCCGGAACATATACAGCAACACTGAAGGTGAAAGACATAGCAGGCAATACGGCTTTAAAAACAGTAACCATAACAGTAATACAGAGCAATAAAAATCCCATAGCCAATCCAGGAGGTCCATACACAGGAGTTGTTGGCGAAATAGTACAGTTTAACGGCTCTGGTTCAAGCGACCCTGATGGAGACCCACTGACCTATATCTGGGACTTCGGTGACGAAGGAACAGGCGTAGGAGTGAACCCTAACCATACCTATTCAAACACTGGGACGTACACTGTAAAGCTCACTGTTACTGATGGAAGGGGAGGAATCGCTGCTACGCAGACAACAGCAAATATAATAGAACTGCCTACCCCTAAGATAACGAGCTTCAGCCCTACTGAGGGCAAGTCAGGAACTCCTGTGAGCATATATGGCCGATACTTTGACCGCGGTGGACTGAGCGTCAGTTTTAATGGGGCAAATGCAGTCATAGCAAACTTTACAGGCGCTGCAATTAACACCTCTGTGCCGTTAAGCGCAGCAACAGGCCCAATTACAGTGACAACCGTAAAAGGAAGCGCCCAGAGTGCAGAGCCCTTCACAGTGCTTCAGAGGCAGGATTTTGAACTGAATATAAGCCCGCAATCTTTCTCAATCCCCTACAACGGAAAAGCCTCTGCAGTCATCAGCATTCAGAACACAGGCACAGAGCAGTTTACAGGCGCAATAAAATTATCTGCAAATACCATTTCCGGCGTAACAGCGAGTTTTAAGCCCGAATATATCTCATACAATCAAAGTTCAGTTTTATATATCACATCATCCTTAAGTTCTTCCGGCGTCTTAACAATCGTTGGCACGACAAACAGAGAAGGGGTAGATGTAACAAAAACCGCCACAGTAGTCATTAATCCTATTCCTCCGGGCATAACGACCCTGAGCAGCCAGGCGCTTGCATCAAGGGATGCAGCTCCCATTCAAGGAGTAACACTCACAATCGGCGATAAGACAGTCGTAACTGATGAGGCAGGAAACTTCATATTCATAGACCCTCCTGTTGGAGAACAGATATTAATGGTAGACGGGCACACGGCAAACCATGACGGAATAACCTATCCGTCAAGAATCCCCGTAGCTGTCAGCATTAATGGCGGCACAGACAATACGCTTCCTTATCCGGTTTATATTCACGAGGCAAAGACAGATTACTATACAGTTATCAATCCTTCAGCTGACACCATAGTTACTGACCCTGAGATACCAAACTATGAGATGAAAATCCCTGCAGGAGTTACCATTACCGGATGGGACGGCCAGCCAAACACAAAGGTCTCTGTAAGCCCTGTTTCCATAGACAGGCTTCCGATAAAGCCTCCTCCTGATGGGGTTTATGCAACAGAGATATACATGTACTATTTCTTTAAGCCGGGCGGAGGTTATCCATCACAGCCCATTCCTGTAAAGATGCCAAATACATTCCAGGCACAGCCGGGAGAAAGGACAGAACTCTGGTACTATGATGAATCTTCAACACCTGACCCGAACTCTAACCAGTGGAAGCCATTTGGAATGGGCACTGTAAGTGAAGATGGAAGGAATATCATTCCTGACGCTGGTGTGGGCATACCAAAATTCTGCTGCGGCGCGTCATTTCCAAGGCCTGCGCCTGCAACTGTTAATCCGCAAACAGGCAAACAGCCATCACCCTCTGACAGCAGCATCTGCACAAAAGGCCAGCACGGTGTTGCAGACCCTGTTGACCCCTATAATGGGACATTCCTATTCATAGAAACAGACATTGGTTATCCATCTCCATCTTTAATAGACATTACAAGGCATTATAAATCAGACAACACAGCCATAGGCCCGTTTGGAAGGGGCACGAGCATAAACTATAATCGTTATCTTCAGGGCTCAGGCAATGCACTCACATACATAACACCTGAGGCAGGCAGATACATTTTATCAAGAAACGCTGACGGGAGTTACACAAACACGCAATATCCATTCTTAAGGAATGTAAAGGCATATCTGAATCCTGACAGCACAAGGACTCTGAAGTTCAAAAACGGAAGCGCATACACATTCAATGCAAGCGGGATGCTTATCAAAGAGACGGACGCCAATGGCAACTGGGTGAGCATGACGAGAAACTCATTGGGATATATAACAGGGATAAACGACAGCTTTGGCCGAAGCCTTGCGATAACCAACACGAACATAACAATCGGCCTTACGATATACACTGTCATCTCATCTATCACAGACGCCTTTGGAAGGACAGTGAGCTACTCCTATGACAGCAGCGCAAGGCTTACATCAGTTACAGACCCCGAAGGCAAGGGAAAGACGTATACCTATGATACAGCAAACAGGATTACATCAATCAAAAACAAAAAAGGAATAACAGAGGTCACAAACACCTATGATGCAGAAGGAAGGGTAATCAGGCAGACTCATGCAGACGGAGGGGTATTTGACATAAGCTACACAATGGTTGGAGGCACAATAACAGAGACCGCAGTTACAGAGCCTAATGGAAAGGCAACAACATACAGGTTTAACAATACAGGTTATCCTGTAGAGATAACAGACACCTATGGACAAAAGACCATTCATGAAAGGGCATTTGCGACGAATGAACTAAAATCAGTCACAGACCCGCTGGGAAGAAAGACGACCTACACGCATGATGCAAACGGCAATATCACCACAATCACAGACCCTGTGGGAAATGTTACGACATATGAATATAACCTCACATTCAACAAGCCGGCAAAAATTATAGATGCATTAGGCAATACAGCCACATTGACCTATGATTCAAAAGGAAATCTAACCGAATACCGCTCACCGAAGACCGAGCTCACAACTATTGCATATAACACAAATGGCTTGCCTGCATCTATTACCGATGCATTGAACAACACAACGACCTTTGAATACGACAGCTATGGGAATCTCACAAAGGCAACCGACCCTCTCGGCAACTCTGCTCAGATGCAGTATGACTTGATCGGAAAGCTAATTGCTGCAATAGACCCAAAAGGCAAAAGCACGAGTTATGTTTATGATTTGATGAACAGGATTACAGAGGTTGTGGATGCTCTGTATGGCATAACAAGGTTCACCTATGACGCAAATGGCAATCTTACATTTGTAATCGATGCAAAGAATCAGGTGATCAGATACGAGTATGATGAAAGAGACAGAGTAAAGAAGATGATAGATCAATTGGGGAATATAGAAACCTATGTTTATGATAAGATGGATAATCTTGCCTCTGCCAAAGACAGGAAGGGACAGGTAACGACTTATACCTATGACCTTTTGAACCGGATAACAAAGGCAACTTATGCAGATGGAAATTCCACATCGTATTTTTATGACGCCGTTGGTCGTTTAGGCAGTATCAGTGACAGTGTGAGCGGCAGTATTCAATACACCTATTCAGGCACAGGCTGCACCACAGGATGCAGTACTGTTGCCGATAAAGTTATAAATGAAATAACACCATTGGGTTCTATCTCGTATGCATACGATGCTATCGGCAGAAGGACATCGATGACTGTTGCGGGACAGCCGGCTGTAAATTACAGCTATGATGCCAATAGCAGGTTAACAGGGATTAGCAATTCAGGGTTAGGGTTTGACATAGCATACGATGAAATCGGAAGGCGGACTTCTATGACCCTGCCTAACGGCGTGACGACAAACTATTCATATGATAATGGAAGCAATCTTTTGGAAATTAAGCATCTTAATCCTATAAGTCAGATTCTTGAAAAGATAAATTATGTTTACGCTGCAAATGGTAATCGAACAAGCATGGACAGATTGAATGTTGCTCCCAAGCTTCCAAATCCTGTGAGCAATACCAGTTATAACGAAGCAAACCAGATGCTTACTTTTAATGACAAAACTATGACTTATGATGCGAATGGGAATATGGAGACGATAACAAACTCATGCGGAACGACAACGTATACTTGGGATGCAAGAAACAGACTTGTCGATATTAGTGGCTTTGACGCTCTATGCTCTCCGCTCTCTGCTGCCTTTAAGTATGATGCGTTAGGCAGAAGAATTGAGAAGACGATTAATGGAGATACTGCGCAGTATTTATACGATGGCTTAGATATTATTCAGGAAATTAAAGACGGTGTCGTCTATGCCAATTATATCAGGACACTCAACATAGACGAGCCACTTACTTTAAAAAATAAGGACGGTGTTTATTACTACATCTATGATGGCTTAGGGAGTGTAATTGGTCTCACTGATTCTTTTGGTCA
The DNA here is from genome assembly GCA_016208915.1 of Nitrospirota bacterium. Lineage (GTDB taxonomy): Bacteria > Nitrospirota > Thermodesulfovibrionia > Thermodesulfovibrionales > UBA1546 > JACQXE01. The sequence continues at coordinate 3,882 of JACQXE010000017.1, read as the reverse complement.
AGAAGTAGTTCAATACAATTATGATCCCTTCGGTAACACATCGACAAATAATCCTTCCTTTAAGAATCCATTTCAATATGTGGGCAGAGAGAATGACGAGACAGGTTTATACGCCTATAGGACACGGTATTACTCACCAGAGTTACATCGCTTTATATCTCCTGATCCTATAGGCTTTGCGGGTGGCGATACGAATTTCTTCAGTTACACTCGAAATTCGCCAGTAAACTTTGTAGATCCATTAGGACTGTGGACTTTCCAGATAGGATTTGGTGGGAGCGCAGGCGCTGGAGGAGGTGGTACTGCAATCTCTGGTTTAGTATTTGGTTACAGCAAAGAATGTGGTTTCCAATTCGGTACATTTGAAACCCTTGGCGGTGGTGGATATGGAGGGCTTAGCGCTTCCTTAACGTTATTAGAATTATCATTTTCAAAAAACAAAAATATTTCCGACCTCGCTGGTACAACCGCTACTCTGCAGCAATCTTTTGGATATCCAGCGTTTCCTTTTTCTATAACGACAGAAGAAAACATTCCAAAAGATAAAAAAGCAGAACCATCTTATAGCATAAGTTTGAATTTTGGAAAGGGCCCAACTTTTATTGAAGGGCATTTTTTCGTCATGCAAACATGGGTTCAAAAACTGGTGGGTAAAAAATGAAAACAAATTTTATCGTACAAATCTTAGGTGCAGGAATAATGGTTTTCGCAGTAGTCGCATTTCTTTCGGGACTTTATGTGATTGCTAAATCGACTCAATTATCTTTATACCTCAAAAAGAACCGATATGAGAGGTGGCGTGAATTTGGACTTGGGTTTAATTCTTTTAAAGCTTTGCGCTATATAAAAAGTGATGTAGACAACGAAGATGAGCAAATATTAAGACTCAAAGACTCTATTAAAATCGGCATGAGACATATGGCAATATTCATTTTGGCGATTGTTGTAAGTGGGGGTATCTTAATTATTTTGACCGTAACAACTGAGTAGCGACACTTTATCTTTTGGTGGTAAAGGATTTGGTTTATCGTATACAAACAAAGATCATGGTGGGATCATGGGGTCAAACCTAAAAAATACATTTTACGATGAATAAGATGCTCACCTATAGAGACATAAGACAAATTCTGCTAATGCGTAGGCTCATCGCCTATATGCTGGTTTTGAAATATCTGAATAGACTCACTACGACTGTCATTCCTGCGGAGGCAGGAATCCAGAGTTCTACAGAATATTCTTATGACTCAATTGGCAGAATAACTTATATTAATGATTCCATTTCCGGGCCGATAGAGTATGTCTACAATAACAATGGATGCTCTACATGCGGAGGGGCGGTTGACAAGGTTATACAAGAGATCACTCCTTTAGGAAGTATCAGTTATGCATACGATGCTATCGGCAGAAGGACAGCAATGACTGTTGCGGGACAGCCGGATGTTAATTATACTTATGATGTCAACAGCCGTTTAACAGGAATTGTCATTGCGAGCGGAGCGTGGCAATCACTCAGTTTTGGTTTTACATACGACGCGTTAGGACGTAGGACATCCCTCACACGACCTAACGGCATAACAACAAACTACAGCTATGACAATGCAAGCCATTTGTTAGAGCTAAAGCACCTGAATCCTTTAAATGCAGTTCTTGAACAGATTAACTATGTGTATGATGCAAATGGAAATAGGACAAAGATGGACAGACAGAATGTATCAGTGAAGCTGCCAAATGCGGTGACGAATACTTCTTACAACTCAGCGAATCAAATGTTGACGTTTAACGACAAGGCGATAGCTTATGACAATAATGGGAATATGACCTCGGTTACAAATTCCTGCGGAACGACGACATATGTATGGGATGCGCGGAATCGTTTAACCGTAATAAACGGTTTCAATAGTGACTGCTCACCGCTGACAGCTAACTTTAAATACGATGCTTTGGGGAGAAGAATAGAAAAGACAATAAATGGAAAGACTATCCAATATCTCTATGACGGTTTAGACATAATTCAGGAGATTGAGAACGGTGTTGTCTCTGTGAATTATATAAGGACATTGAACATTGATGAGCCACTGGCACGAATAAAATCTGATGGGACTATACGATACTATCAACAGGATGCGTTGGGAAGTGTAATAGCACTTACTGATGAGACGGGGACTATTATGACACAATATGTTTACGATCCATACGGAAATACCACAATATTAGGCGAACAGAGTGATAATCCCTTCCAATACACAGGCCGTGAGAACGATGGAACTGGGTTGTATTATTATAGAGCAAGGTATTACAGCCCTGAGTTGCAGCGGTTCATAAGCGAAGACCCAATTGGGTTATTGGGTGGAATAAACCTCTATGCATACGTCGACAATAATCCGGTGAACTTTGTGGATCCGATGGGGCTTGATCGGCTTCGCTATCACACCAATGCAATATCTCCTTATATTGAATGGCTCAATGATAACGGTTTTGTTGTAGCAACCTACTCTGCATTTTCAGGAACACGATCCGGCAAGTTGAAGCCTCTACCCTACGGCCTTTATACGGGGAATAACTTGCGACTCAGAACTAAGAAAGGTATGAGGTGTGGTGATAGCGGTTGGAGTTTAGATCTCTCGCCAGCTAATTTTTCGACTAATCGGACGCTGCTTCGGATTCATCCTGATGAACCCCCGTTTGGGACTGAAGGCTGCATAGGCATTAGCTGTAATTATGCTGCCGGGGCTCTTTATAATCAACTGTTCAATTATTTCAATTCGGGGCACTCTACAATACCGGTAGAGGTGACATACTGATGAGGCGGGCTCAACTTCTGATGTGTGTCATCTTATTGTGCTGGTTTCCTGCTATTAGCTTCGCTGGTGATAGAAAAGGCGAGGACTACAAAAAGCAGATGAGTCAAATTGAGCTGTTCTATAAAATCCTGCAAAAAAAAGCCCCGAAAATTAGTGACTTTTATCTCCTTTTTGGGCGGGATAATGAAGCAGAATTAGAATCAATATTGCGACAAGAGTTCCCAACCCTTAGCATGGAGGAATGGGATCTCAATAAGAAAGCCGTCAATTACGTTGATAAAGTGCTATCGCGGCCGGCATTGCATGTTTCAAGATTTCTCAGATGCCTTAAAATGAAGGAACCTGAATTGTTCGCTTCAAAATCAGTATATCGGATTCAGACACCACCTGAAGTGACAAAAGATTTTAGGAGGTTCACTGTGCGAATAGATAATGATCACGAGAGAAACATAGTATTTGAGTTTTCGCAGACTGAGCCATATATTGAATCGATAATTTTGCCGGATGGAAGGTCGGTCTATACGTTAATAGATAGTTGTCGGAAATAATCCGGTGAACTATATAGACCCGCTGGGGTTAGAGTATCGAATCATTGGTTCAAGACCTGGGGGCAATGGGCAATATGTTCCGATTGTATATGATACCGTTACGAAGAAAACGACTATCGGATTTCCTGAAACGAACTATGTCGACCCTATAAGTGCTGCGTTGAAAGATATTGCTAAAGATGCTGGCTGGACATCGGCAGTGGCAGTCACTTGATGACGGCATAGATGTAGCCTCTATCGAATATGAAAGTTCCGGCTGGGGCAAGACTCGAAGGATGATAATGGTACGGCAACTGATTATACGCAGGCCTAAGGCGACTGGCAAAATCCTGAGGCTTTTTGCTGATGATGCCGAGTATCAGCATTATCGGTATGGATGTTTTGTCACAAGTCTTGATCTGCCGGCAGAAGTGGTTTGGAAAATCTATCGGATGCGAGCCGATGCAGAAAACCGTATCAAGGAGCTCAAATATGACTTTGGAGCAGACAGTTTCAACATAAAGAACTTCAACGCTACCGAGGCCACAATGAAC
>JACQXE010000071.1 GCA_016208915.1 Nitrospirota bacterium | reverse complement strand
GTATTCCTGTGTAAAAGAGCTTCTCTTGCGGCGGTGGCTGATAGCTCATCATAGAGTTATATTCTCCTTTGTATCAGATTTCTGCCGCATTAATTATAACAGGTATTCAATCTCTCTGGATGATTTGGGCAACAGCCCGTTTAATTTTGACCCCATTCATGCATGATTTAAAGGAAGAGAACAGCAGCGACTGCCCCGGCAAAGACAACATAAAGAATATCAATACCCGCCAACAGCCCTCCGAGAGAGCCTGCAAGAAATAAGAAATGTTTCACATCCCAATGAACGGCAAAAGCGAATTTCAGCGCAACGTATAGGAGCAAAGCAACAAAGCAGCTTATTGTTCCTCTGATGGCTCTGAGGAAAAGGGAACTGGAGCGAAGCCTGTCAAAGAGGGGGAGGATCGCCACAATAAGAAACATACCAGGCGTGAATATTGCGATTGTACCCACTAACGCTCCGGCAAAATCACCTATTATGTAGCCGATAAATGCCGCTGTGATCAGGATTGGTCCAGGAGTAATCTGGCCAAGAGCTACTCCATCCATAAGAGTTTGGTGGTCAAGCCATCGATGTACTCCCACGACTTCGTGAAACATAAGCGTTAGTGCCGTATATCCACCGCCGAATGCAAACAATTCAATTTTTGCCATAACCCAGGCAAGGTCAAAAAGTTTTCTGCTGAAGATCCAAAGAACCGCAAGGCCTACAGCGAAGAACGCGGCAATTAGAAATAAGTCTCGTTTAGTTCCTGCAGGCTGGCGCGCTTCGGGTGTTGATTCAGCGCCGATCCATCGATAGATAAATATACCAGTGAGTGCTACGATGACGATTACCACAAATGGATTTATCTTGAAAAAAAGGAGAAGAGCGCCGATAGCAAAGAGTATAAAATCTCCTGGATGGCAGAGCGCTTTTCGTCCGAAAGTAGCTGCGGCGTGAAAGACGATACTCACCACTATAATCTCAAGTCCGCTAAAAAGGGAACTCATTACCGGCAAAGATCGTGTTCGGATATAAAGGACGGAAAAAACGAACATAAGAAGGAATGCTGGGAGCGTAAATCCAGCAAACGCTGCTATCATTCCTGGAAGTCCCAACGTCCGATATCCGGCATAGGACGCTACATTAACAGCGATTGCGCCTGGAAGCGTCTGGCAGAGGGCGACCCCTTGCCTGAAGGTTTCCTCATCAAGCCACTTTTTTTTGTCAACTACCATTGCCTTGATGTAGATTGCCATGGCCGGCCCCCCGAAGGCGGTCATCCCGATTTTCAGAAAAGAAGTGAAGATATCAAAGGCAGTCGGACTTACATTTCCATCTAAAGCCTGCTTAGGGTTTAACGTAGGCATATCCTTCATTCTGTTTTTCAATAATGGCGACAATCCCAGCAGGTACAATCCTCACAAATGCAGGAAGCTGATCTTCGGTAATGGAGATTTTTCCTACCTCCTTCATTTTCTTCATCGAGTTTCTGCAGGCAAGAAACGTGACCCCCTTTTCCGCTAAGGCCTTCATGGTATCGAGCAGGGGAGACTGCTCGTAGCTGATAACCGACTCGCCGTTACCTATAATGACTATGTCTGCGCCTTCTTCACCCACACTCTTCAGGACGTTCTCGGCATTCCCAAGTGCAACTTTCCACCGGTCGTTTTCATTCACATGTAGCAGTACTTTAAGCTTTTTCATCTTTCCCTCTCCACATTCATCTTTGTTTCGGTTTATTCAATAAACACGAATAGTCATTGACAGAAAATTCAAAAAGCAACCTTTTTTATCATATCAATCCCAGCTCTCTCTGACAAAGATGCTCTCTTGCCAAATTTAAAATATCATACCCAGAAATAGCAATAAGCGCAATAGTACTATATCTTTTTATCGTTATTGCACTTTTGTATCGTTCTGTTTATAATGCAGCAGGAACTGATTTGTCTTAAATCATTTTTAATGCTTTTTTAGTCAGATTCAGCTGACTACTTCTGTGTATCGTTTATGATACAATACCCCATGGCTGTTATCCTCGTTACCAATGATGATGGGATACATTCTCCCGGAATTATCGCTCTTTTTAAGGCAATGCAAGAGATTGGCGATGCATATATCGTTGCCCCTGACAGAGAAAGGAGCGCAGTAAGCCATGCGCTCACACTTCACAGGCCGCTGAAAGTAGAAGAGATAAGAGAATATGTCTATGCTGTTAATGGCACACCAACAGACTGTGTTGCAGTTGGCGCGAATAAATTACTGCCTCAAAGGCCTGCGCTTATTGTATCAGGCATAAATAAAGGCGGAAATGTCGGGGATGACATTACGTATTCAGGCACTGTGTCTGCAGCAATCGAGGGCACCATTATGGGTATCCCATCATTTGCCATCTCAATAATAGGAGAAAAAAACTTCCATTTTGATACAGCATCTTACTACGCAAGGGAGATTGCTATGTACATACTCAATAAATCTCTACCCTATGATACCCTTCTCAATATCAATCTTCCTAATGTAAAAAGGGAAGATATTGCCGGGATAAAATTCACAAGACAGGGTAAACGCATATATGATAATGCCGTACAGGAGACTTATGATCCAAAAGGAGAAAAGCATTTCTGGATAGGAGGAGGCACTCCTTACTGGGAGCATGGAGAAGACACTGATATCCATGCAGTTCAGCAGGGTTATGTATCAATAACCCCAATACATCTTGACCTGACAAATTACGATACTCTGGGATTTCTAAAAAGCACATGGGCTTTTGATAAATGTGAGGTAAAGCGTAATGAAAAAATATGACGTCATTATAGTTGGAGCCGGACCTGCAGGTATATTCGCCGCATTTGAGCTTATAGAGAAGAAAAAAAATGCAAAGATACTTATCGTTGAAAAGGGCAAAGACATAGACCAAAGAAAATGTCCTATGATGATGAAGGAGATATCATGCAGGGCATGTCCTGAATGTGCAGTTCTCAGCGGCTGGGGAGGTGCAGGGGCATACAGCGACGGGAAGCTAAATCTCTCCCCTGAGATTGGAGGATTTCTTTTAAGATATATAGACCATGACACATTGCAGTCCTTAATAGCATATGTGGACAATATCTATGTCCGATACGGAGCTTCAAAAAAGACATACGGCGGCAGCAAAGAAGAGATAGAAAGGATAGAGAGGCTTGCATCAAAAAATGATATTGTCTTTGTACCGTCGAAGATAAGGCATATCGGTACAGACATGTGCAGGATTTTGCTGAAAAGGATGAAAAAAGCGCTGAACGCAAAGATAGAAACCTTTTTTGGCTCAGAGGCAGAGGAGATAATTATAGAAAAAAATAAGGCTGTCGGCGTCAGGCTGAAAAAGGGAGATAAGGTTTACTCTGATTATGTGATACTGGCACCTGGCAGGGAAGGGTCGCGCTGGCTTGAAGAAGAGGTAAAACGGATGCATCTTACCATCCTCCAGAATCCTGTTGATATCGGCGTGAGGGTTGAGATACCTTCTTCTGTATTCGAACATCTTACAAGTATTACATATGAACCAAAGCTTATATTCTATTCGAAAAAATTTGATGATAAGGTAAGAACATTCTGTGTCAATCCCTACGGCGAGGTCGTTAAAGAGTATCTTAAAGACATCTGGACAGTTAATGGCCATAGCTATGCACACAGAAAAACTAATAACACAAACTTCGCGCTATTAGTGAGCACATTTTTTACAGAGCCGTTCAATGAACCCATATCCTATGGAAGATATATTGCCCGTTTAGCCAATTTTTTAGGTCAGGGTGTTATTGTACAGCGGCTCGGCGACCTTCAGCAGGGGAGGCGTTCAACCAAAGAAAGGATTGCAAAGGGCATTGTCCAACCCACATTAAAAGATGCAACCCCAGGAGATCTGAGTTTTGTAATACCATACCGTTATTTATCCGATATCCTTGAGATGATAGATGCACTCGATAAGATCGCCCCGGGAGTTAATTCAAAACATACCCTCCTTTATGGCGTTGAGGTCAAATTCTACTCTATGCAGTTAAAACTGACCAATGCCCTTGAAACAGAGGTGAAAAACCTTTTTGCTGTTGGAGACGGTGCTGGCGTTAGCAGGGGATTGATTCAGGCATCTGCATCAGGTGTTATGGCAGCAAGAGAGATAGCGAAAAGAATGTGAGGCACAAATGGCAGGGCATAGTATTTTCGCTCATTCTCAGTCGCTTCTGGCGACCTCCGAGGATTTTGCCTCTCGATTTTCTTATGAAACATATTGTCGGAATATCAGCAAAATAAACCGCTCAAACACTATGCCCTGCCATTTGTGAAAGGGAATCGTTACGCGTGGATTTTCAAAGATTAAGGGACATAATGGTTGAAACCCAGCTTATTCCGAGGGGAATAAAGGACACCCGTGTGCTCGATGCAATGCGAAGGGTGCCGAGGCATCTCTTCGTTGGTGAACCTATACAATTTAAGGCTTATGATGACATGGCACTTCCCATCAGTGAAGAGCAGACGATATCCCAGCCCTATATGGTTGCCATCATGACTGAACTTCTCGAATTAAAGGGAGGGGAGAAGGTGCTCGAGATAGGAACAGGCTCAGGTTATCAGGCAGCAATCCTTGCCGAGCTTTCACAAGAGGTCTTTACAGCAGAGAGAATTCCGGTTCTTGCAAAAATAGCAGAAGAAAGATTTAGCGCTCTCGGGTATACAAACATACATGTCAGAGCCAGTGACGGCACGCTCGGCTGGCCTGAGGAATCCCCATTTGACAGGATACTTATAACTGCAGGCTCTCCCAAAATCCCCCAGCCGTTAATTGAACAACTCTCTGACCAGGAAGGGATAATTGTTGCGCCTGTTGGCGACCGATTCTCCCAGCAGCTTATAATCCTGAAAAAATCCAACGGCAGCCTCTCAGAGCAATTTCATACTCCGTGCATGTTTGTGCCGCTTATAGGCAAACACGGATGGGGAGGAAATAAGGATTTTTGATTTTATTTTTCTTGCAATCTGTAATATTGTTGATGTTGACTATTTAGACTATCACTAAAGGAGGTATAACCATGATGCACAATCCGCCACATCCGGGAGAAATTATAAGAGAGCTTTGCATTAAGCCGTTGGGTTTATCTGTTACAGAAGCAGCAAATGCCCTTGGTGTAAGCCGTAAGACCTTTTCCGAATTGCTGAATGGTCATACCGGTATAAGCCCTGAAATGGCTGTAAGGCTGTCTATTGCCTTTGATACAACGCCTGAGAGCTGGCTTACTCAACAAATGCAATATGACCTATGGAAGCTGAAACATAGCCATAAAAAGATAAAAGTTGAACGTATAGCAGCTTAAGCCTAAGTTGCTGTATTGCATCTGTAGATTATTTTATATCGTTTTATAATTGTATCTGTCCCTGATTTCTAATTCGGTAGCGGCTCCAAGAAAACTCAGGATAAGGATATAAAAAAGGCTCAGTTACTTTGGGCACAGTACAAAATAGACAAAGAAAGAAAAAGATAAGGGGGTAATATGCCAATTACAAAAAAATTTCGAAAAACAATCTTAAGTCGTGCCGAAAGTGATGCTGAATTCCGCAGATACATGCTAACAGAGGCTGTAAATGAACTTCTCTCAGGAGATCTCGATGCCGGCAAGTCAATCCTCCGTGATTACATTAATGCAACAATCACATTTCAGGGACTTGCTGCAAAACTTAAGAAATCAAGCAAGAGCATTCACCGTATGCTTGGGCCTCGAGGTAATCCAAAGGTTGAAAACATTCTTGAGATTATTAAGATTCTTCAGGCACATGAACACATAAGACTTCATGTAAAAGCAAACAGGCTGGCAGCATAATAATCATCTTATTTGATAGACGATCTCAGAAAAATAGAAGAGTTGGGTATTCATCTGCTGTCGCAGACAAAAGTGCTTATAAATGTACCTAACCCTGATTTTTAGACAAGAACTGTTATCTACCTTTATTCTTAGCGTGAAGTATTGTCATACCTACCAATTCCTTATCATGATAGTGATAGATAATGTCATCCTCCATAATGCTGTCATTAGCCTGCTGTGGTTTTCTAAAACTGATATACAGCACGTCTGCCTCTTTATCGTAATCAATCCAAATACGATTAAAAGGCATTTTTAAAATATGTGGAAGAATGTCCAAAAGTTCGTTCATTTTTTCCATACAACACCTCTTTTCGATATCTTATCAGGTTTCGACGTCAAAAAGGCTGTTAAAATAAATCCATCGTCTTTTGTCTCTTTATAAATCACAACCATATTCTTTTCAGAGATGGAAGTTTTTTCATAATGCCTCATGGCAATCAACTCATTCTTTTCGCCCTGAACTATGTAATCTGGATTCTCTATGGTTTCAAAAACCAGATCCTGATTGCCTGCCATATAGTCATGTGCTTCAACAATATGAGACCATCTTTCAGCAGTCAATCGAATCTCTATTCCATTTTTGGATACAACAGATCCAATCATTAACTACAATTATATCACATGAAGAATTTCATTTTGGTGACAAAAAAGATTCGGGCTTTGCCCTGCACCCCATAGATTTGGAATAATCATCTGCTGTTGCAGACAAAGTGCTCATAAATATGCCTGCCCCTGATTTTTTTAGAAAATTCCTGCAACCTGCCGACCAGCAGCTTCAATTAAAACTTTGCATGCCTCATTCACATCAAGGTTAACCTGCGCCGCCTTGGCTGCAACAGCGGTTGTATGAACTTTGGCACCTTTTTTGCTCGAAACTTTCTTCTGGGTAGTGGTTGCTGTTGGCAAATCCTGATGCGTGCCCATGCCTCCGAGGGTTTTGGCAGAGGAAATTGTCTGGCTTTCCTCTGTCTCAAGACCAAATACATCCTCCTCACTGCTTACCCTCTCGGCAATTTGCAGATCAACCACAACCACAGCAGTTTTAACTCTTGTGGCCACGTCTGTCACGAAACCTACCACGCTCCCTATAATTCCGCCTGCTACCGTTCCACTCATAAGATGATCCCGGCCACTAAGGCCAAGACCTGTAAGAGCACCCAAACTCGCGCCAGTTAAAGTTCCACTAAAATCCATTCCTTCCTTCCATTCTCCAACATAACGAACATTTGCCTGCAGGAGATAGGCTGCCTCAGATGGTTTTTGAACTAATCTGTACCCTCTCGACTGCAATCCAGACACCACAATTGATTCAAAAATTAGGAGCAATTCCTTGGTTTGAAGACGTGTTTTTAATCTGCACCAATATGGTCTTTGAATCAGACGGTGTCAGAAACACCGACCCTCCCATTGCCACATCTGTTTTCATAGAGCCGTAATCAATCATCCGGCTGGCTGCGGCGCAGCCAATTATGGAATAAGCAGCAAACAAAAGAAATAAAAAATAGAACGATTTTCTCACTTTCTCCCTCCTTTTTTCTATTCCATCATTTTTAAGATTTAATCTTTAATATTTCACTCAGTACCATCAGCCATCAGGCTTATATCATCAATTCGGAATACTGTATATGAATAACTGTCAGTGGTAGCACGGAATTTGATACGAATCGCTTGTCCTTTATAAGAAATAAGATTAAAGGATTTTTGGTTGTAAATGCATGATGGGCTACAATACGGCCCTTTATCTAAATTGGAATATGTTGCAAGCGTAGAAAGTAATGCGCCACTTGAATTAAGGATTTCTACATAGAGTTTATCGTACTGAGTGGTTGTTGTAGTTTCATCAGATGTAATATTCAGCCAAAAACTCAAGGTAGCTGATGTGGCATCTGACGGTATAGCAACAGTTTGGTACATGTAACCACTTGCATTATTTTTTGCTTCTCCTGTGCTATCTACGCCACCAGCAGCGCAACCCGGTGATGTACGGTATCTGGATCCAGTGCCAGCCCAAAAATCGCCTGACAATGTCCACCCACTTGACCCAGAGGTAAAACTACCATTGGTGACGCGCTCAACAGGATCTCCGCCAGAGGTAACCCCTGTTCCTGTCAAGGTAACAGTATTGGTTCCTGTAAATGTTGCACTGCTTGCTACAGTAGCAGTTCCACTGAAGGTGCCGGAACTACTTGGACAGAACCGAACAGTTACATTTGCAGCAGATCCATCTGAAACAGAAAAACTACTGCCTGCTGTGATGCTAAACGGCGGATTTGGACTTGCAATGACAGTCCCAGATGCTGACCCGGTTCCTGATACATGCTGAATAGCAAATTCTGCAGTGCTGCAAGAGCCGATCATAACATTACCAAGATTCAACGACGTAGGGCCAACAGTAATTGTAGGAGTACTATAATTAACCGTCAGATTTACAGTCCGGTTTGTATCGCCATTGCCATTTGTAGTGTTTGTGAAATTTACAAGATCAACATAATTGCCTGGTGCAAGGCTATTTGCATTGCTGTTAATTGAAACTGTGACTGTCGTACTTGTGCCAGGCGATAAAGTTCCGCTGGTTGCTGATAAACTAACCCAACTTTGTCCTTTAGAGGCTGTCCAGTTAATAGATGTCCCTCCAGTATTAGAAAGGGTGTATGTCTTGTTTGAAGGGCTGAATGGTCCACCCTGTGTACCAGATGAATCGAATCTATCGCCTGGCGTTACGGAAAGAATACCGTTTGTAGTAGGCACACTAACAATTATATTAACTCCCTTCGATGCGCTTCCACCTTTGCCGTCAGAGACAGAACAAGTCACAGTATAAGTCCCTGCTGCGGATGGTGCTGTCCATGTGACTGTTGAGCCTGAGCCTGAAATACTTCCAACTAACGGTGTCCAAAAATAGGATAATAGATCTCCATCAGGATTTGAAGCATTACAAGTGATAGTAGATGTAGCTCCTGCATTTATAGTTAATGGATTTGCTGTTAGAACGGATATGGCAGGGTTTTGATTTGTATTTATCTTTTCAAGAAATGTCTCAACGTTAACAGTGTCGTTGGCTGTAACAACATTGTTTTTTATTTCTTTTGTTGCATAACCCTCTTTAAAAAAAGTTAAATCATGTATCCCAGTATTAACACTGAGCAGACAGGCACCAGCCAAAGAAGTTAACTGCCCGTCTGAAAGACGTTCGGTTTCAGTATTGTAACTTCTCACGGAAACTCCATCTAATAGCATTCCAGTCGTCGCATCTTTAACAATGTTTATTATCTTACCAAATGGCTCTAATAGATCGTATGATTTCAAAGTAATATTTACTTCCCATGCATTACCGGGAGAAACAGAAATTATTTTTGGTGTTGGTGAATGGTAACCTATTTTCTCTACTGAAATTGTATATTCTGTGGTTTGATCAGGCACTGGGACATTATCAAATCTGTAGAATCCCTCGGCATCTGTATATTTTGGCTCAACATAAGGCGAAAGTTTTATTTTCGCGCCTTGTGGCACAGGCTTACCTGTCTCATCAGTAACTCTCCCATAAATAGTCGCACTGTTTGTTAAATTAGGTAACTCCCTCTGTGGGACAAAGACATAAAACCCAGGTTTATCTATAATTTCAAAAACATCAACTAAATCATCTGGCTTAAATCCACGATTATAAAAAGATTTCTCAAGCTGAGCAGCCAACAATGCCTCGTTTATCTCTATTACTGAGTAATAAAATTTAATTTGTGTCCATAGTCCCACTTCTTTTGTAGCTTCTAATATGTGTCTATATTTTTTACCAAATCCAATAAGATCTTTAATAAAAGCCCACGTATTATAGATTTCGTCTATTTTGATCGCCTTTATTTTTCTCACTTTGTTTTCGACAAAATATTGCCATAAGTTTGTAGGTATTTTATCTTGAGTTATAGGCACCACAGTATCTTTTATTATTACCTGCTTCCAATCTGTAAGAGTAGCTGTAATAGTTGATTCTGTAGCACTTGCGAAAACACTGGTCTTCCCTAAGTCTATTATTGAAGCATTAACTATGCTTTCGATATAATTATCTTTATCGGCAGTCGTCATATAAAAACCATTAGTTCCATCCGATATTAGAGATACTTTTATTCCTTCTATTGGAACTCCTGTCTGTTGGTTAATTACTTGAACAGAACTTAATTTCCCATTAGCTAAAGTAAATCTTGCTACACCATTGGAATCGGTATATGCCTCATAAGATTTAACTTCTTGATTTGCAGGAGCTACGTCTCCACCTCCGCCTCCACCCCCCGCACCACAACTCCCCATAATAATCACAAACAGAAACAAGATGATTGTTGTGAAAAGACTTCTTGGTTTTAACATAATTCCACCTTAAATCTAGAGACAATCTAAAAGTCTTTAAAAACAAAAAGGGCAGTCAACAGACCGCCCTTCTAATACAAGTTTAGAGTATTATCTTAAAACCTTGAAGAAACTGATTCTTTAGCCTCTCTACCACACTATTTCCCCCAACTTCTGTGAAGTAATAATTAAATACCATTTATATATGGTTTTTGTCAACAAAAATTATTAAGGCATATATACGGTTTATTGCTTTTGGAAGACTGCATATAATTCAGCTATGAAAGACATGATTAATGAAAGCAGAAAGAAATTAGGAGAGCGGATAAGAGAACTGAGAAAATCTTCAGGCATTACGCAGGAAGAATTAGGCGAAAAAGCAGCACTGAATTACAAATTCATAGGCGAGCTTGAGAGAGGCAAAGTCAATGTCAGCCTTGACTCTATTGTCAGAATTGCTGGAGCGCTTGGAGTGAAGACAGGGGATTTATTCTCAAAAGAAAAGATACCTCAGCAAAAGATTTTAGTAAAAGACAAGGGCCCTTTTTCTCACTTCTCTCCTCAAGACCTCCAGCTTATCAAAAAGACCCTCCACCTTCTGAACAAGGTATTCTCAAAAGTATAGATTTTAGCTTATTATAAGTTCCGGCAGCTTGCATTACCTTTAAAGTCAAGTTAATATAATTAAACAACGAAAAAGGAGGTATCAATGCCATTGAGTGTTAAAGAAATTGAAGGAGAAGCTCTTCAACTCTCACCTCATGAACGAGCCGAATTAGCAGAACATCTTATCCATAGTTTAGATGCAGAAGAAGACCCAAATGCAGAAAAGCTATGGATTGAAGAAGCCGAACGCCGCTATAGAGAATATAAAGAAGGCAGGGTTAAGGCAAAATCAGCGGAGGCAGTGTTTAAAGAGGCTCATTCAAAATTAGGATGAAGCCTGTTGTATTCCTTCCTGAAGCAGAGCAAGAGATGTTTGAAGCAGCAAAATATTATGAGTCCCAAGCAACAGATTTAGGCATAGATTTTCTTTCAGAAACGGAACGAGCTGTAAACTCTGTTGCAGAGTTACCTATAACATGGCCGGTAGTTGAGGGCGAACTAAGAAGGCGGCTTGTCAAAAAATTTCCATTCGGTATTTTATATCGTATTGAACCAGAAGAAATTGTAATCGTTGCTGTAGCACACTTACGACGAAAACCAGGTTATTGGAGAGAAAGGATAAAAAGAAAATAATCAAAGATAACAGAATACGAATAAGGAAGCTTCCGTTTTAATTGTCAATCCAGCTCTCTGTCCTATCAAAAACACCCTCTACCTTCTAAATAAGGCATTCTCAAAAATATAGATTTTAGATTTTTGCCTATTACACACATTGCGGAATATGCGCAGGTTTATTATGCAGCCACTAATTCTAATTTTTCTTTTGTGATATGAGGCAATCGCACAGGAGCAAAAAACTTTTCAGGATACACATAATCTTCACCTGATTCATCAATAGCTCTTATCTGATGATGTTTTTCAGCTGTCCGGTCATGCAATATTTCGTAGAGTTTCCTTGTCTCCAGCGATGATTCATAGCCACGATTATCAACGCATATCATAAAATGTTTTTTCATGCCTGTCTCCTCATAAATATTTTTTGATTTTAATTTCTTTTTTCCCGATGCCATGTCCCTCATACCAATGTACTTCCGTTTCAAGAACAGCGCCATCTTCCAATTCAACGCGGCAGATACCTTTCAATTTTCGCCAGTTTGCTTTTCCATATATTTTGTTTAATCTGTTTAAATTCCTTATCCCATGGCCAGTTGCTATGGTCTCAATATCCCTAATTGCCCCTTTTATCTTGAAATGCATATTTAATTTTATGCCTTTTTTATTATTTTTTTCAGGGGCATAAATCAGCTCCTTTTTTGTTTAATTATAGCATAATACTTTAATGGATATAGTAGATGTATAATAACACGATGTCAGTCATATAGAGCCGAAATACAGAAAGCTTGACTTAAATGAAAAATTACGGGAAGTCTTCAAAAAACAGGGCATTGAGTTCTTTTACAGTCATCAGGTAGAAGCCATTGACCTCATAAGGCAGGGTGAGAATGTCGTTGTCATGACACCCACTGCAAGCGGCAAAAGCCTTATATACAACATCCCTGTAATCGAGTTATACTGAAACTCTCCGCAGTATAACCCTCTGGTAAATCATAAAAGAATGTGTCAAAACACAAGACGCCGATATCAATATCGCTGTCCTGTCGGACATTTGTATTATTTCGGTAGAAACCTTGGACAATAATCTGGATATTTTTCTTCTGAAGTTTTTGATTCGCAGAAACGGCGTTGCGTATAGCTTGTACTGCTTTATCACACCGCTCTTGTTCTGTTTTTGACGGTGGTTTGGCCCATGAACTGAAAATACTTTCCCAATCACGAGACATACGTTACCTCACCACACAAGATAACAAGGTAAGAACATTTATTTGCAGTTACCACCATGGGATATCCTAACAGTACGGCCTTCCTTTTTCAATGCTCTGTGGCGGCAGAACTGCTCCAGTTGTTTCTTCCAAGGGCTGGGCTTGGGGCGGGGCCCCTGGGGGCCGGCGCCAGGTTACTGGCGGGGGCGGGGGGACAATGCCTTAAATACTACCGCAATGCCTTCAGTATTTCAGCATGATTGCAAAATGCATTACTTGCAAGCCAGCCATCTCTATGAACAATGGCTTGTTCTCTAAAGGGCATCATCAAACCACCAAGTGTTGTCATGCTTCCTCCCAATTCTTCTATCATCAAGAGTGCTGCAGCATAATCCCACACTTTTGCCGACTTTCCAGGTTGAGGAAAATAAACTGCTGCATCAGCCTCGCCCAAAAGTACAAGAGACCGCAGAGGGTCAGGCTGGAATCTTGCTCATTCCTCTGAACCGAATTGAAGTCAGGCTTGCTTCTGTGTATTTATCTTTTAGCCACATTTCACATCCCCCAAAATCCCTTTATGCCGTTTCCTTCAAAATCTTATCCTTCCTCTGCTCTCTCTTGCTCCATAAAAAATCTTCGTCGCGTCAGACTCTAAGCCGCCGCTTTTTCTTTGACTATCGACAAATCAATCAGGTCAAGGGGATTTTTAGTTGTTCTCTTGCTGGCGTCGAGTATTTCTATAGCAACGATTCCACCGCCTTTTGAATAATCAATTACGATTCCGTCAAGCTCGACCGACTCTGATATAGCCTCACCGCTTAAAAACTCTATATTTAAAAGATCATGTGCAGGGTCATATTCTATCTTCATTAATTTATTCCGCTTTCCGTGTTACCAATGGCAGCATATAAATATCATATTTATCTTCAAGCCTGATACATTCTTTATGACTTTCCAATTCCACTTCCTCAAGCGAAAATTGGGAAGGAACTTCAATTTCTATTGTAAAGTCTTCATCTTCAACAGGCGGAATTGGTTTTGTTCTTATGCCGGGATATTTCTGATGGAGAGCCTCTATCAATTCAGCAACTGCGTCAGCAAGTAAAATCCTATCACTTGTCGCTGCTTTCATGTTCCATGCCTCCCTTTTGATAATACAGTGTTTATTAAATCGTCAACTGTTTTTATCATATTTTCTACAATATTTTGATTAATTTCAACAAGCTCATAATCGGCTAATCCTATGAGCATATAACTGTCTTAATGGCAACCGTAAATGCTCCAGAAGTCCCGCTGAATTCTGCTTCTGTGACGGACTAAACCAGTAGCCATGAACAAACGGTTTGATTATAGCAAGATGTTTCCATACCTTTCCCTCGTCCGGATCACCAATCGCAGCCCACATCGCCTGATAGGATGCATAATATAACCGTGAGATTGCACTATTACATCTTTTATTTTCATAAAGAAATTTTGCATCACCAATATAACTTTGAGCATATTTAATTCTAAATTCAATCATATTCCCATTCTTTCAGCCTCAAGCTCTTTACCGCCCATCCTTTTGCTGATATATTCGTTCAATAAGCTCATGGATTAAATTCCGACTCCCTACCTCGTATTCAGCAAAATTATATAGTTTTTCACTATAGTTATTCAACAATGAAATTATAAGAGGAACCGTTCGAAAAATAAAGAGAAATCTGGGGGCAGAACAATTTTAAAATTTATCCTCTATATAGTCTTTAGGTACTCCCTGCGGTCAGAAGAAATTAAACCGGTCAACAACAGTGCCATAGAGCAGTAGAGCAGAAGCGCAAAAGCAAAAAACAAGAAAGAAAGTTTTCTGCCAATTTCTCCGCTCGGTATCGAGGCTGAAGGAGCCGAAAGTTACAAAAAAAGAATCTGCTATTCAACATCCTCTAAATAATCTATTGTCTCTGCTTCCTGCCAATCTATAAACTTTATTAATCGTTTATTAAATTCCCTTTCCCCCTTGCCTCCCTTAGTAACAACTATCCCATAAGGCGCTTCTTTGTATTTCATGAGGAATTTCTGCAATCCTTCAGGAATATGACCTGTATTCACCTGATATTTGACCTCCAAAGGTACTGGTATGCGGTTTTTCAGCAGAATAAAATCAACCTCATCACCCTGCCTTGTTCTCCAGAACTTTACTTCCATATTGGGTTTTAACTGTTTGATTATACTGAGATAAACAAAGGATTCAAGAATTGTTCCTTTGTCATTGCGCCTTTCTACAGCAGAAAAATCATTAAGGATGCTGTTTCTTATACCGATGTCGTATAGATAATATTTTTTGACTTTTTTAAGTTCGTTAGCCAGATTTTTTGAATAGCTCTCTAATGGAAAGCAGACGTAAGTCTGCGCCATAAGTTCCAGATGATATTTCACCGCAGGTTCGGATAACCTGAATTAAATCATCATAAATGTCCCTTCTGATCTTCATAATTACAATTATAAACCACTACTTTAGAATTGTAGATATCAAAATTAGTATAAATTGTGTAAAGATTTAGTCTTTAAATAGTCATTAGTATCAGAAGAAATTGAACCTGTTTGTGCTTTCCCCATCAAATCCAACTATCCCATATTATTCATAAATTTATTTGAGAGGCAGGACATAGTGTTTAAGCGGTTTTTTTGCCCGTAATTCAGCCTGGAAAAATAAGGATATAAAGCGGGCAAAACCTCGGAGGGCGCTTTAGCAACCGAGAATGAGCGAAAACACTATGTGATGCTTTTATCCGGGTTATGAAAATAATAAGGGATAGTTGGATACTACGCTCTTGTCAATGATGCTCTAACCCCATTCATTCAGTTATAATTAACAATGCAAAAAACCAACCTCAAAGCATTAAGCAAAGACAAAATAAAGGAGTTTGTGAAAGCTCAAGGGCTTCCTGATTACAGGGCAAAACAACTTATTCACTGGATATACGAAAAACAGGCTGAATCTATGGAAAACATCACTGAATTATCAAAAGAATTAAGGAAAAAGCTATCAGATGTGGCTTACATCAGCAACCTGAAATTGCTTAATAAACAGGAATCAGGAGATGGCACTGAAAAGTTCCTGTTCGGGCTTGAGGATGGAGAATCAATAGAGAGCGTCCTCATACCTGATGATAAACGCCTTACGCTATGCATCTCATCTCAGGTTGGCTGCGCCATGAGATGCGGCTTCTGCCTGACTGGAAGGATTGGATTTAAAAGGAATCTAAAGGCATATGAGATTGTTGACCAGATAATCGCAGTTATGAAAATCACGGGTCAGGGGACACGGGTCAGGGGACATGGGATTACGAACATAGTTTTCATGGGAATGGGGGAGCCTTTGTTAAATTTTGACGAGGTGGTTGAAGCACTCCATCGCATAACTGAATTTATCGGATTCTCTAAAAGAAGGATAACGCTGTCAACCTGCGGCATTGCGCCAAGGATTATCGAACTGTATAAAAAAGCGCCTCATGTCAATCTTGCCATATCCCTGAACGCTTCGAATGATTCTGTCAGAGACAGGTTTATGCCGATAAACAAAAAATATCCTATTAAGGCGCTGCTTGATGAGTGCAGAAAAATTAAATTGGCGTATAAACGACTTATAACATTTGAATATGTGATAATTGACGGCATGAATGATAAAAATTCTGATGCAAAAAATCTCGTTAGAATACTGAAAGGCATTCCCTCAAAGATAAATCTCATACCATTTAATCCATATGAAGGAAGTGATTTTAAAAAACCGTCTGATGATAGGGTCATAGAATTTCAGGATATTCTTGTCAAAGCAGGCATTAGCGCATTTATAAGAAAAAGCAAAGGGCAGGATATACTCGGCGCCTGTGGACAGTTAAAGGCAGGATACAAAACCAAGGATTAAATATTATTGATAATGCCCCAAAATTTATTAAAAGGCTGAACGTCTCATAAATACAATGAATCGACAGAATATTAAGATGTGCAACCTCGTTTTGATACGCAGCATTAAAGGGAACAATATGACTGGTGTTTTTATGAATAATCCGATGTGGATTAACTTTATAAGGTGTCGTCATTGCATTTCTTCATCATTCAGCCTTTTTTCAGTTATTTTGGAACGCAATAGTAAAATAAAGCCGCTCAAATGCTATCCCCTTGTATGTATATAAAAACATGAATAAAGTAATTATCCTATTAGGTCCTACAGGAGTTGGGAAAACAGAGGCGTCAATACTTCTTGCAAAGGCGCTCGGCACAGAGATAATAAGCGCAGATTCCATGCAAATTTACAGAGGCATGGATATAGGAACCGCAAAACCTTTGAAACAGCAAAGAGAAGAAGTTAAACATCATATGATTGACATCATCGAGCCTTCAGATTCCTACAGCGTCGGCAGCTACATAAAAGACGTGACGCCTATAATCGAGAATCTTCTTAAGCAGGATAAGATACCACTTGTTGTTGGAGGCACAGGTCTTTATATCAAGGCAATGACACGGGGGATATTCAGCGGACCTTCTGCTGACCGGAAACTCAGGGAAGAACTGCTTTCGCTCGAAGACAGGGAGGAGGGATTTCTCTATAACTACCTCAATGAACTTGATCCTATAGCAGCCGGCAGGATAATGCCTGCTGACACAAGGCGCATAATAAGGGCAATCGAGGTATGCCTGAAGACAAGACAGGGCATATCAGAACTTCAGCAAGAAGCAACAAAACCGCTTCCCTACGGGTTTATCAAGATTGGGCTGAAAAGAGACAGAAAAGAGCTTTACAGAATAATCGAAGCTCGGGTTGACGCGATGATAGAGCAAGGGCTTATCGAAGAGGTAAAAAAAATATTAAACAAAAATCCTGACAGGACACCAATGCAGGCAATAGGATACAAGGAGATTGCAATGCATATCAGAAGAGATATCTCGCTCGATGAGACTGTCAGTCTCATAAAAAAAAGCACAAGACGGTATGCGAAAAGGCAGTTCACATGGTTTAACAGAGAAGAAGATATCCGCTGGATTGATATAACAGGCATTTATGATAGCCATAAAGTTTTTAGATCCATTCAAAAAGTCCTTAATGATATATTGAAAAGTCCATAGTTTTAAACAGGAGGGAACTGTCTTTGAGCGGCATTATTTTGCTGATATTCATGAGTCCCTTTCTCTAAAAATATTGAGTATGAAAGGCATCGAATTTGACCGATAAAAACATCTATTCATCCAAACCGCAATGTAATGAAAATGAGTACAGAGGTCATTACCTCTAATGTTACCTCCGTCCACGCCGAGTAGAAAAAATATTTTGGGAGTCGCCGCCCTCCATAGATCAGAAGATAGCTGGGACTCAAGAATGAAACAGTCCTGTTGATAACAAAACCTATCCACCCGATCACTCCGATTATTTGAATTGTTGCAATGTCAAACTTGCTAATGATTTGATAGAACTTCCAGTGAACTTCCCCCGGTTTAACGGACACACCGAAAGGTTAGGTTACGATATAAATAACCTTATAACCTTGGGAGGTGTAAAATGCAAGACAGTAATGGACGTAGGAATGGACATAGGAAGTACGATCGGCAGTTTAAGGAAGAAGCAGTACGACTTGCGACAGAAGGTGGACGATCAGTGAGTGACGTAGCCCACGGTCTTGGGATTCATGAGAATCTGTTACATACATGGAAACGAAAGTATAAAGAAGATCCCTCATGCAGTTTTTCTGGCAAAGGCCGCCTAAAACCAGAGGAAGA
>JACQXE010000081.1 GCA_016208915.1 Nitrospirota bacterium | reverse complement strand
TTTGGCGCCTGAGTAAATCAATATATCTCTGATGGGCAGTGTCCACCCTTTAGGAACTCCTTTGAGGGCAGGGTCATGAGTGAGACTCAGGTGGGTTTTGACCATCATGGTTGCAAAGTCAGCGTACTTGGGATCGTCTTCAAGCATCTTGGCCTTGGCTTCAGCTTCAGGCAGCCATGAGACGCCGTCTGCGCCGTAAACTTCTTTGGCTATGAGCGCTACGCGGTCGCGCAGCTTCATTTCTATTGGATAAAGATATTTGAAGTCGTTCTTTTGGTTGCATGCGTCTATGACCGCATCAGCAAGTTCAAGCGCTCCCTCACCGCCCTTTAGCCAGTGCTGGGATTCGGCGCAGCGGGCGCCTGCTGCTTCAGCGGCTTTTTTGACAGCAGCCACTTCAGCATTCGTGTCAGTATAAAAACGGTTAATGCAGACCACAGGGTTTATGCCGGATTTGCGAATGACGTTGATCATATGGACCATGTTGGCGCAGCCCTTTTCAACAAGCGCTATATTTTCCTTTGTGTATTCTTCAGGCAGAGGCTTGCCTGCCACTACCTTGGGGCCGCCGCCGTGCATCTTCAGGGCGCGGACAGTAGTGGTAAGCACGGACACGTGCGGTTTCAGTCCGCTGAAGCGGCACTTGACGTTCCAGAATTTTTCAAAGCCGATGTCTGCCGCAAAACCGGATTCAGTCACATGGTAGTCGAACAATTTCAGACCGACCCTGTCTGCAATGATTGAGGACTGGCCCACAGCGATATTTGCAAAAGGCCCGGCATGAACAAAGCAGGGGTTGTATTCTGCGGTGCACATGAGGGTTGGATTGATTGTATTGCGCATGAAGGCTGTCATTGCATTGCCGACTTCGAGATCACCTGTGGTAACAGGTTTGCCGCTCTTATCAAAAGCAACTGTGATGTTATTCAGGCGCTTTTTCAGATCAGCGAGGTCATTGGCTACTGAAAGAATTGCCATGCACTCTGAGCCTACTGCGATACCGAACTTTGACTGCATCATAAAGCCGTCTGTCCTGCCGCCGATGCCGATGATTATATTTCGCAGGCTCTGGGCGCAGAAGTCCATTATCCACCCCATCTCCACGCGTGTGGGGTCTATGTCGAGCCGCCTCATTCTGGTGAGACGCTTCAACTGCTCATCGTTATAATTACGCTCGTGCTGCATACGGGATGTCATTGCCACCATGGCCAGGTTGTGAGCGTTCATGATGTCATTGATGTCGCCTGTGAGTCCCAATGAAAACTCAGTCATAGGAATCAGCAAAGAGTTGCCTCCGCCTGCAGCAGTGCCTTTTACGTTCATGGTCGGACCGCCTGAAGGCTGACGCAGCGCTCCTCCAACATTTACGCGGCGCTTGCCAAGTCCTTCCATCAAACCGCACGAGGTAGTGCTTTTGCCCTCGCCCAGAGGCGTCGGAGTGATGGCTGTAACCTCTATGTACTTTCCGTCAGGATTGTTTTTGAGACGGTTGATGACCTTGAGGAAATCAATCTTGGACAGGCGACCCATGGGCAGGATCTCGTCCTTTTGCAGTCCCAGCCGTTCCTGCCAGTCTTCAGGGGTAGGCATATTTTTTTCAGCTTCTTCGGAAATCTGCCAGTCAGCTAACTTCGTTGCATCATACGGCATTGTTAAAGTCCTCCTTAATTTAGAAATTGATACATGATTCATGATTCATGATGCACGTCACATCATATTTTTTTATCGTGTATCTTGTATCTTGCATCCTGCATCTTGTATCTAATAATTTATCAATGCATTCAAAAACTTCTCATTCATACGCCTGAGGTTTTTGCTCATAACCAGTGCAATTTTTTTGAGTATCTGCAGCGCCAGTGAAATATCGTCCTTTTCCATCTTCTCAAAGTCTTCTTTTGACAGCTTCAGGAGTTCTGATTTCTCAATAGCTGATGCGTTGGCCTCGTGTTTGCGTTTTTCAAGTATTGAAAGCTCTCCAAAGAAACTGCCTGCTGTCAGAACTGCAAGGGTCTGTTTCCAGCCGTCCGGCGTTACCTTGTTGATTTCAATTTTCCCGGAACGAATCATATAAATGCCCTTTGTATCTTCGCCTTCCTTGAATAGGAATTCATCTTTTTTCAATGAAAGTTCTTGTGTAATCTTTGATAATCTTTCAAGTTCGGAATCGGCGATGTCTTCAAGAAGAATCTGTTTTTTGAGTTCGCTGATGTTTACCATAATCCCTCCTTTCTTATTTCTCTATCTTAACCGCACATACCTTAAATTCAGGTGTTTTTGCATGCGGGTCAAGGGCATCTGTGGTTATCATATTTGCAGCGGCTTCTCTGTAATGCATAGGAATAAAAAGAACGCCGCTTGATATCCTGTCTGTTACCCGCGCCTTTATCTCAATCTGTCCTCTCCTTGATGTGACCTTTATTTTTTCACCGTCTTTTATTCCGGCTTTTTTCGCATCCTCTGTGTTTATCTCAACATAAGGCTCGCCTGCATGTTTCTCAATAGGTGCGACTCTCCGCGTCATTGAACCGCCGTGATACTGGAAAAGGTTTCTGCCTGTTGTAAGGATGAAAGGATAATCATTGTCTGTAACTTCTGCTGGAGGAACATACTTTACAGGAGTAAATGAGACCTTGCCCCGCGGGAAACCTGCCTTGTACAGATATTCTGTGCCGGGATGGTCTTTTGTGGGACACGGCCAGTGGATGCCATTGGCGCGTATCCTGCTGTAGGATATGCCTGACAATGCGGGCCATAAACTGCCGAGTTCTTCAGAAATCTCTTCCGCAGAAGAGTATCTCATGGGGTATCCTATCCTGTTGGATAATTCAGCTATTATCCGTGAGTCTTCTTTAGCGTCTCCGGGCGGCTCTACCGCTTTTCTTACAAGCTGGACTTTTCTTTCTGTATTTATGAAAGTGCCGTTTTTTTCAGCAAAACAGGCCGCGGGCAGGACTACATCTGCGAGCGCTGCTGTCTCTGTAAGGAATATGTCCTGCACTACCATGAACTCAAGTTTAGCGAGCGCTTTGCGTGTATGTTCAATATTCGGGTCTGTGAGCATAGGATTTTCGCCAAGTACGTAGAGGGCCTTAAGTTTGCCTTTAAAGGCTGATTCTACCATCTCTGTTGATTTCAGCCCCTCTTTATCGGAAAGCCGGACTCCCCATGCATCCTCAAATTTTTTCTTGACCATCGGCATGTCAACCCTCTGATAGCCGGGATATACATTAGGGAGACAGCCGGCATCGCAAGCGCCCTGCACATTGTTTTGCCCTCTTAAAGGGTTTATCCCTGTATGTTCTCTCCCGATGTTTCCTGTAATAAGGGCAAGATTTGCTATTGCATTTACATTGTCTGTACCATGCGTGTGCTGGGTAATGCCCATTGTGTAGAATATTCCTGCCTTTCTTGAGCCTCCATAAAGCTTCGCTGCTTTTATTATCTCTTCCTCAGGAATTCCTGTTATCTTTGAGGCATTATGAGGCGTAAAGGTCTCTATTGATTTTTCCCATTCATCAAAACCCTCGGTTCTTTCATTGATAAATTCATCGTTATGCAGTCCTTCTTTTAATATGACATGCGCCATTCCGTTTAAAAGGGCTACATCAGTGCCAGGTTTCAGCCTTAAGAATATCTCCGAGAATCTGACAAGCGGAACTCTCCTTGGGTCTGCCACTATGAGTTTTGTTCCCTTGTGCAGGGCTTTTAACATCATGTTTGCGATAACAGGATGAGTTTCTTTTGTGTTGGAGCCGATTACGAAGATAACCTCCATCCCCTCGATCTCTCTTATGGAATTGGTCATTGCTCCTGATCCGAATATTGTAGCCAGACTGGCTACAGTTGGAGCGTGTCAGAGACGGGCGCAGTGGTCAACATTATTTGTGCCTACTGCTGCCCTCATAAATTTCTGGAATAGATAGTTTTCTTCTGTAGTGCATCTTGCAGAAGAAAGGCCTGCTATTGAATCAGCGCCGTGTCTCTCTTTTATCTCTTTCAGCTTCGCAGCGATATAATCAAGCGCCTCGTCCCATGATGCTTCTCTGAAAAGGGACGAGCGACAAGTAACGAGCGACGAGTCATTGTTTTTACTCGTCCCTTGTCCCTTGTCCCTCGTTACTATCCGTATGAGCGGTTTTGTCAGCCTGTCGGGGCTGTTGATAAACGAATAACCGAACCTGCCTTTAGCGCACAGCCATCCCTCGTTCCACGTGTCTTCCTTTGAAGTCACTCTTACAACTTCATTCTGCCTTACGTGAAGTGTGAGATTGCATCCTGTCCCGCAGTACGGGCAGGTAGTGTCAATTCCCTTTATGTCTTTCTGCCTGCCGCGGAGCTGCCACATCTTGCCTGTTAAAGCGCCTGTCGGGCATACAGCCACACACTGCCCGCAGAATTCACAGTCAAGGTCTTTTTCAAATGTCGGGCATATCTTGGATTTAAACCCGCGGTATGCAAAATCTATTGCGCCCACACCCTGTATCTCATCGCAGACCTTTACGCATCTGCCGCAGAGTATGCATTTCCCCATGTCCCTTTCAATAAAGGGATTGCCGTCTTTCTTCTCGTA
The DNA here is from genome assembly GCA_016208915.1 of Nitrospirota bacterium. GTDB lineage: Bacteria > Nitrospirota > Thermodesulfovibrionia > Thermodesulfovibrionales > UBA1546 > JACQXE01. Next base: position 15,904 of record JACQXE010000081.1, on the reverse strand, counting down.
TATCCTTCTTTCTCCTCCGAACCTATTTTCTCTTATGCCATAGAAATATGCGAGTTCCTGAAGCGTGCAGTCTCCGGCCTTTTCGCATACCATGCAGTCATTCGGATGGTCTGAGAGAATAAGTTCAAGCATTGTTTTTCTTAAGTCCTCAAGAGCAGGCGTTGAAGTTGTCACTTCCATTCCCTCTGAAACAGGCGTTGTGCATGATGTGAGCGGTCTCGGAACCCCTTTTACTTCAACAATACAGAGCCTGCAGCCTCCAAACGGTGTAAGTTTCGGATGATGGCAGAGCGTAGGAATCTCTATGTTGAACATCCTCGCTGCATCAAGAACAGTAGTGCCTTCAGGCATCGCTATATTTTTACCATCTATTGTAAGAGTTACCATAAGCCTCCAATATCAAAATTCAAAATTAAAAATGCAAAGTTGCAATTTAAAATTCAAAATTCTCCTTAATTTTAAATTTTTCATTTTAAACTTTTTTCACTGCCTTGAACTTGCATACATCAAAACATGCCCCGCATTTAATGCATAGCGCGGGGTCTATCTTGTGCAATTTCTTTTTCTCTCCTGTTATAGCCTTTGCAGGACATGCCCTCAAGCACGCTCCGCACCCATTGCAGAATTCCTCAAGAATATAGTAAGTCAGCAGTTCTTTGCAGACTGCTGCCGGGCACTTTCCTTTTAAATGCGCCTCGTATTCATCTCTGAAATATTTTATGGTGCTTAATATCGGGTTTGGCGCTGTCTGGCCAAGACCGCAGAGTGATGCGTCCTTAATATCAGCGCTGAGTTTCTCAAGGAGTTCTATGTCTCCCTCTTTCCCTTTGCCTTTTGTTATTCTCTCGAGAATTTCAAGAAGTCTTTTAGTCCCTATCCTGCACGGGACGCATTTCCCGCACGACTCCATCTGTGTGAACTGGAGAAAATACTGCGCCATGTTAACCATACAGTTATCTTCATCGAGCACTACCATTCCGCCTGAGCCTACTATAGAACCTACTTTTGCAAGTGACTCAAAATCAACAGGAGTATCAAGCATTTCCGCAGGAATACATCCGCCTGAAGGCCCTCCTGTCTGGACTGCCTTAAGCGCTCTGTTGCCTTCAATGCCTCCACCTATGTCGTAGATTATTTCCCGCAATGGAATCCCCATAGGCACTTCTATGAGTCCTGAGTTCTTGATTTTTCCAGTAAGGGCAAATACCTTTGTTCCCTTTGATTTCTCTGTGCCGAAAGAAGAAAACCACTGGGCGCCGTTCCTTATGATATATGGAACATTTGCAAGGGTTTCGACATTATTTATCACTGTTGGTTTTCCCCATAATCCGCTGTAGACAGGGAAGGGCGGTTTTGCCCTCGGCATTCCTCTCTGGCCTTCAATTGAAGCTATAAGCGCTGTCTCTTCGCCGCAGACAAATGCCCCTGCACCAAGTTTTACCTTTATATCAAAGCTGAATTTTGTGCCTAAGATATCTTTCCCGAGAAACCCTCTTGTCCTCGCATCAGAGAGAGCTTTTCTCAGCCTTTCAACAGCAAGCGGATACTCAGCCCTTATATAAACATAGCCCTTATCAGCGCCGATTGAATAAGCGCCTATTATCATTCCCTCGATTACAGCATGGGGGTTGCCCTCGATAACAGACCTGTCCATAAATGCGCCGGGATCGCCTTCATCCGCATTGCAAATCATGTATTTTTGCCTGGAGGCCTGTTTCATTGCTGCTTCCCATTTCACTCCTGTAGGGAAACCTGCTCCGCCTCTTCCTCTGAGGCCTGAAGCCTTGATAATTCCGATTACATCCTCAGGGGCAGATGAGGTAAGAACCTTTCTTGCCGCCTCATAGCCCTTGCCTGCAATATAGGCATCTATGTCCTCGGGATCGATAGCTCCGCAGTCAGAAAGAACAACCTTAAGCTGTTTTTTATGGAAGTTATGATAGTCATCTCCCACAACCCAGTCGGTTACAGGATTGTTTTCGATGATGTGCTCCTTTACTATTCTTGATATCATCTCAGGCTTTACATACTGGTATGTTGTTTTTTGTCCTTTTACTATCACATCAACAAGCACGTCTTTGGCGCACAGGCCGCGGCAGCCCACCTTATGCATCAAGCAGTTTTTCTCTACCGTCGCCTCAATGCCGGATGCGTCAAGTTCTGTTCTGAAGGCATCCATAACTTCAGAGCCGCCGGCTGCTATTCCGCCCGTGCCCATGCACACTTTTATAACAGTGTTAGTTGGCTTCACTGTTTGCACCCTTGATAGAACGTATTTCTTTAATGAGTTTATCTGCTGCTGCCTTCCCATGGACCTTTTTATTGATTATGAATACCGGAGCAATGCTGCAGGCGCCTATACAGTTCACTTTTTCGAGTGTGAATTGCATATCCTTTGTTGTTTCCTCACCCTCCGGCAGGTCAAGCTCCTTTTTTACTCCGTTAATCAATCTATCCGAGCCTTTGACATGACATGCAGTGCCGCAGCAGGCAGTGATTATATTTTTTCCACGCGGCTTCAGGTGAAACTGCGCATAGAATGTGGCTATTCCGTAAAACCTGCCTGGATTGATGTCCAGCCTTGACGCAAACCAGTTGACAGCTTCCTCAGGGATATATCCGAAGGCATTCTCAATATCCTGAAGAATAGATATGAGATTGCCCTCATTTTCTCTGTTTTCTTTCAGAATCTTTTTAAGTGCTTTTTCCATAGACTGACCTTCCCCTTAGATGAGTGTGGATTTGAAAATTAACATAAAAAAAAAGGAAGTGTCAAAGTAGAAATGAAAATAGGATAATAAGTTTTGATTATAGGTTTTTTGTATTAGATGTCTCAGGAGATTAACTGTGTGTTAATCTTGATCTTCATCTGTTTTTTCAGCCCCTCAACATAGGATTGTATAGCCTTCTCTTTTTTATTGCTCAGCAACGCCTGCCCCAGCATCTCTGTTGTCGGAGCATTTCCTGCAATTGTCTTCATCTCATCGGTTAAGTCAACAGACTCTCCTATAAGCCTGCGCATCTTCATCAGAGTCAGTTCCTGTCTTTTTGTGTTCTCGAAGAACTCTGGCGTAATCCTGTTAAGCTGGAGCGCCCTGAGATATATCTCTCTATCAAATGCGCCATTCCTTATAAATGCAGGGTCATTAATTATTGTTTCCTGAAGTTCTTTATCCGTGACCTTAATCCCTATGTTATCTGCCGCCGTCAATAACACCTTTTCCTCCACGAGGGAGTCTAGCACCTTTTCCTTGAGCTTGAGCTGTTTTTCCATGTCCTCGTCGAACTTCTCTTTGTATATCTCCCTGTAGATATTACGGGTTCTGTCGTAGGTCCTCCAGTATTCTTCAAGAGTTATCTTTTCTTTTCCTATCTCTGCAACAGCTACAGTAGTTGATTGGTCAATAGGACCGACATAAAAAAAGATAAATGATATGATGATCAGAAAGAAAAATACATAGAAAAACTTTGCATGTTTGCGCATAAACTGAAGCATCTAATACCTCCTCTTGAAATAGTCCATGGTTGGCGTGTTATTTTTATATCTCATTGTTCTTGTTCCAGTCTCATTTCGAATTCATGTTCGGGCACTATAGTTGATATTGCGTGTTTATAAATCATCTGCTGGGTAGTCTCTTTCAAAAGGATGACAAAACTGTCAAATCCCTTAATCAGGCCCTTTAACCTCACTCCGTTCGTCAGATAGACAACCACTGAAACCTTTTCTTTCCTTAACTGGTTCAGGTAACTGTCTTGGAGGTTCTGGCTCTTTATGGAATTGCTCATCGCCGTCTCCTTTTTATTTTTATTTACCATAAAGTATTTTTACCGATAAATGCAAGCCCTTCTTTTCTGTGTCCTCTTTGTTTGACCCGTTCATAAGTATAATGGCATAATAAACTATGTCAAAAAAAATCTTGCTTATAATACTGGCATTTACTGCTTTTTCCTGCGCGCCGAGATATACAGAGATGAAGGAGACTGAGAAGTCCCTTCCGAAAGAGACTTATTACCATTATGTTATAGGTTATGAATCAGAGCTTTCTGGTAAATGGGAAGAGGCATTTGAGCATTATTCCAAGGTTCTCGAAACAGATCCGACATCCCAATACATCAGAAACCAGATGAGTTATATGTTATTGCGAGAAGGAAAGATTCCCTCAGCGATTGCAATGGCAGAAGAAACGGTCAGGATGCATCCTGATAATGTGCCGAGCCTCATGCTTCTTGGAGAGCTTTACAACAGTCAGAAAGATGCTGAAAAGGCTAAGAAAATTTTTGAAAAAGTGGTCAGGCTGGACCCTTCACGTACTGATGCCTTTCTTTTCCTTGGTGTTCTGTATGCAACTAAACGAAACTATGATAAAGCAACAGATATACTTAACGCCCTGCTTAAGATAGCGCCGGACAATGTTATGGGTATTTATTACCTTGGTCTTATAAGCATGGATTTAAAAGAATATGACAGGGCTGCAGAATATTTCAACAGGCTGATAGAGCTTAAACCGAATTTTGATTCTGCATATGTAAATCTCGGTATAATAAGCGAGATAAAAGAAGATATTAAGAAGGCAGAGGAATATTATAAGCAGGGCGCGGCGATTAATCCCCATAATTCCCTTGCGAGGGAACGTCTTACACAGCTTTATCTTAAAAATAAGACTGTTGACAAGGCTATACAACAGATGGAGAGCCTGAGCATCTATGAGCCGTCAAATCTGGATATACACAGAAGACTGGGATTCCTGTATATAGAGGCACAACAGTATGAAAAGGCTGTAGAAGAATTCAGGCTTGTGCTTGCGGTAAAGCCGCTGGATACGGCGGTCAGGTACTATCTATCTGTCGCGCTTGAGGAATTGGACAGGCATGAAGAGGCAATAGCAGAACTCAAGAAACTGACAGATGTAGACCCAAAGAATATAAATGCATTCCTGCACCTTGGACTCATATATTCAAGAAATCAACGGCATGCTGATGCTGCAAAGGTGTACGAAGAGATACTTGGTTTCGAGAAAGGCAGGGCTGAGATTTACATATATCTCGGATTGAATTATATGCAGATGAAAGAATACAGCAAAGCAGAGTATTTCTATCTTGAGGGATTGAAACGCTTCAATGACAATGCCGACCTGAACTTTAATGTTGCTGTGCTTTATGAAAAACTTAACAGGTTCGATGATATGGTCAAACATCTTAAGCGCGCTATAGAGATTAACCCTGAACATGCCGATGCCCTTAATTATCTTGGTTACAGTTATGCCGAGAAAGGACTGAATCTCAAAGAGGCGCTTTCACTGGTAAAAAGGGCGCTTGAGTTGAAGCCTGAAAACGGCTATATCATTGATAGTCTCGGATGGGTATATTTCAAGCTCGGCAATTATGAGGAAGCAGTAGAGGCGCTCAAAAAAGCTGTAAGTATTGTAAATGACGACTCTGTAATATACGAACACCTCGGAGATGTATATATCTTCAGGGGGCTTCACAAAGAGGCGCTGGATGCGTGGGGAAAGGCAATACAGTTGAAAGATAAGGAAGAAGGTTTAAGTAAAAGGATAGAAGAGAAAATTCAAAATTTAAAAATCAAAATGCAAAATTGAAAAATTACTTAATTTTGCACTTTGCATTTTACATTTTACGTTCCTATGTTTACCCTCAAAGCGCCTGCTAAGATAAATTGGTTCCTTTCAGTTCTGCATAAAAGGAAAGATGGCTATCATGATATATTGAGCCTTATGCAGGGCATAACCCTTTATGATCATCTTACATTTGAACCTTCAGACAATATAGATGTGGTAGGGTATTCAGCTATACCTCGCGAGGAAAATCTTGTTTATAAGGCAGCAATTCTCCTGAAAGAAAGACTCTCGGTAAGAAAAGGCGTTACCATTATCCTGAAAAAAGAGATTCCGGTTTATGCCGGACTTGGCGGAGGAAGTAGCGATGCAGCAAGTACGCTTCTTGGTCTGAACAGACTCTGGAATCTTGGTCTTAATTTGGAAGAGCTTGCGGAATTAGGCGGAAAGCTGGGTTCTGATATCCCATTTTTTTTGAATAGTCCTTTTGCCATGGTTAAGGGGAGAGGAGAGATAGTTGACAGGCTTGATGCGCGCAGTCCTAATATTATTCTGCTTGTAAAACCTGATATAAAAATATCTACGAAATGGGCTTATTTAGAAATGAGCAAACTTCTGCTACGGCAGCGAGCAGATGAGTTGACAAAGGATGAGAATAATATTAAACTTTTAATCCAAGCCCTCGACAGGCAGGATTTCAAGGTGATTGCATCTGTGATGAAAAACGACCTTGAAGTTCCTGTTATGAAGGAATTTAAAATTATCGGTGAGCTTAAGGAGAGGATGCTTGAGTTGGGGGCGCATGCCGCTTTGATGAGTGGAAGCGGTTCAGCAGTTTTTGGTGTTTTTGAGAACAGTGGAAAAGCTGGAAGGGCTGCTGAGGTAATGAAACCACATTGGTGCAAGGTTGTCGAAACAATAATAACAGCGAATAGGGAATAGTGAATAGAGGCAAAGAAGTCAATTTAAAGATTTTTACTATTCACTTATAACTATTAACTGTTCACTGAATAATGGGGCGTCGACAAACGGCAAGTCAGGAGATTTTGGATCTCCCATGTGGAGGTTCGAATCCTCCCGCCCCAGCCAGCTTAAATTTTGCAAGAGCAAAATTTAAGAGGTAAGATTTAGAAGTTAAGCGTTAAGAAGTTTTAGATTTTTTAACTTTTAACTTGGAACTTATAACTTTTTGTGTGGAGGAGAGATGCCGCAGGGGATAAAACTTCTTACAGGTAATGCGAACAGAGAACTTGCAAAAGAAGTAGCAGAAAATCTCAAAATACCTGTATGCGATACAACAATAACTACATTTAGTGACGGCGAGATTACTGTGCAGATAAATGAAAATATCAGGGGAGCGGATATCTTTGTCGTGCAGCCAACATGCCCCCCTGTTAATGATAATATAATGGAGCTATTACTTTTGCTTGACGCATTAAAAAGGGCCTCTGCAGGGCGGATAACAGCTGTAATTCCTTACTACGGGTACGGAAGACAGGACAGGAAGGTTCAGCCCAGAGTGCCCATATCATCCAAGCTGGTGGCAGACCTCATAACAGCTGCAGGAGCAAGCAGGATTCTCGCTGTTGACCTGCATGCAGGCCAGATACAAGGATTTTTTAATATTCCTGTTGACCACCTTTACGCATCTCCTGTTCTGCTGGATTATATTAAAAAGTGCAATTTTAAAGACCTTGTCATAGTATCCCCTGATGCAGGTGGTGTGGAAAGGGCAAGGGCATTCGCCAAAAGGCTTAATGCCTCACTGGCAATTGTTGACAAGAGACGTGAAAAGGCGAATGTGTCTGAGGTTATGAATGTTATAGGAGATGTTAAAGGCAGGGACACAATCATACTGGACGATATGATAGATACGGCAGGCACAATAACTCAGGCTGCCGCTGCACTTAAGGCTAATGGCGCAAACAGGGTCTGTGCAACGTGCACTCATGCTGTTCTTTCAGGCCCTGCAATAGACAGACTGAATGATTCGGTTATTGAAGAGCTGATAGTGACAAATACAATACAGCTTGACAACAAAAAAGAGAAATGCAAGAAACTCACGGTCCTGAGTATCGCACCTCTGCTCGCCGAGGCTATAAAAAGGATTCATGAGGAATCCTCGATAAGTTCACTTTTTGTATAAAGTTGTACGACCTGTAAGGAGGGTAATATGGAAAGGGTAACGCTTAATGTGGAAAAAAGAGATAAAGTTGGAAAGGGCATTGCGAGATCTCTGAGAAGAGAGGGAATGATACCTGCAATTATTTACAGAGCAGGAAACTCTCTGCCAATAGCAATCTCGAAGAAGGCTATGACAGATTTCATTAAAACTACAGCAGGCGAACATGCTGTTGTTAACCTGAACTTTTCAAACGGAGACATCAAGCTTGCAATTCTTAAGGAATACCAGTTGGACCCGGTGAAAGGAGACATACTTCATACTGATTTTTTTGAGGTCTCATTGACAGAAAAGGTAACTGTGCATGTGCGTGTTCTTCTTAAGGGTGAGCCTATCGGTGTAAAGAGAGACGGCGGGCTTCTACAGCATGTATTAAGAGAGATCGAAATAACATGTCTTCCGGATAAAATTCCTGGTCATATTGAGATTGACATATCCAATCTTGAAACAGGCCAGGCCCTACACGTCAAAAACCTGACGATAGGCAAGGATGTAGAGTTGATTACCAATCCTGATGAAGTTATTGCTAATGTAGTTGCTCCTATTATTGAGAAAGAGGAAGCAGCGCCGGTTGAGGTAGCCGCCGCCGCGCCTGAGATTGTAGAGCCTGAGGTCATAAAGAAAGGCAAGAAAGAAGAAAAAGAAGAGGAGAAAGAGGAAAAGGGGAAGAAGTAGTTGTGGGTTATAGTAGGCCTTGGCAACTATGGGAGTAAGTATTCAAAGACGAGGCATAACCTTGGCTTCATGGTGCTCGATAATATTGCCGAGTTTTTTGATATAGAGTTTGAGGAAAAAAAAGATTATTTAATCGGAAGAGGCTCTATTGAAGGACAGGATGTCCTGCTAATAGAGCCTCTTACTTTTATGAATAACAGTGGTATAGCTGTAAGAGGCGTATTTAAAAAATTCAACCTCCTTCCTGAAAACCTGATAGTTGTACATGACGACCTTGATATGGATACAGGAAAACTTAAGATAAAAAAGAATGGGTCCTCAGGCGGTCATAAGGGAGTTGAATCAATAATTCAGCATATCGGCACAAAGGAGTTTATAAGGGTCAAAATAGGCATTGGAAGGGATTTGGAGATGCGTGCCGAAGACTATGTCCTTAAGAAATTCCGAAAAGATGAAATTCCAGTAATAAAAGATGCGATTAAGAGGGCAGAAGGTGCTGTTACTGTAATCCTCTCTGAGAGAGTGGAGAGGGCAATGAGTAAGTTTAACTAACTGAAAAGTGTCTCATATCCCCAAGTTGAGAGGCCATCACCTGATATGCCTGCATTTTTTTAATGGCAAGGGTTATAGCGAAGAGTTCATTAAAAGTCTTAGGGAGACCCTCGAAAATGTAAACAGAGTTGGATTTGAAATTTGCAAAGGGCCTGATGATATATGCAGGAAGTGCCCTTATCTGGAGAATGGTGAAATATGCGCATACGATGAACAGTCAGATGAGGAGATAACAAAAATGGACGGGTTTGCACTGGAACTGCTTAAAAAGACCACTGGCACTAAAATAAAATGGCATGATATTAAAGAGGTAATCCCTGGAATATTTTCATTATGGCTGAAAAGATACTGTAAAGGATGTTCATGGAAGGGTGCGTGCGAAGAAAACGCTTTTTACAGGGAACTTCGAGATGGAAAATACACTCTCTGAAATAAAGAATGCCTTTAATACAATAAGCCAATATTATTGAAAGACATACATCAGAGATATGTCCCTCATGCCCGAAGGTCTGCTGCATAAACAGACACAGCTATTATGACAAAGCAGATCTCGTCTTTGTGCATGCTCTCAGTTTGGAGGATGGTAACGGGATATCTGACAGGGCTGATACAGACCCATGCAGATTTCTTTTGCAACATGGATGCTCTCTGCCGAGATACAAGAGGCCATTCAGGTGCACGTGGTTTTTTTGCGAGAGGTTGCTTGCCTCGATGGACAAGGATAAGCCAAAGGAATATAGAGCCTTTATAGCAGCATTTGAGAATCTCCAGCGATTGAGACAAAAACTGCTGAAGACAAATGACATATAATATAAATTCTGATTTTATTCCAGTATTTATTGGCCTGAGGGAGTGACTGACTCTTGATGAGAAGGCTTTAAGCGAAAAATATGATTATAAGAATGACTGCCTGACCCGGAACGCTTATTTCTCTTTTCTGTTTTTTGGCCTTTTATTGGCCTCGAGAATTTTTTTCCTGATACGGACAGATAAAGGCGTAACCTCTACAAACTCATCCTCCTTTATGAATTCAATAGCCTGTTCAAGGCTGAGAACTCTGGGTGGAATAAGCTGGAGAGCATCATCAGAACCAGATGCCCTCATATTGGTGAGTTTCTTTTCCTTTGTAACATTCACATCAATGTCGCTTTCACGTGAATTTTCTCCGATGATCATCCCTTCATAAACAGGGGTGTTTTCCTTTATAAGAAGTGTGCCCCTTGGTTGCAGATGGAAGAGGGCATATGTTGTTGCCTTACCTGCCCTGTCCGACACTATGGCGCCAGTGGAACGATTAAGGATCGTCCCCTGCCACGGCTCATATCCTTCAAATAAATGATTGAGCAATCCTGTCCCTCGCGTGTCTGTGAGGAACTGGGAACGAAATCCGATAAGGCCTCGTGAAGGTATTGTGAATTCAAGACGAACCCTGCCATGTCCGTTGTTCTGCATCTTCATCATCCTGCCTTTCCGTATCCCAACCTGCTGGCTTACCACTCCGACGTATTCTTCTGGTACGTCAATTACCAAAATCTCTATGGGCTCATGGACAACACCGTTAATCTCCTTTGTGATGGTCTCGGGCATGGATACAGAAAGTTCATATCCTTCCCTTCTCATCATCTCTATGAGTATGGCAAGCTGGAGTTCACCCCTTCCCATGACCTTGAATGCATCGGGGTTTTCAAAATCTACCTTTATCGAAACATTGTAAAGGAGTTCCTTTTCGAGCCTCTCCCTGAGATTTCTCGATGTGACATATTTACCCTCTTTTCCGGAAAAAGGAGAGGTATTTACTGAAAAAACCATGGAAATAGTGGGTTCATCAACCTTTATCCTGGGCAGGGGCATAGGATTGTCGACATCAGTGATGGTATCACCGATATTTATCCCTTCGATGCCCGAGAGGGCAATAATATCTCCTACAGAAGCCTCCTTCATCTCCACCCTTTCAAGCCCCTGAAATCCATAGAGGAATGTTATCTTTGTCTTTACAGCATCACCTTTATTATTTACCATTGCTACCCTATCGCCGACCCTTGCTGTGCCTGAAAAAATCTTTCCGATTGCGAGCCTGCCTACATAGTCGTTATAGTCAATATTTGTAACCAGTAGCTGCAACACACCGTCTTTGTCCCCTTCAGATGCAGGGATGGTGTTGATGATGAGATCAAATAGAGGCTTGAGATTTTCTGAATCATCATCAAGATTGAGTTTTGCTATACCCTGCTTTGCATTTGTATATACAATCGGGAATTCGAGCTGCTCTTCAGTTGCATCAAGATCAATGAACAGATCATAAACCTCATTCAGCACTTCCTGTATCCTTGCATCAGGCCTGTCAATCTTGTTGATGACGAGTATAGGGGGAAGATTCTGCTCAAGCGCCTTTCTGAGGACGAATCTTGTTTGGGGCAAAGGTCCTTCTGATGCGTCAACGAGAAGTAGCACGCCATCAACCATTTTCAATGTCCTTTCCACTTCTCCGCCAAAGTCAGCATGACCGGGGGTATCCACAATATTTATCTTGGTCCCGATATATTCGACAGCGGTATTTTTTGCCATGATTGTGATGCCCTTTTCGCGTTCAAGGTCAATATTGTCCATGATTCTCTCGCGAACAGACTGATTGTATCGGAAGATCCCCGACTGTTTGAGCATACAGTCCACAAGGGTGGTTTTCCCGTGGTCAACATGGGCGATAATTGCGATATTTCTTAGATCCTCACGTTTTGTATTCATAGAATTCTCCACTTGACATTTTTTGGTTGCTTGCAGGAAAACGGTCACCGGCAGGACAACGCAGATTCTTATTATAATCGAATTATCTCCATAAATGCCAGTTGGGGAAGAAGAACATTGAACAAGATTGGAATAATAGGGCTCACGCCTATATTTATTTGTTATTCACCAGAGGTGAATAATTCTTCTATCTTTTTGCCTGTATCTTTCGCTTCCATAAATGATGTTCCGATCAGCACTGCATCTATGCCGGCCACTTCGAGCTTTAGAACATCATCTCTTGTCTTTATCCCGCTTTCACTGACGATAATCTTGCCTGAAGGGATTTCTTGTTTTATCTTGAAAGTGTTGTTGAGGTCGATCTTTAATGTCTTCAGATCTCTGTTATTAATGCCAATGATGTCTGCATCTATGGAAAGCGCCACTTCGAGTTCTTTCAAATAATGCACTTCAAATAGCGCTGATAATCCTAATTCTCCGGCTAAATGGAGATAGTCTTTTGCCTGATGCTTATCGAGTATCGATGCAATCAGCAAGATGGCATCTGCTTCATTTGCCCGTGCTTCATATATCTGGTATTCATCGAAGATGAAATCTTTTCGTAAAAGGGGTTTTGTGGTTATCTTTTTTACCAGAGGAATGAATTCAAGGTTGCCCTGAAAGAAGTCTTCCTCTGTGAGTATTGAGATGGCATCTGCATATTTTTCATAAACAGGAGCAATCTCGTTGAGATTAAAGTTCTGTCTGATAATGCCTTTTGATGGCGATGCCTTTTTTATTTCTGCAATGAGCTTTATTTTCTCATCCCGTTTTCTTTTTATTGCAGATTTAAAGTCCCTCGGCTTTTCTCCATCCGCAATTTTTGACCTGATCTCCTGTAACGAAACTTTACTCTGTGCATAGCTCAGCCATTCCTTCCTTTTTGCAACTATCTCATCCAGAATTCCCATAAAAGGATTTTATAGAAATTGTCCTATGTTTTGCAAATTGGTTATCCGCTGCAAGTGAAATACTATCTCTTTATTATTAGTTGTTCTTTAATGTTTTTCCATTTTGCAGATATTTTTTTGCTATAATTCCCAGATGGACGAGAAGAAGCGCATAACCAAGGCAGCCGGAATAATATCCATAGCCACATTTATCAGCCGCATTCTCGGCTACGTCAAAGACATGATACTTGCAGTCTATTTCGGTGCAACAGGTCTTTCAGATACATTTTTCGTTGCATTCAGGATTCCTAATCTTTTAAGAGAACTTTTTGCAGAAGGTTCCATGTCATCAGCCTTTATTCCTGTACTTACAGAATATCAGACAAAGCACGGAGGAGAAGAAGCGAAAAAACTCGTTAGAATTGCCTTCACATTCATCCTTATTTTTGTCGGCTTAATATGTCTTCTTGGTATCATTTTTGCCCCTTCAATAGTTTCAGTCATTGCCCCGGGCTTTCTGAAGACACCTGAAAAATTTTCATTAACAGTGCTTCTTACGCGGGTGATGTTCCCCTTTCTTTTATTCATTAGCCTTGCAGCTTTGGTGATGGGAGCTTTGAATTCGAGGCGTATATTTTTTGTGCCGGCGCTTGCGCCTGCAATGCTTAATGTCGCAATAATCATTACAGTGCTTATTCTTGCTCCGAAAATGGAACAGCCGATTATTGCAGTTGCCGTAGGTGTGGCATTAGGAGGCTTTGTCCAGTTTGCCTTTCAAATGCCTTCTTTCCTGAGAAATGGATATAGCATGAAACCAGATTATTATTTCAGACATCCTGGTCTTAAAAAAATGTTTATCCTTGTTCTCCCGGCGACGATGGGAATGGCTGTTGCACAAATAAATATCTTTATCAGCACGATACTCGCCTCATACCTTCCGGAAGGAAGTATTACATATCTTTATTATTCCATGCGTCTTATCCAGTTTCCTATTGGGATATTCGGTGTTGCAATGGGGATGGCAGTGCTTCCGATTCTATCGGAACACGCGGTAAAGGGAGAACTTGATAAACTGAGGAATGATTTCTCATTTGCATTACGGCTTCTTTTCTTCATAACTGTCCCTGCAATGGCAGGCCTGATTGCATTGAGAGAGCCAATTGTGAATATGCTTTTTCAGAGAGGCAGATTTGATTATGCTGCCACTATTGGTACAGCACAGGCGCTGCTTTTTTATTCATTGGGAATCTGGGCAGTCGTTGGTGTGCGAATAATCACCGCGAGTTTTTATTCCTTGCAGGATACGAGGACGCCGGTGAAGATTGCGGTTGTTGCAATGGTGACGAATATTATAATGAGCCTTATTCTTATGGGACCTCTCAAGCACAGTGGACTTGCCTTTGCGAATGCCATCGCTTCAACCTTAAATTTCTTCCTGTTATTTTATTTCCTGAGAAAAAAACTTAAGTTTGTTGATGCAAAAAGAATTATAAAATCCTTTGCCAGAATTTCTTTTGCTTCCCTGCTGATGGGTATTGCAGGGTGGTTTCTGCTTCACGGTGAGATATGGAGGCATAGTGGCAGGAGCATAGAAAAGGCAGGTTATCTTTCAGGAACAATCATTGTGTGCATTGGATTTTACTTCTTTATAAGCTATCTGCTTAAAAGCGAAGAGATGGAATATGTAGTTGACTTGGTCAAGAAAAAAATTCGAGGGGGAAACTAAGATGCTCATAAAAAGTCTGGTGGTAGGTCCGCTTGAAGCGAATTGTTTTATTGTTGCTGATGAGAAGACAAAGGAAACGATGATTATAGATCCTGGAGATGAACCCGCCAGGATAATGGAAATCGTAAAGGAAAATAATCTCAAGGTAAAATATATTGTATGCACCCACGCGCATTTTGACCACGTTGGTGGTATATCAGAGCTTAAGGATGAGACAGATGCACAGATTGTTATTCATAAGGATGAGCTTGAGATCTATGAAGGCGCGAGAGATCAGGCCGCATTCTGGGGTTATGAACTTGAACCTTTGCCGGAACCTGATATTTTTGTGAACGAAGGAGACAGATTGGAATTTGGAAATTTAAAATTTGAGATCTTTCATACACCAGGCCACAGTCCCGGCGGAATCTGTTTGTATGGAGGAAATTTTATTTTTACTGGTGATACGCTCTTTGCAGGTTCTGTTGGCAGAACTGATTTTTATGGCGGAGACATGGAAAAACTAAAAAAATCATTCGTAAGGCTTATGTCATTGCCTGAAGGCACTAAGGTTTTTGCAGGACATGGGCCATCATCTACGATAAAAGAAGAAAAAACAGTAAATTTTTTTATGGAAGAGATATAATTAATAGACTAAAAAATATAGCAAAGTAAAATTAAAGTAAGCTTTTTAGAGGAAAAATGGATTTAATATCCACAACGGGGCTACAATTATAAATATTTACCTATTGACTATAATTTTATATGTGGTAATATATAAGTAAGTGTAGACGTGTAGCAGATAGACAATAGCCGAAGAATTTAATAAAAGCGGTCTTTGATTTTTAAAAAAAAGTAGGCTATACCATTATGGGATAGCCTTTATTTTTCTCTATTTTTACCTTGACATAAAAATTTAGCTTAAGGTAATATAGTGTCTTCTGTTCTTTGAAAACTAAAAAAGTAGGCCACGTTAAGTTTTTGAGTTTTTAGGTGTTATATGAGAGTTTGATCTTGGCTCAGAACGAACGCTGGCGGCGTGCTTAACACATGCAAGTCGAACGGAGTCATTTTGAAGTAGCAATACGGATGAATGACTTAGTGGCGCACGGGTGAGGAACACGTAGGTAACTTGTCCTTAAGAGGGGGGCAACCCGCCGAAAGGCGGGCTAATACCCCATAAGACCACGAGCTGAAATGTTTGTGGTAAAAGGAGCAATCCGCTTAAAGAGAGGCCTGCGGCCTATCAGGTAGTTGGTGAGGTAATGGCCCACCAAGCCTAAGACGGGTAGCCGGTCTGAGAGGACGGTCGGCCACACTGGAACTGAGACACGGTCCAGACTCCTACGGGAGGCAGCAGTGGGGAATTTTGCACAATGGGCGAAAGCCTGATGCAGCGACGCCGCGTGGAGGATGAAGGCCTTCGGGTTGTAAACTCCTTTTATAGGGAAAAATAATGATGGTACCTTATGAATAAGCCACGGCTAACTCTGTGCCAGCAGCCGCGGTAAGACAGAGGTGGCAAGCGTTGTTCGGATTTACT
>JACQXE010000016.1 GCA_016208915.1 Nitrospirota bacterium | reverse complement strand
TCCCTCAATATTTTCCTGAGCCAAAATAGGAACACCACAGGTTACCATACCAACTAAAGGAATATCGACTGTGCGGGCATGAACTGAATCTGCGCCAATAGCTTTAATTAACTGCAAAGCGCCATTTGAACGCTTTCTCAAAATACCTTTCTGGATTAATTCCTCAATAATTAAAGCAGCCGATCTGGGGGATTTATATCCAAGCGCTGTCATCAGCTCACGCACAGATGGGGTTTTGCCCTTATGCATAAGCCAGTTTCGTATATAGCGAACTGCACCTGCTTGTTTTTGACTAAGCTTAATCTTCATACTTAATACAAAGTGTATAATAGTGTATGAAAAAAGTCAAGAGGCGAAATGAGGGGACAGATAATTGACTCTACACCTACACAAAATCCAAGAGACTTGGCCTATCTTCAAAATGTCTTTTCTTCCGCTTGCCGAACGGAAATCTACTACCACGGATTCCACAGATGGCATGCCACAAGCCTGCCTTTTGCCTCTTGATCCTGAACTTGTTTCAGGACAGGCACTCTCTTATCGCATGGCTCAAACCGCCTCGGGCATCTCGGATGAAACGGACACCCAGAAGGCATATTTATAGGGCTTGGAACCTCGCCGGTTATGGTTATGAGTTTGGTCTCCTTCGATGACTCGTTCTCCTCGGCGAATCCGCCCGAGTGCGGACCGAAGCGAGAATTTGGAGTTTGGAGCTTGGAGCTTGGAGCTTTTCGCTGAATGCTGAATCTATCGCTTTTGATCTTTGGCGCTGATGAAAGCAATATCTCTGTATACGGATGCAGCGGATCCTCAAAAAGATCTTCTGTCTTTGCATGTTCAACAATCTTTCCGAGGTACATAACCCCGACTATATCACTAAAATAATGCACTACCTTCAAATCATGACTTATAAACAGAAACGCTATTTTAGTTTCTTTCTTCAGCTCCTGAAGGAGATTGAGTATCTGGGCCTGTATCGAAACATCCAAGGCTGAGAGCGGCTCATCAGCAACTATAAGTCTCGGATTTACAGAAAGCGCCCGCGCTATGCATATCCTCTGGCGCTGGCCTCCGCTAAATTCATGCGGATACCGCTTCATGGCTTCAGCCCCAAGTCCTACTTTTTTCAGGAGTTCAACACATCTGTCCCTCATGTCTTTTTTATCAGCTATCTTATGTATCTTTAGCGGCTCTGCTATTGTGTCAAACACAGTCTTTCTGGGATTAAGAGAGGCAAAGGGATCCTGAAAAACTATCTGCACAGAGCGCCTGAATTTTTTCAGGGAGTCTCCTTTGAGTTCAAAAATGTTTTTTCCCTCAAAAACAATATCTCCTGCTGTAGGAGGCATGAGCCTAAGCACAATCCTTGCAACTGTTGACTTGCCGCATCCGCTTTCACCAACAAGGGCAAATACCTTGTCTTCATCAACAGACAAGCTTATTCCGTCAACAGCCTTTAGAACTAGGGGCGCAGAGGCAAATTTCTTGCTGACAGGGAAATATTTTTTTAATCCGCTTACTCTTAAGAGCTCCATGTAATATCTTCTGCCCTTATGCACCTTATAAGATGCAGCGGTGCAGAGCCTTCTTTAATATTCCTCAGCTCAGGTTCTTCCTCTCTGCATTCAGGAATTGCAAAGCTGCATCTGTCAGAGAATTTGCATCCGGCAGGCAGCCTGTCAGGATATGGAACAGAGCCTGGAATTGGTTTGAGTGGTATCCCTTTTCCCTTTGGCAGCGAATCGAGAAGACCAACTGTATAAGGATGCCGTGGGTTATTAAACAATTCGCTTACTTCTGTGAGTTCAACAATACGGCCTGCATACATTATAGCAACCCTTCTGACATTTTCTGCAATAATACCGAGGTCGTGTGTTATCAGAAGGACAGACATTTTTCTTTCTTCCCGAAGCCCCTGGATAAGCTCGAGTATCTGCGCCTGTATAGTAACGTCAAGGGCAGTTGTAGGCTCATCAGCAATAAGCAGAGATGGATTGCATGCAATTGCCATTGCTATCATAACCCTCTGCCTCATGCCTCCTGACATCTGATGGGGATATTCTTTTATCCTTATTTCAGGAGATGGTATCTGTACATCTCTCAGAAGTTCCACTGTCCTGCTATACGCCTCTTTTTTTGAAAAGCCGAGATGTGTTGTCATGACTTCAGATATCTGATAACCTGTGGTCAGTACCGGGTTAAGAGACGTCATTGGCTCCTGAAATATTATTGCAAGTTCTTTACCCCTCAGCCTTCTCATGGATTCCCTGTCAAGCTTGAGAAGGTTTGTGCCTTTGAACTTTATTGTGCCTTCGGCATAGGCATTGGAAGGTAAGATGCCCATTATAGATAGAGCTGTAAGGCTTTTCCCGCAGCCGCTTTCGCCAACAAGACCGAACACCTCGGATTCTTCAATGGCAAAAGATGTATTGCTTACTACTTTTATCGGCGTTGCCGGGGTCTTGAATAAGACACTAAGGGAATTTATCTCAAGCAGGGGCACTGCTCTTATTGTTCCTCTTTTTTAAGGAGCTGTAGATATGTCTTGGCTTCTTTAAGGTCAGGATTCCTCTTCAGGGCGCTCTCCCATTCTTCAAAGGCAAGCCCTGTAAGCCCTTTCATGTAATATGTAAGTCCAAGCTGGACCCATGCCTGACCATACGATGGATTAATCTCCTTTGCCTTAATAAAATGAACTACCGCATCTTCATACTGCCCCTTGCTTCTGCATGCTATTCCAAGTTTCGTATAGACGTCAGCAAGTTTTGGAAAGAGTTTTATAGCTTTATTGTATTCGTCTATCGCATTGTCATACATCCCAAACTCAAGGTAGATATTGCCGATCTTATAGTGCTCATTTGCGAGTTTCCCCGCTACAAAAGGGTCTAAGGCCAAAGGTGTTGGATGTGCTATCTGGGCTGCCTTTGAAAATACCTCCTGGGCAAGTTTGAATTGGCCCATATCATTATATGCTATCACAAGATTAAGGGATGCCTCTGTATATCGGGGATTGAGTTCTACTGCCCTTTCAAAATATTCGACTGCTTCTTTGATATTGTCCTTTAGGTGGGTTATTATCCCAAGCTTATTTAATACATCCGCATAATTTGGATTTATTTTTATAACATCTTTTAAGACAGGCTCTGCCTCATTGTATTTTCCTTTTTCAAAGAGCTCTGTGCCGAGCTGATATAATTCATGCAGACGAGCTTCCATCATCATCTAATATATTGATTCAAAAATACTTTGTCAACACTAATGCCCTGCTATGACTTTGGACGCTGTAATCTTAAAGCATCTCTTGCCTTTTGAAGGAGCTCCTGAGCTCTGTATGGTTTTTGTATAAACCCTGCAATGCCTTTTTCATATTCCCAATATTCCCACTGAGCGCCTATATCTTTGCTGAATCCTGAGGTGATAAGCACCTTCAAAGAGGGTTCAATAGCCTGAAGTTTTCTGAATGTCTCGTAGCCGCTGAGCCCGGGCATTATCATGTCGAGGAGTACGAGAGAGATTGAATCCTTATTCTCCTCGAATATCTTTATAGCCTCAAATCCGTCACCTGCTGTTATAACATTATATTGCGACTTTTCGAATATGTCCTTGCAGAACCTTCTTAAAGGTGCTTCGTCATCAATTACCAGTATTGTCTTCCCTTGTATTTCGGCATCATCCGCCTCTTGCACTGCGACTTCCCGAATAACTTCTTTTTCATATGCAGGGAGATATAGTTTGTATATAGTCCCTGTTCCTTGTTCGCTGTATACATCTATAAATCCGCAATGCTCCTTTATCACGCTATAAACTATTGCAAGCCCGAGGCCTGTCCCCTTGCCAAACTCCTTGGTTGTAAAGAAAGGCTCGAATATCTTATCAATGACCTTTTTATCAATACCAGTACCTGTATCTGCTATATTGATCTGGATGTAAGTACCTGCGGAAGCCTCATTATGCCCGACAAGAAAAGCCTCGTTAGCCGTAAAAGCAAAGCTCTCGATTAAAAGTCTTCCGCCATTCGGCATAGCATCCCTTGCGTTCAGGCATATATTAAGCAGCGCCTGATATAAGGTGCTTGAATCACCAAGAATATATAAGGGTCTGTCTGCTATCTTCGTCTCAATGGATATGGCCTTATCAAATGTATGGCCGAGAAGGCTTATAATCTCCTGTATTACCCCATTTATATCTACGGGCTCTTTTAGCCTGGGTTCAGCCTTTTTCCCTGCAAATGCAAGGAGATTTCCTGTAAGGTCTGCTCCACGTAATGCGGCCTGTTCCACTATTTCCCAGTATCTGTAATGCGGATGAGATTCGTTGATATCTTCTTTTACAATGTCCGCATATCCGAGAATTGCAGTAAGAAGGTTATTGAAATCATGGGCGATGCCGCCTGCAAGGGTGCCGATGGCCTCCATCTTCTGTGCATGAAGCAGTCTGCCTTCAAGACGTTTCTTGTCTGTTATATCTATAATATAACCATCATATCCGATGACACTGCCGGAACTGTCAGTCTCTGGATATATAGAAAGCAATGCGCTGAGTTCATTCCCATGCTTGCCCATCACCTTTTCTTCAACATGAACCATTTTTCCTGAGGTTGTTCTTACAAGGCAGTCTGAGGCTTTTTCTTTGCTCAGCAATAATGAGCAGAGTGTCTTTGCAGTTCCGTAAATCTCATGGAATCTGCGGTTGGCCTCTATTATGTTGCCATCCTTATCAAGCCTGAATATCGCATGTTCGACCCTCTCAAAAAATGATTTTATCTTCTTTTCTGAGTTAACAAGTTCTGCTGTCTTTTCTGTTATTGCCTTGCTCATTATGTTAAATTCTGCTGACAACTCGCCTATTTCGTCACTGGAATATACAGGAACAGCATCCGGTATTACACCATTTTTAAACTGAGATGCGGCTCTGTGCAAGGCAAGCACAGGCCTGATAACAATGTGTTTCATAAGAATATTGATAGCTATAATAGCGAGGAATGCAATGATTGCCGAAACTATGATGTTGGTAGCAATTATTTCCCTCAGGTCCTTTTTTATTACCGCAGACGACAAAATAATTCTGACAAAACCAATAGTCATGGGTTTTGAATCTTCTGATATTTTGAAAAACACAGGGCTGTAAAAATCATAGCCTTCCGAATCTTTAATATAAAACGTTTCCGTCTTGTCCATAAAATAAACGGGAGCCTCAGGCCGTGGAGATTCCTTTAGCCTATCGAAGGGGTAAGAGTCTATGGGTTCCCAGAGGTCTGAATACACCTGCACAAGGGTGACATCAGGAGTCCTGATTATATAAGCCGCCTTTTTTATAAGATCAAGGTTTTCATTTATAAGCCCTTCTTCAGCAGCCTTTGACAGTGCATGGCTAAGCGCTATCCCTCTTGTTATCAGTCCTTTTTCTTTACTGCGACTATGGGCTGACGTGAAAAGATAAGTGCTCATAATGCTGATTATTAGAATAACCAGCGTTACAAATACCGATATCTTAGTATACAGCGATATTTTCATTTAGCGTCTGTAAGGGATATCACACCCAACGCACTTATAAACTGCTGTCCGCCTTTGCTCAATATAAAATCTATAAATTTTCTGACATCAGGTTTTGGTTTTCCTGGTATCAGAACAAACAATGGTCTTTTAAAAGGATATTCCCCGGCTATAATATTTTTCTTTCCGGGATAGACTCCATTTACTTTAAGAATCTTTACGTTGCGCTTTCTGGCGCTCGTAACGCCTGTTGTTGCAAACCCTTCTGGTGTATCTTCAACCAGTTGTTCTACCAAACCTGTTGATGCAACCAAGATGGTGTTTGAAGATACAACGGGTTCTTTACCGCCTAATATCAGCTTTTTTGTAGAAGCCTCAACGCCGGAAAGTCCTTTTTGTGGTCTGGAAATAATAAGCTTTATCGGCATATTGACCCCTTTAAGCTGCTGCCAGTTAGTTATACGGCCGGAATATATCGCAAGGGCATCGTTGACAGATATATTTTCTAATGGATTGGATTTATTTACTATGAATACCAATGCATCCCATGCAACCTGAATGAACTGTATATCTTCAGGGTCGCCTTCCTCCCTTGATCTGCATGATGCTGCAAAGTCAACCTTTCCTCGTCGCAGATCTTCAATGCCCATTACGCTGCCCCCGCCGCGGACAAAAACTTTCATGCCTGTTTGTCTTTCATATTCTTTAGCAAGTTCAGTCAGATAACCCACATTGCTGACTGAACATCCGCTGCCTGTTATAGTCTCCGCATTTAAAAGAGAGCCATTAATAAAAAATAGTACAACTAAGGCTAACAAATATCTTTTAATTGCTGATTTGTTCTTCATATCCATTCACCTCAAATAATACTATCCAGTATTAATGGCTTCTTATCAGGAGGAAGCTCGTCTACCTGAACCCCTGAAATAAATATATCTTCCGCTTCTTTAAGGTGATTTTCAATATTGTAGTGAAACATTGCAACAGGTTCATTATGATTTATAAGATCCCCGACTTTTTTATTAAGGATTATGCCTGCAGAGCGGTCTATATCTTCTCCATAGCGGCTTCTGCCTGCGCCTAAAAGCATAGATGCTATCCCTGTCTTCTCAGCATCTATCTTAGATATGTAACCTTTTGCCGGAATCGTGATATGTTTTTTCTTCTCTGCAGACGGAATCAGGCCTGGCCTAAATGCAACCTCAGGATCACCATACTGTGCGTCAATAAACTCAACAAATTTTTTAAATGCCTCTCCCTTTTCTATAAAGTCCATAAGCTCTGATTTGTATCTTATAACTGATTGTTCAGAAAGTCGGGATACAGATATGCCATCTGCGACACAATCAGCAACATAGAGCATCCATGAACCGAGAGTAAGGACGACTTCTTTCAGGTCATCCGGCATCTTTCCCCTCAAGGCAGAGATGCATTCTTTTATTTCAAGGCTATTGCCAATAGTCCTTCCGAGAGGCTGGTTCATGTCTGTAATAATCGCAATTGTTTTTACTTCCATAGAATTGCCTATATTCACCATTGTTTTTGCGAGCATCCTTGCATCTTCAATGGTTTTCATGAAAGCGCCAGAGCCAACCTTTACATCAAGAACAAGTCCGTCAATCCCTTCAGAAAGTTTTTTGGACATAATGCTCGCTGCAATCAGAGGTATTGACTCAACTGTTGCAGTCACATCCCTGAGACTGTATAGCCTTTTATCAGCAGTGGCAATCTCATCTGTCTGACTTATTATAGAAAGGCCGATATTTTTTACATTCTCCTTAAACTCCTGTAATGAGATGTTAGTCCTGAAATTCGGTATTGATTCGAGCTTGTCAATGGTGCCTCCTGTATGTCCGAGCCCCCTACCTGCAATCATTGGAACCTTCACATTCGTTGACGCTATCAAGGGAGCAAGTATGATGCTTGTTTTATCTCCAACCCCGCCTGTGGAATGTTTGTCAACCTTTGGCCCAGAAATATCTGAGAGATTGAGTTTGCTGCCTGAATTGAGCATCAGTTCTGTTAAGACCAGCGTCTCATTATCTGTCATGCCATTAAAATAGACTGCCATTAGGAAAGAGGACATCTGATAGTCAGGGATTTCATTGGAAAGATATTTTGTTATAAGGAATGTAAGCTCTTCTTTTGAAAGCTCGGTTCTGTCACGTTTTTTCTTTATCAAATCGTATGCACGCATCAGCACCCTATTAATGAGTCTTTTATTCCTGCCTCTTTGAACCCCTTTGCCCTGAAAATGCAGCTATCACACTGACCGCAGGGCTTCAAATCCCTCCCTCCCCCCTTTTCTAAAGGGGGGTGAGGAGGGATTTTCGGCTGTGGATCATAGCAGCTCCATGTCAATGAATAGTCAAGCCCAAGTTCTATGCCTTTTTTTATGATTTCAGCCTTTGTAAGATTTATCAAAGGGGCATTTATCTTAAATCTCATCTTTCCCTCAACAGAGGCCTTGGTTGCAAGATTAGCCATTTTTTCAAATGCCTTCAGATACTCAGGACGGCAGTCAGGATATCCGCTGTAATCAACTGCATTTGCGCCGATAAAGATATCTTCTGCCTCAAGCACCTCAGCCCATGCAAGTGCAAAGGAGAGAAAGATGGTGTTACGGGCAGGGACATAGGTGACAGGGATTAGTTCAGAAGTTCGGTCTCCGCGGCGACTCGCCTGAGGCGAGAAGTTTAGAAGTTCAGAAGTTAAAGAACCTTTTTCTGCTTTTGCGCTTCCGCGCTTTTGCGCTTCCGCGCTTGTCTTCGGCACTTCTATATCAGCGGTTAGCGCAGAGCCACCAATTTCTCTGAGATCAAAGTTAACAATCAGGTGGTTTTTTATGCCGAGTGATGCAGCAACTTTTTTTGCCGCCTCAAGCTCTATTCTGTGTCTCTGATTGTAATCAAAACTGAGCGCTGATACCTCATAACATTCTGATTTTGCAACTGCGAGTGTGGTTGTGGAATCGACACCTCCACTAAGGAGTACAACAGCTTTCGGCACCCGGGATTGGGGATTGGGGTTTTGGGATTGGTTCTTACTACTAATTCCTAAGCCCGAGCCCCTAACCCCAGACTTAATGGATGTCATCCGCTGTTCCCTTTTTCCCATCAGGACCAGTGCTGAACAGGACAAAACTGTTGCCTTCTGTTTTATAAATGTATATATTGCCCCAAGGATCAGTAATCTTTTTTATATGCTCGATCGCAGAAGGATAAGAGCCGTGTTCGTATCTGTAAGCATTTATTTCAAATCTGAGTCCAATTACATCCTCGGCCGCTTTGAGCCGATAAACCGCATCGTTTTTCTCGGAAAAGATTGGAATCACAGAAATAAGAAAAGCGCCAATAAATGCAATAACTATCCCCATTCTTGCAAAAGAGAAAACAGATGCGATACGTACCGCCTTTGTCCCTTGAGGGGTGCTTGCAGAAACTATAGGCGTGATCTCTTTTGGTTCGACGGCATCTTTTTCTATTATGGACAAGAGAAGTTTAAGCGCTGGAAAACTGTCCATTTGGCTCTTGTCAACTATTGTGCTTACATCACTTCTTCCATCCGAAAAGCTGTGTAAC
This sequence comes from Nitrospirota bacterium, assembly GCA_016208915.1. Taxonomy (GTDB): domain Bacteria; phylum Nitrospirota; class Thermodesulfovibrionia; order Thermodesulfovibrionales; family UBA1546; genus JACQXE01. The sequence continues at coordinate 26,885 of JACQXE010000016.1, read as the reverse complement.
TGTCTCTGTTATCTGAGAGATGACAATTTCCTGTATCTGTTCTTTCTCCACAAGCCCGTTTTTTATCAGAATATTCCCAAGTTTTGCCCCTGTTGACTGTTGTTCCTCGAGTGCCTTGCTAAGGTCTTCATCTTTAATGAGTCCTTTTTTCACAAGGATTGTTCCGAGACGGTTTGTCTCGATTCTTCTCTTGGATTCTGCTAATACAAGATTGCCCTCGTAGAACAAAAGGCGGATCTTGTCCATTCTTCCCTCAAGGGTTAGGATGCCGGTCTTACGCTGAAAATAAATCAGCTGTAATATATCTGCTAATCCGAATTCCTTTAGAGAACCCTCTAATGCCATCCCCTGCTGAGCCTCCTGCGTATAGCAAAATTAGAAGCAACGTATAAACTGACCATTAAGACTACTGCCGGAATTGTTATCCAGCCATGTGAGAATGGATGGATAAAAGATAGAAGTAAACGGTTAAAAAGCATCATGCCTGCCAAAAATAGAAACATCCAGAGCAAAAAACTGCCGGTTAAGATTCTCCCTGAATAGATATGAGTTACCCCGGGAAAAAGAAATGACAGCGCCCTCGCAATATTTTTTTTCCTTTCATAAATCTCCTGCACCTTAAGCAATCTGGCCACCCTCTCTCTCGGGTCGAGGGAATCAAGTTTGACAAGAGACTTGTAACACTGAGCGCACATCTGCCCCCAGAAAAGTTCTTTCCCGCATTTTCTGCAGAGTATAGCGCCACAGCGTTTACATCTGTATGCCCTGCTTTTCCAGCGAGTATCAATTATGTAGAATAGCAGGAATAGAAATGTACCGATGATAACAGCAATTATCGGATTTGCCATGGAGGTAATCACCGTTTCATGTTCTGTCTTGTTGGCATGCTCCCATAAAACAGACATCGGAAGGGTTTCATCTATGACAAACTGATTTGGATTTCTGCTGCCTGCTGATTTAAAATTCGATACTGTTTTTCTGTCAAGTTTCATCGCCTCAAAGAAATATTCTTCCCCTTTTGCAAAATCAAGAGTTTCTCTCGATAACTGGCTAAGATTATAATAGGCAGAAAACAGAGGTTTTATATCAGCCGACTTTTTGTAAAAATCTTTTGCTCTCTCGATATCATTCATACTGAAGTAACAGTTCCCGATATTTATATAAACCTTCGGATTAGATGGTGAGAGCAGATTGTTATAGATTGTCAGCGCATTTTCATAGCTGCCCTCTCTCTTCAAAGCAAGGCCGTATGAAAACTGCGAGACAAAATCATTCTTGCCCTTTAACACGGCAACAGCATATTTATTGTCCCTGCTTTCATTCACATCTATTACAGCCCTTAGTTCCAGAGAAGCAGATGAAAAAAAAATATTTGTTATCTTCAGGAACACAGGTGACAGGGCGAGCGCTATAAATGACATATATACAATTGTTTTATCTATCTTTCTGAAATACAGTCCTAAAAGGAATAATGCCCCTGCTATAAAAAACAGCGGGCCTAAAAAGGAAAGAGGGATCAGGAACAAAACGATAATCGACTTTTTCCCGTTTTCTGTTATTTCATGCGCCAAAAGTGAAGCCTCTGTAAAAAACCTTATAAACACCACTGTAAGAAGCGCTACAATTAACGAAGATATGAGACTCAAAGTCACCAGCCCTGTAATGCTTCTCAGCCACCAGAAGTTCCTTTTATAAGCCTTAAATCCTTCGATAGTTTGTTCCATGCTTTCGAACAAGCCCTCAGCAGAGAGAGAAAAACTTGTCTTTGCAAGTTCAAAGTATGCTGCAGGGAGATCCGGGGAATATTTAATTGCCTCTTCAAGAAGACTCTTTGCCTTGGAAGGGTCTTCTTTAGCCTTTTTTATCAGAATATATGAGTACGGCTCTGTATTCTTCAGTCCTTTGTCAAGACGGGATTCATATATATCCTCTGCAAATGACAGAGTCACGAGTGAAAATATAGCAATTATAATAAACAGAATAAGTTTTTGCATAATCAAGCCTGTGCTCCAATCTTTCTTTCAGTTCCCTTTAAAAGTCTTTTTATATTGCCGATATGTCTTGATAGAATCAAAAGTGTAATCATCACAGAAATTATGAGCTTTATTTTTGAATAGTCGAGAAGGAGAACATTTATAGGCAGCAGTCCGAATGAGAGAATTGCTCCCAGAGAAGAATACCTTGTCATAAGCGCCACAGCCAACCATATTATAAGTGTAAGTATAGCAGTTTGCGGCGTATAAATTAAGAGGACTCCTATGCCTGTGGCAACGCCTTTGCCACCTCTAAACCTGAGGAACACAGAAAAATTGTGTCCGAGAATTGCGGACAGTCCGAGTATGCCCTCATACAATGGCCCGACAGATAAATAACGCCCAATTGCCACAGCAGCAGTCCCTTTCAATATATCTCCCATGAGTGTCAATACAGCAGACCCCTTCCCGACTGCTCTAAGGACGTTTGTTGCGCCTATATTGCCGCTTCCGATTTTTTTAAGATTAACTCCTTTGATTTTTGCAATTATTACACCAGATGGTATCGAGCCGAGTATAAATGCAAGGATTACAGGCAGATAAGTCTTTATCATATCTTCTTCCCGAACGAGACTGTATACTGGATGCCTGAGACAACAGACAGGACAAGTGCTATCCAGATAAAGACAATCCCGATATCATAAAGGTCTATATTAAAAATGCTTCCTCCCATTATAAGACAGAGGATGGCTATCATCTGTGCAGTTGTCTTGAGTTTTCCTCCCTTTTCAGCAGGGATAACAATATCTTTTGAAAGCGCAACTACTCTCAAGCCTGTCACGAGGAATTCTCTTACAATAATGATAATTGCTATCCATGCCGAAAGCCTCTCTATATCCACCAGAACCACTAGCGCTGAAATGACAAGGAATTTGTCGGCGATAGGGTCCATGATAATTCCGAACTTTGTGATTTCGCCCGAACGCCTTGCAAGATAACCGTCGAGGAAGTCTGTTATAGATGCAATGCTGAAGACTACGGCTCCCAAAAATGGATGCTGATAAACAATAATAATGAAAACCGGGATAAGGACAATACGGCTCAGTGTGAGGACAGTCGGGAGATTAATTTTTAAGGTACCCATCTATAATTCTGTTCCATAATCCTTTCGCTTTTAAGATTAGGTCCGTAACCTCCCTCACAGCGCATTTTCCTCCTGGATTTTTTGTGACCTCTGTTGCATGAGACCTAACCTCATAAGAGGAATCAGCAACTGCAAAGGAAAGCCCCACGCTTTTCATCAAAGGCAAGTCAACTATGTCATCTCCTACATATGCTATCTCGTTATCTCTAAGCGAAAACTTCTTCTTAATGCGTTTGTATGCCTCTCTCTTGTCATAACATTTCTGAAAGACTTCGGTTATGCCGAGTTCCTTAGCCCTTCTCGCAACAACCTTTGACTGCCTTCCTGTAATTAATGCAACCTTGACACCTGCCCTTATGAGCATTTTTATCCCATGTCCGTCCCGCACGTGAAATGCCTTGAACTCATTACCTTCATTATCAAGGATGATGCGTCCGTCTGTGAGCACGCCATCAACATCAAAAATGACTAGTTTGATGTTTTTGGCGAGTGTTGCGAGTTGTTTTTTTGTAACTTTCATAGTTTTATATTCTACCCTTTAAGAATTTTCATTTCCAGAAGTCTTTGTTTCTCACAGTTATCTCTATATTTCACACCTTCCCATAAAACGCCTGACTTCCTTTTGTAATCATCTTATATTTCCATCCTTTTGCCTTACAAAATTCCTCTGCTGTCTGCCCCTTCAATTTGGTTGAAAGCCACAGAAGTAACGGCAGTCCTTTTGTCTCATGGATTTCTTTACTGCCGTCTTTATATTCAACCATAAAATCAGGCCAATAGTGTCTCGTAATCCCAAAAAATTTATATGGTATTTTAATCCCATGTTTCTTTGTCCATGTTTTAACTGCCGGGTTCCTTTCCAGTTCAACCATGTATTCCCGTTCAAGAGCAGAATCATATTCCTCTTTTCCAGAAGGGTTCCTCTTAAGATTTGTCAGTGTCCCTCTTTTAGAAACCATAAATCATCTCTTAGAAAAGATTCCTTCTATCAGTTCTGGTCTTAAAAATATATCCCTCACCTGTTCAATCATTGCCCATAGAATCCGTAACTGTTTGTCGTTAGCTGATTCATCAATATCATTTCCCAACAAGAGGCGGTTTTTTATGTGTTCACGAATTATTTTTACCAAAACAACCTGCCGGTCATCAGGATTACGGTCATATTCGAGGAGTGCATCGCGGGCAATTAAATGAATCTGCCGGACTAACTGCTTTTTTAACTCATCTATTGCCCAATGCTCGGTCTTTGTGATTCTGGAGATTTTCTCGACCTCAATCTCAGGCACATTCTTATCAAGTGTAGTAAACCCTGCGTCAAGATTAAGGCTCTTTATCTGTTCAACATCCTCGGTAATATTCATCCTGTAAAAATCATATTTATATTCGTTCAGAAACTTCTGCCATTCATAAATAGGTTCAACAATCTCAGGAGGTTCCGGCGTAGGAGGCAAGGATGAAATATCAAGCTTCTCTTCTGCTGCTTCAAGCGTTGTCTCTCCTTCATCAAAAGCATCCAATTGTTTTTCTACAGGGATTTTCTCGATATCAAAGATAACCCCTGCCGGGTCTAATGCGTCAGGATACTCTGTTGCCTTTAACATATCCCAAAGCCATTTATGCTTTAGTATCGGATGGTCAACAACAAAGAGAGATTCCCATTCCTCAGGATTCTTGCTCATTCTCCTTAAGCCTCTTCCAATTACCTGAGGACCATAAACAGAATATTTCTGTCCGTTTATTTCTTTGAAACTGAATTTCCTGAAAAGAAGGATTATTGAAATATTACGCACATCCCATCCTTCACGAAGCATCAAGACTGAGACAACAGCATCATATTCCGTCTGAGGATTTTTATTTAAATCCCTCGCAGCCTCTTTTAATTCATCGTCAGATTCATTTGTTACCAGAAGGACTTTTTTAATCCCATAAGGTTCGCCAACACTGATTATTTCATCACGGATACGCTCTGCATCGGCAATAGAAATTGCTACCACAAATAGTAACGGTTTAAATTTAGGCGGGGCTGCCATCCGCTGATGTTTTAACAACTCCAGTGCAATAGCTATCTGCTGGCGCATGGGATTAGTGCTTGTAATGTATCTGGTTGCCCTGATTTTTCTTTTCTCAATCTCCTCCCACGGCACTTCCTCTGCTGAAATCGTTTTCCCCGTCTCTAAATCCTCATAGGTAAGTTGAACCTTCTTTACATCAGGGTGAAAGACTATCGGTCTTTTGATGATTTTGTCCCTCATTGCGTCAGCAATTGAATAGACAAAAATCATTTTGCTGTCAGGATGCTTGCCGTCAAGACGGTCAGGCGTGGCAGTGGTATCAAGACGGAAAAACCGTTTTGGCTTAAGCTTATTCATCAAATCATCATACTGCTCGGCCTTTGTATTATGTGCCTCGTCATTAAAGATGCAGAGAGATTCTACATTGTCCCTCAATACCTTCCAGTTATCCGTCCGCTCATAAATCTGATGGATATTGCCTAAGATAATTGTCCCAGCCCTTACACCTGCAGCACTCTCCGAAGGCTTCATTATATGCAGAGAAATCCTGTCTTTTAAAGGTTCGTATGAGTTAAAGAACAAAGGGAATGTGTCATAAATATAGCTGTCAGAATTTCTGTCAAAATCATCAGCCAGCCTTTCACGGACAATTGTATTTGGCGTCAGAATCAGAAATTTTGTCTGGTCATGAACAATCATCATATAAGCGATCATGGTCCCAATGATGGTTGTCTTTCCGCCGCCTGTGACTATATTGGTTAAAAGGTCTTTTTCACCTAAGATTTCAAAGCAATAAATACATCTATGAATTGCCTCAAGCTGCATCTTCCACTGCTTGTCGCTGAAGAGTTCCATCCTTGGCTTGAAATGAGGAGAAGAAAGGTATTTTAAAAATATAACGCCTGCATCAGGGACTCCGATAAATCCCGATTTCACCCATTCCTTAAAATTTGCCTCGTGTGGTTTAAAAGAATAGTGCATAGTTTTTATTTCTTGACAAAGTTCATGTATTCATCCAAAATAATATTGGAATTGCTTCCGGCCTGAACTGTGGCGTTTATCGCCCGCGTTCCTGAAAAGGATAGGGTCGGAAGTTTTATTTTTATCTAGGCCATATCTGGACATACATTTCCCTATGCGCAATAATCCGCCGATAGTCTGCGCTAAATTTCTTGTCTCTCTGAACAGAACGATTAATCACACCGGCTATGTAATCAGTAAGTTGAAGCAAATTATTGCTCTCAGAGCGCTGCATTTTTACCTGTGTAATAATTTTACGATGTTCCTCATTTATTTTCCCTGTCAAATATTTTGCAAGCTGCCTCCTGAAATCCAGATTGCCGCTTTTATCAATAATAACGTGCGCCCTATTCAGCTTTTCCTTTGCATTTTCAAAAACAAGACTACAGGTATACTTGTAAAATGAGGGCTTATGCCGAAATCCCTCACCCCATAACTTCTGAGGGTCTTTATTCAGGACAATCCCATAATAGAAAAAATTGTAAGGAGAAACAGCCTGTAAGAATGTCCGCCTTACTCTGTCTGAATTACGGTTAAAGTGAAACTCAGAGCGTTCGTTCCAGCCGAGCTCACGCCGTAGAAGTTGAATTCGCTGGTCGCAGGCAGTTGCCTCGTCATGTTCTTCAAAAATAACCAATGCAACGGTGAAGAATTGACTTGACCCCTGCTCGGTCTTAAATCCTGAGTCTCCTGATTCATCAACAAAAACTAACATATCTTGTGCCTGATTTCAGCCATTTCTTAAAATTTGCTTCGTGAGATTTAAAAGAATAGTACATGGTCTATATTGGTTCCCAATTTTTCAACCATTCTTCAGAATAGTTGATTGTTTGATAACTGCTTGGTATCAAATGAGAACGAAAAACTCTTGGCACGCCTTTGAATTTCTTATCTCTCCCACGTGTAAATCGGCGAGCACCGCTTCTTTTGTTTGCAAAAGTTAGTATAAGGTTCTTTTTAGAGCGGGTAGCTGCAACATATAAGAGACGCCTTTTTTGTTGCTGGTCAAAGAAATCACTTGAATCAACCGATGTAACAATAACCAGTTCTGCTTCTAATCCTTTCGATTTTCTGTATGTTGTTACATGGACACGACCAATCTCTTGTTTCTTTATTTCCTCAGTAATATATTTGTTTAGCAATTGTAAGAACTGCTCGCCCTTGCTTAATTTTTCTTCGTGTTTTTTTTGAGATTCCTCCCAGACTTTCTTAATAAATGGCTCCGCATCATTCTTACCATCCAAACTATTTTTAATAAAACTTATAATAATGTCTGGATTAAATTTTTCATCCTTTATTTTTTCCTTTAAATTTTCTATATCGGAAAGCAACTTTTCAACACTTGAATTATTTTTTCCAAGGTCAGAGAGTGTTTTTAAGAAATCTATTCGGTTCCCTTGCCGTTCTGCTTCTTCAATGTGTTCATTTACTGTTTTCAGTAAGGAAAAATCAGCAACCGATAAAAAAGCAGCAATATTCATCGGGGTCAACCCCTTAACCAAAATAGCTGTTAAGGATTTAAAAGCAAGTCCCCACTCATTATCCAGTGGGTCTTCTTTCTTATCACCTGTTACTTCATTGACCTCTGCATTTTTCAAGATTTCAATAACTTCAGCAATTCGAGATTGTCCCTTAACTTTTCCAGTTGTTCCGCATAGGATTAAGATTTGAGGATTGTCTTGGTATTGTTGGAATAATGAAAGATATTTTTTTACAATGTTGGCAATTTCTAATTGTTCAACCTCATCAGTATCAAAATCAAGTATATCCACTTTACCTTTATGAGAGGCGTAACCAGCCAGCTTTTTTAAACGTGGAAGCCCTTTAACAAATTCATCTGCTAATTCTAAAATTTCTTTCGGACATCTTCTGTTTCTCAGTAAAGGATATTGCTCTGGCTTATATATTTTTGTGAAATCCTGAATATAGTCTGCATGTGCACGTCGAAAATCGTTTACTGCCTGATCATCGTCTCCAAAAACAATAAAAGTCGTTCCTTCCTCATGAAACTGCTGTAAAATTCCATGCTCTGCAGGGTTTAAATCCTGAAATTCATCAATCACAATTCTTGGCTTATGGACATCCTGCCTGAAAGAAGGATTTGCTTTAAGTGCATCAAGAAATTTTATCGCTAATTCATCAAGGAAAATAATTTTATATATTGCTTTAAGACGTTCTATCTCGAAGTTAAACTTATCAAACAGATTGTTGTTAGGTTTTTTGGATGTCAGCCAATAGTCCCTGAGTTCGTTCCATAAAAATCCTTTTACATGTCGAATGTCCAAGCGTTTATTATCCAGCGTTTTTTCTATTCCGTGTTTCTCTTTCAATCTTTTAATTATTGACTTCCATAATAAATTTTCCTTTCCACATTCACCTAATCCATCAGCAATTTCAAATCCGCCAAGTATCTGTGTCCCGTGCTTGAGGGTCTGTTTAAGAATAAATGTATGAATTGTTGTGATTTGAGGTATTTTACTCCCTATCTCATTTTGAATCTTTTCTCTAAGTTTTGAAGAAATATCTCTGTTAAAAGCCATGATCCATATATCGTCTGGTGAGATGTTTCTATCATTGATCAATTTGTTGACATGAGCAATCAGCGTCACTGTTTTGCCAGACCCCGGTCCAGCCACTACAATTGCATGCCCATTAAAATGGTCAATTATTTTTTGTTGTTCTGCAGTTGGATTAAACATTTAGTCCTCCACCTTCACCCTCTTCGCCAGCACCGTCTCCCCTGCCAGATTGTCCTGCACTTTACAGGCGATGGTGTATTCACCTTCTTTTTCAAATTTGTGTTTGGCTGTTAAGATTGCCTCAAATCTCTCATCCCTGCCTTTTGGCTTTATCTTCTCGCGGGAAAGAATATATTCCTTGTCTGCTGTCAAATGTCCTTCGTGATAATCAAAGTCCCATTGGCAGTTGACGAGATAGCCGTCTTCATTGGATGAGAAGGCATCCATTGCTTCAAACTCATATTCAAGAGCGCTGAATTTCTTAATGCGAATATCGCCGATTACCGGCGGTTTTGAAAATCGCAAGTAAAACTCGGCCTCGTCAACATCCTGATAACGCTGAAGGATTCTTCTTCTGAATTCCTTTGAATCAAGGGGAATCAAGTCAATCTCGATCGGCAACTGATTATCCTCAATATATTTTTTCAAGACCTTGATATATTCCACTACCTGACGATTAAATCTCCAGCCGATAATCTTTGCACGGACAAGTTTATCCGGCTCAAGGCGGGATTTTATCTCATCAAAGAATGCTTTCACCGTCTCTGCATCCAAGGAATCATTTGGATTTGCAGGGCCAACCAATATCGGCTCCTGCTGTCCGGGTGGGCGAAAACCATGAGCAACGCCTTCGGCAGTATTATGACTTGCTCCATAGCAGGTAAGAACAAAATCAATGAAAGAATTCTGGGTAATATGGCTGAATTTATCAACCGGATAGACTCCGAGATATGAGACTTCAATATTAGGGACTTTCTCAACTGTCCCGTCTGCCTGTAATTTTGGCTGGAAATGGCTCTCTTTGGAAGACAGATTGCTTTCAACTCCGCTCATCTCCTCACCGATTTTTACCAGCCTGTCCAACGTTACCGAAATCGCCACGCGCGAAGAATCACAGCCGATAAACCTGCGCTTATTTTTCATGGCAACGGCAAAGGTTGTTCCCCCGCCTCCAAAGAAATCAGCAACTACATCACCTTCATCGGAAGAGGCTTTGATGATTCGCTCTAACAAGAGTTCTGGTTTTTGTGTGGGATAGCCAATCCGTTCCACTGCATTGCCTTGTAGCCTGGGAATTGTCCACCAATCTTCAGGTATCTTACCCGCAGGTTTCAGTCTATTTTTGTGTTTTGTTTCCGGATTTCTGTCTAAATATAAACCCTCGTTTCCAGCACCTCTATGCGTTCGAGCTACAGTTTCTTCTGAATATGGCATTGAGATTTCTTCGTAGTTGAAAATCCATTCCGCTGTCTTTGTATATCTAAAAATAATGTCATGCTTTTTTGGAAAATAATCTCTCACATTTGAAGGTGCTGTATAGCACCAAACGATTTCATTTCCAAAATTCTCATACCCAAAAATTTTATCCATCTCGCATTTGATATAATGGCTTGCGTGCCAGTCACAGTGGATATAAATTGAGCCTGTCTTCTTGAGGACGCGGCGCATTTCCCATAGACGGGCATTCAGCCAAATAAGATATGAATCAATACCGCCTTCCCAGATGTCATGAAAAGAGCGCACCTCATTTGAATCACCCCATATGACGTTGTAGTTTCTTCCAGAGAAAAACGGCGGATCATTATAAATCAAGTCAACTGATTCAGTAGGGAGCGTCCTTAAAACCTCCAGATTATCACCAAGAATAAGCTGATTCGCCGGAAGTTCAGGAGCGTTAAAGATTACAGTATCGCCGTGATTCGGCGGATGAAGTCGTGGAAGGCGGATATACGGAAACACCCTGTCAAACGCTTTGTGTTCATCATATCCCAAAGGCGGCCTTGCTGGGTCCGGCAGATTATGCACACGCTTGCGAATCTTATCTGAAACAGAAAAGACCTTTTTCTGCTCAGGAAGGGTTTGCTTCTGAGATTCCTCCTGAATGTTCAGTAAATCCTTCTGAGATTGGATTTTTTTGCTTTTACCCGGCATCAGTTAGGTTTATACCTTTTTAGAATTTAATTACCTCCCTGTATCTCCTGCAGTCAACAATTTCAACAATTTAGGAGCAATAAAAAGTTTATTGCGTTTTTTCCCTGACAGTTCATGAAGAATGCCTATACTGACGAGTCTTAATACGCCTGTCTTTACTGAATTAAAAGAAATCTTCCACTTTTTGCTTACCCCTGATATAGAAATAACAGGATTTACAAAGATCTCATCAATTAACCGATGTGCCGATTCAGGCACCTTTCTTGTTTCTTCAAGAAGAGTTTGGTACTCTGCATGGAGTGTAAGTATCTTCTTTGCATCTGTGATAGCATCTTTGGATTGATTAATTACACCTCGCAAGAAAAATTCTAGCCATCCCCGCCAGTCACCTTTATGACTCACTGCAAGCAGTCTATCATAATATTCATCTCTGTACTTGTCAAAAAATGCTGACAGATAAAGCAAGGGCTGTGTTAAATATTCCTTCTCATAGAGGAAAAAGGTGATTATAAGCCTTCCGATACGGCCATTGCCGTCAAGAAACGGGTGAATGGCTTCAAATTGATAATGCAAAAGAGCGCATTGAATTAAAGGAGGCTCTTCAGGATTGGAGTGAAGGTACTTTTCCCATGTGCTCAATGTCTCTTTCATCTCTTCTACAGGCGGCGGAACATAAGTAGCTTCATTAAGCGTGCACCCCGGAGATCCTATCCAGTTTTGACTGCGACGAATCTCTCCAGGAGTTGCGTGGTCGCCTCTAACTCCTTTCATCAAAACCTTGTGAATTTCATTAATCAACCTTGTAGAGATCGGCAAATCCTTAAGACGTTTAATCCCATATTCCATTGCCTGAACGTAATTTCTCACTTCAATCACATCTGGCACTTTAGATTCCTCCGATGCTTCATAGAAAAACAGATCGCTAAGTGATGCCTGTGTCCCTTCAATCCTTGAACTTGAGACCGCCTCACGGCGAATATAGGGGGCAATTAAAAGATAGGGGTTAGGCAGCAGTCTTCCTGTCCCTGATAGTTCTCCTAACAGCCTGTCTGCTTCTGAAAGAAGGCTGATGAGTTTTTTATCATAACTTATAACTGGGGGCAATGGATTTGGCACAAATGCCCAATATCCATTTAATGTCTTTATACAACGGCCTGAGGATGAAGATTCAAAATCCTTTGGGTTCAATGCCTTACCTCTCTATTGCTCGATGCTGCAATAAACAAGATTATTATTGCATGATAAGCCAGAATCCTGCAATAACCAAATTTCTTATTGCAGGATTTATAACCGTGTGCAAGCAGAGATCCCTCACACTATCCCCTTCCTCAATATGTCATGCAGGTGAATTATCCCCTTTGCCCTTCCATCGTTATCCGGCACTACAAGGGATGTTATGGATTTGCTCTCCATTATTGACAAAGCTTTTACGGCAAGATCATCTTCCGATATTGTCTTAGGATTTTTTGTCATTACTTCGCCTGCCTTCATATCAAAAAGGGCTTTGCCCCATTTCTCTATCCCGCGCCTCAGGTCGCCATCTGTGATTATTCCAAGAATCTTGCTGTCCGAACCTGCGACAATAGTTACTCCGAGCCTTTTAGAAGATATCTCCATGAGCGCTTTGGTCATGGGTATGTCAGGAAAGATAACAGGCAATGCATCGCCAGCATGCATGAGGTCTTTTACCTTTATGAATAGTTTTTTTCCAAGGCTTCCACCGGGATGGAAAAAAGCGAAATCCTCTTCTTTTAATCCTCTTTTTGTTAAAAGTGCAACTGCAACTGCATCGCCCATTGCGAGTGCAGCGGTTGTTGATGCCGTAGGCACTATCCCGAGAGAACAGGCCTCTTTTTTGACTGAGATATCAAGATGCACATCTGCTGCTTTTGCTAATGTAGAATTAGAATTTCCTGTCATGGTGATAAGACTTACATTAAACCTTTTCAAAAAAGGAATAAGCCTTGCAATCTCCTCTGTCTCGCCGCTGTTTGAAATAGCAATAATTACATCATCAGCTGTAACCATCCCTAAGTCCCCGTGGCTTGCCTCAGCAGGATGCATAAAAAAAGCAGGAGTGCCTGTTGAGGCAAGTGTCGCTGCGATCTTTTTGCCTATGAGCCCTGATTTGCCCATTCCTGTCACAACAACCCTGCCTTTGCTGTGATAGATAATATCAATAGCCTTCTCGAAGCTGCTGTTTAGGTTTTCAATAAGGTTTAGTACTGCATCAGCTTCTATCTTCAGAACTTTTTTTGCTATGTCAAGAATGTTTTCCATAAAAATTCCTTTTTATATGTCAGTGTTTCCAACAAAAGCTGTCATGCCGGCTTGTCCGGCATCTTTCTTGATGATTCTCGCCTTGGCGAGTTGCTGAGATGGTCGAACAAACCAGAAGGATTCCCGACAAGCGGGAATGACAAAAGAGATATGCTCCTCTTATTCAAACTGGCATCTCAGCCATCCAGGCGGAACACTGCTTCTATGCGCCTCGGCTTCGAGATTGCTCAGGTCCTGCTCCGCATACTTCAACTGCTTTTGTAATTTTCCGCGTTTCTTCTCAATCTCTTTCTTTTTCGAATATGAAGAGCTTATAACACCTTCAGCAGAGAGCGCCTTCTCTGTCTCTGTAAGCTCCTCTTTAATCTTTTCTGTTTTATTCCTATACTGTGTTGCTTTTTTGCACCAGTACTCCTTTTCCTGTTGTTCCTTTATCTTTTCAGCCTTTCCTTTCTTAGCTTCTATTCTGTCTCGCGGGGCCAACATCCTATTATCAGATGGTTCTCTATATTTCTCAAGGTCTTTGTTAGTAAAAGACTGTTCTTCTTTCTGGATAGTATTTTCTTCACCTGTAACAACAGAGCAGACCGAAATAGCAAGAACTGTCATGATGCATAGCAGGAATTTAGACCGCATTTAACTGCTCCTTTCTGCAGATATCAGATCATAAATATCTTTAATCATACTTAACAGCGATTGAACTTCACTTAATCTTATCATGTTCGGCCCGTCACATAATGCCTTTTCCGGCTCCGGATGGACTTCCATAAAAAGGCCGTCAACACCTACTGCAACTGCAGCCCTTGCCAATGGCTCTGCAAATTCCCTTTGTCCTCCTGAGAAACTTCCCTGCCCACCAGGAAGCTGGAGGCTATGTGTTACATCAAAGATAACAGGATAACCAAAAGAACGCATTATTGGAAATCCTCTGAAATCTACAATGAGGTTGTTATATCCAAACGACGTTCCTCTCTCTGTGATGAGCAAGTTCTGGTTCCCTGTTGATATAAATTTTTCTATTATATTTTTTATATCCCACGGAGCAAGAAACTGACCCTTTTTAATATTCACTGGTTTCCCTGTTTTTGCCGCCTTTACTATTAAATCCGTCTGCCTGCATAAAAAAGCCGGTATCTGCATTGCATCCAGCACTTCGGATGCAGGTTTTATCTCATCTGCAGAATGCACATCAGAGATTACAGGGATATTCAATCTGCTTTTTATATCTGCCAATGTTCTTAATCCTTTATCTATTCCCGGACCTCTGAAGGATTTTATTGATGTCCTGTTTGCCTTATCATAGGAACTCTTAAAAATAAACGGCAGCCTAAGAGCGCTGCACATCTCTTTCAGCTTTTGAGCAGTGTAGAAGACAACATCCTCACTTTCGATTACACACGGCCCGGCTATTATTAAAGGAGGATTGTCTTTCCCTGTTTTAACACCTGCTATTGCGATTTCCCGGGTTATGATCTTTTTGGTCAAGAAAGCCTCTCTTTTTCATCCCGGCTGGTCGCTGAAGCAGCCTCGCTGTAAGGGAACAGAGAGCGCTTTTCCCTCAAGGAAGCTGCTATAAATTCTCTGAATAATGGGTGCGGATCAGTAGGTCTTGATTTAAATTCAGGATGGAACTGGCATCCTAAAAACCATGGATGGTCTTCTATCTCGATAATCTCTACAAGTTCACCGTCAGGGCTTGTGCCGCTTATCTTCATGCCGTGTCTTGTAAATATGCCTTTGTAAGCATTGTTGAACTCATATCTGTGCCTGTGCCTCTCAGATATGTCTTTGATGTTATAAGCCCTATATGCATGTGTCTCTTTCTCAAGCACGCATGGGTATGCTCCAAGCCTCATGGTCCCGCCTTTCTCTGATACCTCTGTCCGTTCTTCTACGCGGCTCTTTCTGAAGTCAAACCACCTTTCCATGAGATAAATAACAGGGTCTTTTGTATTCAGATCAAACTCCGTGCTGTTTGCCTGAAGCCCGCATACATTTCTGGCATACTCTATAACAGCACACTGCATGCCCAGGCATATTCCGAAATAAGGTATCTTTTTCTCTCGTGCGTATTTCACAGCCTCTATCTTTCCTTCGATTCCTCTGTAACCAAACCCTCCTGGAACAAGAACGCCGTCTGCCTCTGACAGATATTTCTCAGCGCCATGAACCTCTATATCCTCAGAGTCTATCCACTGGAGATTTACCTTTGTATCATTAGCAATGCCGCCGTGTGAAAGCGCCTCTATCAGACTCTTATATGAATCCTTGAGCCCTACATATTTGCCGACAATTGCTATGTTTACATCATTCTTGGGCTCTTTTATCTTTTTCGCAATGTCTTTCCACTGAACCAGGTCAGTTTCTTTGCAAGAGAGTTTGAATTTATTTATTATCTGCTGGTCAAGCCCCTCTGCGTGCAGAGCCAGAGGCACCTCATAGATGGTCTCCACATCCATAGCCGTAATTACAGAATCGCCTTCAAGGTTACAGTGTATCGCTATTTTTTTCTTTGCATCAGGCATAAGTGGCCTGTCTGTCCTGCAGAGGAGCACATCAGGCTGTATACCTATTGCCCTCAGCTCTCTTACGCTGTGCTGGGTCGGTTTTGTCTTTAGCTCCCCTGATGTCTTTATGTACGGTACAAGGGTGAGATGGATATAGATAACATTTTCCCTGCCGACATCGTATCTCATCTGTCTTATTGCCTCAAGAAATGGCAGGCTTTCTATATCGCCAATCGTACCGCCAATCTCTACTATGACCACATCGTAGTCATTGCTTACCGACTTTATTGCGCGTTTTATCTCATCTGTGATGTGAGGCACTACCTGAACTGTCTCTCCGAGGTAATCACCGCGCCTCTCTTTGGTGATGACGTTGTGATATATTTTTCCTGTCGTATAGTTGTTTCCCTGTGATGTCCTCATATGAGTAAACCTTTCATAGTGCCCAAGGTCCAGGTCTGTTTCAGCGCCGTCGTCTGTTACAAAGACCTCACCATGCTGGAAAGGGCTCAATGTGCCGGGATCGACATTTATATAAGGGTCAAGTTTCTGTATCGTGACCTTAAGCCCTCTTGCCTCAAGAAGCGCGCCAATAGCAGCTGCTGCAATGCCTTTTCCGAGAGATGATACAACTCCACCTGTTATGAATATAAACTTAGCCATTGTTTCACCCTTTCTAAGTCATGCGGGGTATCAACCCCTATGGTTTCGAAAGATGTTTCTTTTACCTTTATCTTTAGTCCATTAAACAGCGCCCTAAGCTGTTCAAGTTTTTCAATCTGTTCCAGTTGAACAGGGTTCATCCTTGCCAAACTCAGCAGCACATCTTTTCTGTAACTGTAAATGCCGATATGTTTATACCAGTTTCGAGTTTCGAGTTTCGAGCCTGCCTGTCCGGTAGGCAGGTTTCGAGTTTCAAGCTGAATGCTGAACGCTGAACGCTGAACGCTCCATGCGTCTCTGTTAAACGGTATCGGTGCTCTCGAAAAATACATTGCAAATCCATCCTTATTAAAAACAACTTTAACAACATTTGGGTCAAAGATATCTTCAGGGCTTTCTATTCTTTTTATGAGTGTCCCCATCGAGGCCGTTCTGTCATCAAGCAGGCCTATAACGTCATCTATCATCTCCGGTTTTATGAGAGGTTCATCGCCCTGAACATTGACAATTATATCATAATCCATTGATGCCGCCGCCTCTGCTATACGGTCAGTACCAGAGGCATGGGAACTGGAGGTCATTACCGCCTTTCCTCCGAATGCAGCTACGGCATCGAGTATGGGTTTGCTGTCTGTGGCAACAATGACATCTTTGGCAAGTCTGGACTTCTTTGAATTCTCGTATACATGTTGTATCAGGGGTTTCCCCAAAAGGGGTGCAAGGGGTTTTCCCGGAAATCGGGTTGAATCATAACGGGCAGGGATAAGCACTATAGCTGTCATTGTTGTAGATAATTATATAAAATTTGCATAGAAATTTAAATGAAAAGATTCACCTTTTTAAAAAATAATAAGGGAACTGGTATAATACAGCACTTCCTGTATGAGTAAGGTAATCGCCATAACTAATCAGAAAGGTGGAGTCGGTAAGACTACAACTGCCATTAATCTTGCTGCATCTCTTGCGCTTGCTGAAAAGAATATCCTCATAATAGATACAGACCCGCAGGGAAACTCTACAAGCGGACTTGGCATATCAAAAGATGACATTGGCAAGACCATCTATGACGTCTATGCCCAGAGATGCAATATAGAGGATGCCATAAAAAAGACTCTCGTGGACCATCTTGATATAATACCCTCAACAGTGCACCTTCTCGGCATTGAACTTGAACTTGCAGGTAAGGAAGGAAGGGAATACATACTGTCAAACGCAATAAAACCAATACGAGACCATTATAGATATATACTTCTTGATTGCCCGCCGTCGCTCGGACTTTTGACACTGAATGCGCTTGTGGCTGCAGACTCTGTGCTTGTACCTGTTCAGTGTGAATACTATGCGCTTGAAGGTCTCGGCCTTCTCACAAATACTATCAGGCTGGTAAAAAACTCTTTCAATCCTGCTCTTGATATCGAAGGAGTACTTCTCACAATGTTTGATGCCAGAAACACCCTGTCGCGCCAGGTCGAGCAGGAGGTCAGAAAACATCTGAACAGCAAAGTATATAATACTGTAATACCGAGAAATGTAACGCTCGGTGAGGCACCGAGTCATGGTAAACCGGTCCTGCTTTATGATGCAAGGTCAAAAGGCGCGCAGAGCTATCTATCTCTGGCAAAGGAGATATTGAATGAAAACAGCATTAGGAAAAGGACTTGAGGCCCTGCTCCCTGAACGGGGAGAGGAAGTGCTGCAACTGGATATTAACCGTATCTTCCCGGGAGGAGAGCAGCCGAGGAAGATATTCAGAGACAACTCTCTAAACGAGCTTTCATCATCAATAAAAGCGAGGGGGGTTTTACAACCCATCCTTGTTTCAAGGGTTGGTGACGGCTCGTTCAAGCTCATTGCAGGTGAACGCAGATGGCGCGCTTCACAGATTGCAGGGCTGAAAAAAATACCTGCAATCATAAAAGAGGTTGCCTCTGAAGATGCACTCGAGATAGCGCTTATTGAAAATATCCAGCGTGAGGATTTGAATGCGATAGAGACAGCAGAAGCATTCAACAGACTGATGAAAGACTTCGACCTCACACAGGAAGAACTTTCAGAAAAGGTTGGCAAAGACAGGGCTACTGTAGCAAATTACCTCAGATTATTAAAACTCCCTGAAGAGATTAAGACACTGGTTTCTGACGGAGAATTAAGCATGGGACATGCAAGGGCAATACTCTCTATTGAAGGAAGGATTAACCAGATAGAGGCAGCAAGGGCAGTCATAAAAAAAGGGCTTAGCGTAAGAGAGACAGAAGCGCTGGGGAAAAATATAAACTTTCCAGGAGTCAAAAAATCAAAAATAACCCCACCACATAGAGATGCACAGATAGCGGCACTCGAGGATAAATTAATAAAAAGCCTCGGCACAAAGGTAAAAATCCATCACAAAGGCAAAAAGGGTGGAAGAATAGAGATAGAGTATTATTCTCTTGAGGAACTCGACCGACTTCTCGAGATATTAATGAGCTAACGCTTGCTGCCGTCTTTTGTATGATATTTTATAATTTCTTTTGAGTTTTCTTTTTTGCAGATATTTTTTTCTTTGCAGTCTTTTTCTTGGCTACCTTTTTTTTAGCTTTGCTCCTGAGGATAGCTTCTTCACCTCTGCATTGGCTATCGCTTATTTTACCCTAACCTGTTTTTTCCATATAATCTATATTTTAGTGACTTTTTGGGGCAGTTTTGATAAAATCTAAAAGGAATAGTTTAGGTTTTTTATTTAACAGGTGGTTTTAACTGCACAAAAGAGGTGTAGGGAAGATCTGATTGTGATGTCAGTTAAAAGGCAGACAGGCCGGTTTATAGCTGGCACAACCATTTTAATTGCAATCTTATTAATTGTCCCGTGTCAATCTTTCGGGATCACCGGACAAAAGATTCTTGCAACAGTTGACAGTGAACTGATTACTTTTTCAGAGTATCAGCGTTTTGCAAAAGGGGCAGGCATAACAGAAAATACAGATATAGTTGATGAAGATCTATTAAAAAGGCTCGTGGATGCAAAAATTATTCTGCTTGAAGCCTTCCGAAACAACATAGAGGTAACAGAGGCGGGAATAGACGAGGAGATCGAATCATTCAAAGAGCTGAATGCCCTTTCACAGAAGGATCTGGAAATAGTGCTTGCAAAAGAGGGGATGAATGTGCAGAGCTACAGAAAACTCCTTAAAGATAAGATAATGTCTGTAAAGCTTATAACAGCAAATGTGGATTCAAAGGTTGCCATAACAGATAGAGAAATAGCTGATTATTACACCGCACACAAAATGGATTTTCTGCTCAACCCGGAAAAATCAGAGGTAAAAGCTATATTTCTAAAGCTCAATGAAGACGCATCTATAACCGAGATTACAGAATTGAAGCGTACAGCAATGAAAATATCTGCACAGCTTAAGAATGGCGAAAGCTTTGAAAACCTTATGGACAAATATTCTGATAAAAACTTTCTCGGGCCAGAAGGCAGATTAGGCGAGTTCACGCGGGGATCCTTGATTCCACCGCTGGATAAAAAAGTCTTTTCGATGAAAAAGGGCGAGATGAGCGAGCCTGTGTGGATTAAGGACGGAGTATATATTTTGAAATTAATAAATAGGACTGACGAAAGTTACAAGCCGTTAGAAAGCGTGAGGGATGAGATACACAAGTATCTCTATGAACCACAAAAAGAAAAACTATTCAATGAATGGATGAGGAGCTTATGGGAAAAAACATCAGTAACAATAAATTGAAGGCTATTGGCGCTTTCCTTTTATTTTTTGTGTTTCTTGTAACAGCAGACATATCTGCATCCTATCAGGAGATAGAGCTGTTTGATGAGGGGTATGAGTATTATCTTTCATATCAGCCTGAGAAGGCGGTTGAGGTATTCAGAAAGTTCCTTAAGGAATTTCCTGACAGTTCAACAAAGGATGCAGCGATGTTCTGGCTTGGAAAGTCATTGATGCAAATTAAGTCATTTGACGAGGCAAGGAAAACCTTTTCTGAAGTAAGGCAGCAGTTCTCTCAAAGCCCGTTCTCACCCCAAATAGACAGGGAATTACAGACTATTGCCATAATGGATGATGTAAGCAAGACCCAATCTGAGATCAAGGACGCTGAAAAGGCAAAAAATATCATAGAGGAAAAGATTACCGATATAGAAAATAAAGCTCAGATCAGGGAAAAAGATCTATCGAAGGCTGTGGAGGAACGTGAAAAAATCAAGGCATTGCTGGACGAAGAGAAAAAAAGAAAAGAGGCGATGCAGGCAAAGATAGAAGGAAAAGAAGCAGAATTAAAGCATCTTGGCGAGGAGGTAAAGGCAAAAGCAGCGCTTGAGGAAAAACTGGCCGAAGTGGAACATAAGGTGACAGCTTCAGAGCAGGAGCTTATAAAAACCACGGAGGATACTGAAAAGCTCAGGCTGCAGTTGGAAGAGGAGAGGAAAAAGACAGAGACGATGAAGACAAAGATAAGTGAACTTGAGAAAAAAGAATCTGAACTAAAAAAACTTGGTGATGCATGGGAAGGAAAGATTCCAGTCGAGAGAACACATGTAGAAACCGTGGTTAAAAAAACTATAGAGCTTGAAGTTAAATCTCCTGAGCCGGCAAAAGAAAAGGATATACAAGATATAAAAGATGGCCTTTTAACAGTAAAAGGCCGGTTGATAAGAATTCATGAAGAGGATAACACTATTATTGTGAAAGACGGCAGGGGGAAAATAATCGCGATATTCTTTGAGAATGAATACCTTTTTTCAAAAATAGAGAGACTTGGTATCAGTAAGGGGGACATGATAATTATTAAATACATAATCAAAGGTGACAGGAATATCGGGAAATATATAAGAAGTCTTTCGTTCTGCTAAGCTTCTGTATATCCGGCTGCGCTTTTGTTAGTTCCTCTTCTGGGAAGGTTCCAATATAATCCTATGGTGGAAAATATTCAAAATAATCTCAAGATGCTTGTGGCAGCGCTGTTAATCATACTATTCTCCGCTGTTTCAGACATATCTGCATCCTATCAGGAGATAGAGCTGTTTGATGAGGGGTATGAGTATTATCTTTCATATCAGCCTGAGAAGGCGGTTGAGGTATTCAGAAGGTTTCTTAAGGAATTTCCTGACAGTTCAACAAAGGATGCAGCGATGTTCTGGCTTGGAAAGTCATTGATGCAACTTAAGTCATTTGACGAGGCAAGGAAAACTTTTTCTGAAGTAAGGCAGCAGTTCCCTGAAAGTCCCTTTGTAACCCAGGTAGACCAAGAGATAAGGAATATTGACAGTATTACAAAAACAGAACCGGTTGGCAAGAGCGCAAATGGGGAAAAAACACATAGGTTCTTTGATGAAAGGCTGGCTGATACAGAAAAAAAGGCAAAGCACGCAGAGAATGCCCTGTCAGAGGCAAGAATTGACAGGGAAAATCTTATACTTCAGCTTGAAGAGGAGAGGAAAAAGCAAGAAGAAATAAAAGAGAAAATAGCTGCTCTTTTAAAAGAGAAAACCGAGCTGAAAGCAGACAGATCAGATACAAAAACTGTTGTTAAAACAAAGGCTCCTGATAAAGAGGTTTTTCAAAAAACAGAAGAGTTCACCTCAGCACCGGTTCCTGCGCTCCCGCCTAAACAGATTATCCCACAGGAAGGCCTAATCGTTAAAGATAATATAGACCTTACATGGACAAAGAAAGGTAATCTCGCTGGAATACCTATGAACTGGGACGATGCTGTTGATTTCATCAGGCAGTTAAATGAGCATAGGTATGCCGGATATAGTGACTGGAGACTGCCAACTGCAGATGAACTGAAAACACTTGCAAGGCATATAAGAATTTACAATTTCGGGTTCGGTGATATTCAGAAATATTACTTGTCATCAACTGTAAGCCCGGCAAACATATCCGACATGGCAGGAGTGGACATGAAAGACGGACATATTAGCTATATCGGAAAATCAAGCACTACTCACTATATATGGCCTGTGCGCAACAGCAGATAGTTGATAGTCTTGTCAATGTTTTTATTGCTGTGTTATGCTTTATTGCTTAAGCCTATATAGAGTCGTGGAGGAAAAATGAAAGTTCTTGTAAGCGATAAGATCTCAGACAAAGGCGTAGAGATACTTAAAAAAGCAGGATTGTCAGTTGATGTGAAAACAGGAATGAAACCTGATGAACTTAAGGAATGCATCGGTGAATACCACGGACTTGTTATCAGGAGCGCAACAAAAGTTACAGCAGACATTATAGAGGCTGCAAAAAATCTTAAGGTGATAGGCAGGGCTGGTTCAGGTCTTGATAATGTGGATAAAGCAGCTGCATCAAAAAAAGGCATTGTTGTAATGAACACTCCCGGCGGAAATACGATAACCACAGCAGAGCATACTATTGCCATGATGTTTTCGCTTGCGAGGCAGATCCCTCAGGCAACCTCTTTAATGAAAACAGGAAAATGGGAAAAGAAAAAATTCATGGGTGTAGAACTTTTCAATAAGACTCTCGGGGTTATAGGTCTTGGTAATATAGGGACTCAGGTTGCCAAAAAGGCTCAGGGGCTCGAAATGGTTGTGATAGCGTACGACCCGTTCCTGAGCGAGGAAAAGGCAAAGGCATTGGGAATAGAAAAAGTTACGATTCCCGAGCTTTTCAGCAGGGCTGATTTTATTACTGTACATACTCCTCTAACGCCTGAGACAAAAAATCTTATAAATGCCTCAACCATCCAGAAGATGAAGGACGGGGTCAGGATTATTAACTGTGCAAGGGGCGGAATAATAAATGAAAAGGATATATATGATGCGTTAAAGACAGGCAAGGTAGCTGGTGTCGCTCTTGATGTCTTTGAAAAAGAACCACCCGATGATTTCACACTTGTTGGGCTTGACAATGTGATATGCACACCTCATCTTGGCGCATCAACAGAAGAAGCTCAGGAGAATGTAGCAATTGCAGTGGCAGAACAGATAGCAGACTACCTTGTGCACGGTACAATAAGAAATGCGGTAAATTTTCCTTCGATTCCTGCAGATCAGGTAGCAAGGTTGCAGCCATATCTTAGTCTTGCGGAGAAAATCGGAAGTTTTGCCGCCCAGTTATTCGAAGGCGGCGTTAAGGAAATAAATATAGAATATAAGGGCGAGGCAGCAAATCTTAATACTGCGCCTGTTACTATCGCAGCGCTAAAAGGGTTTCTTACCCCGATATTAGAAGAGACAGTCAATTTTGTTAACGCACCGTTCATCGCAAAAGAACGCGGGATAGAAGTAAAAGAGACAAAAAGCTCTGATGCCGGCAATTATCAAGGCATGATTGCATTGAGGATAAAAGCAGGCGATACCGAAAGATTCATCGCAGGAACATTATTCAGCAAAAAAGACCCCAGAATTGTGCGTGTTGACAATTTTACAGTTGAGATAGTGCCAGAGGGAATAATGCTTTTTGTCTATAATCTTGATAAGCCGGGTGTTATCGGCAATCTCGGTTCATTCTTTGGAAAGAACAACATCAATATAGCACGTATGTATTTTGGGAGAGAGAGCGCCGGAGGCAAGGCAATATCGGTCATGAGCATTGATTCCCCTGTAACTCCGACTCAGTTCGATGAGATAAAAAAACTTCCTAATATCCTCTCTGTCAAGCTGCTGAATCTGTAAATTATACTGTGGGGAGTAAAAGATGGCTGTCATAGTGATAGTAGGCGCCCAGTGGGGCGATGAGGGCAAAGGCAAGATAGTTGATGTTCTTACAGAAAAAGCCGATTGTGTTGCAAGGTATCAGGGAGGCCATAATGCAGGCCATACTGTCGTAATAAACAATGAAAAATTCATACTCCATATCATACCCTCAGGCATCCTCCACAAAGGGAAACCGTGCATAATAGGCAACGGAGTTGTTGTTGACCCTTTATCTTTAATTGAAGAGATAGAGGGCCTAAAAAAAAGAGGCATAGAAGTAGGGAACAATCTCTTTCTAAGCAAAAATGCTCATCTCATAATGCCTTATCATTCAGCGATAGAAAGAGAACAGGAAAAACTCAAAGGCTCAAAAAAAATCGGCACAACCGGCAAGGGAATAGGCCCTGCATATGTTGACAAGATAGCAAGAATAGGCATGAGGACAGGAGACCTGCTCTACCCTGAGATATTTAAAGAAAAACTGAGAACTAATCTAACGCACGTAAATCTGATCCTTAAATCCCTTTACAAAGCTGAAGGTTTTGACTTGGATGATGTTTACAGGGAATATATGGGGTATGCAGAGAGGCTTTCAGAATACATCGCCGATACAGATGTAATACTAAATAAGATGATAGATGAAAAGAAAAACCTGTTGTTCGAGGGCGCACAGGGTACGCTCCTTGATGTTGATCACGGCACATATCCTTATGTGACATCCTCGAGTGCGAGTGCTGGTGGCGCGTGCACAGGGCTTGGTGTGAGCCCGATAAAGATAACAAAGGTTATTGGTATTGTTAAAGCTTACACCACAAGGGTTGGCGAGGGGCCTTTCCCGACAGAGATAAAAGATTCGCTCGGAGAAAAACTAAGGGAAAAAGGCGGAGAATACGGCGCAACAACAGGCAGGCCGCGGAGATGCGGATGGCTTGATATCGTAGCTCTCAGACACGCTGTCAGGATAAATGGATTCAGCGGTCTTGTGATTACAAAGCTTGACATACTCGACGGCATCAAAAAAATCAAGATATGCACTGCATACAAGTGCGACGGTAAGAAATACAAAGAATTTCCAAAAGAACTCCATCTACTGGAAAGATGCGAGCCTGTATATGAGGAGTTCTCAGGTTGGGAAGAAAATACCTCAGGAGTAAAAAAATTCGGGAACCTTCCCAAAGAAGCACAGTCATACATTAAAAATATAGAAAAAATGCTTGGAGTTGAGATACAGATTATATCCTCAGGACAAAAAAGGGATGAAATCATCATGACTAAAGAGCTGTTCTGATGTCGAAAAGAAAGTTTGAACGCTTTACAAAGAGAATTGAAACCAGGTTTACAATAAACTCAGAAACATACACAGGCATAGCAAGCAATATCTCCGAAAGAGGAATCTTTATAAGAACACGTCGGTGTTTTGCGCCTGGGACATTAATTCATATTGAATTCTATCTACCGGACAATACACTTTCTATAGTAAAGGGCAGAGTGAAAAGAGCAGTGAAGACCCAGATATCAACCATGAAAAACGGGATGGGCGTAGAACTGATAGAAAAAGACTTGAACTTTATAAATTTTGTCAATGCAATCATAGCGCCGGAAAATAAAAATATGCATGCCGATTTTGAACAGAAAGGCAGAGAAGAAAAAGACCCCGCTAAACAGAAAGAACCACTATTAATAGCCTGTCCCAATTGTAATATAAAAAACAAGGTTGCGATAGACAAGATTCCACTTAATCCAAGGTGTGGCAAGTGCGGAGCATCGTTAAAAGCCGAGGCTACTTTCTAGCCTCTAAAATATTTAATCTGATATATCCATCAGTCTGCCCTGTATGTAAAAAGCCCTCTGACAGTTATGAGCACTCGCCTATATGCACAGCATGCTGGACAGGTATAGCAGGGTATTCAGGCCCTTCATGCAGAATATGTGCAACACCGCTTGCGTCAGAGCATTCCAGTATCTGCAAAGACTGCATGAAAGATGAGCCGTCGTTTTCTCTGGTCTTGAATTATGGCATTTATCAAGGTGCGCTGGCAGAGGCGATTCACCTTATGAAATTCTCGGGA
The DNA here is from genome assembly GCA_016208915.1 of Nitrospirota bacterium. Classification (GTDB taxonomy): domain Bacteria; phylum Nitrospirota; class Thermodesulfovibrionia; order Thermodesulfovibrionales; family UBA1546; genus JACQXE01. Next base: position 893 of record JACQXE010000016.1, on the reverse strand, counting down.
TTAAAAAGGCTTGCAGGACCGCTTGGCAATCTTTTATTAACCCTCAACCTGCCTAAATATGATGGAATAATCCCTGTACCGCTCAGCAGAAAAGGACTAAGAGAAAGGGGGTTCAATCAGACGCTTCTTCTGTCACTTGTAATTTCAAAGGAATTGAATATCCCGCTTCATATGGACATGCTCATGAAAGTAAAGGATACACCTCCGCAGATAGGACTCAGCGCAAAAGAACGGATTAAAAATATAAAAAAAGCATTTCAAGTCAGCAGCAAAATAGACAGCCTCAGGCTGGTTCTTCTTGATGATGTGATGACAACCGGTGCAACAGTAAGGGAATGCGCAAAGACACTTATCAGGGCAGGCGCAAAAGATGTAGTTGTAGTCACTCTTGCCCGGTCAAGCATGATGTGATGTAATATAATCAGACTGTTAGGATATCCGGTGTCTTTATTTATAGACTTGTGAAGAGGGATGGGCTGCATGGTTTTACTGCTGAGGTTCTTATGGAAAACCAGCAGATGCTGCATCTATTTGAAAAGACAGGATTCGTGATTGAAAAAAGAGGAGACAGTAGAGTATACGCACTCAAGATGTCGTTCAGATAAGAATGAGCAATCGTAATTATCCGCAATTTCTTTAAAACAATTGACAGAATATCATTTACACTGCTGAAAAATTGCTGCGGTTTGGTATAAAATGTGTTTAATTGTAAATGGCGACATCCTCTAAAAAGCAAAGCCTGATTTGTTTGCTGATGTCTGGAGAACCTCAGGCATCTTTTCAAGCCATTATCTCTTAGAACTCTTTGCAAATCGATGCAGAAAGATTTTAATATTGAGGGGAAATTTTGGAGTTGGGGATATGTATGGATTAGTTATTATGGAGGAATATGG
>JACQXE010000066.1 GCA_016208915.1 Nitrospirota bacterium | reverse complement strand
AAGATATGATTGACAATGAACTTCAGTGCCCTGTTGTTTCTGTGTTAGCCGCTTATTAGTTACAAAAATAAAGGGTAAGAGGCTGAATCTCTTGCCCTTTATACCAAATAGCTACAACTCTATATAAAACAGGCTACTTAACTACATAAACAGAACACGGACTGTGTTTCACTACCCTCCCAGTAACACTCCCCAGCTTGAATCTTGAGGAAGGGCTCAGACCGCGGCTGCTAATTATTATCAGGTCAATCTTTTCTTTTTCTGCAAAATCTATTATAGCGTCAGGAACAGAGATGGATGATATAATTGCCTTGCATCTGGCCTTTATACCTTCAGCAGAGGCAATATCACATGCCTTATTAACTACACTTTCACTGCGCTGCTCCATGCTCTTTTTCAGACTATCTCTCTGTGCTGCTGAGATCTCAAGGTCTATAGTCTCAAACAACTGGGTAATCGTAAGAAGATATAACTCTCCCCCTTTTGTTTTTACATAATCAATAGCATTATATAAAGCCTTTATTGAATTTCCTGAACCGTCTAAAGGAACCAATATTTTCATTTTTTCTCCTATACCTCTTTCTTTACTTTGGCCTTACTCATGGTGAGCCCAATGCCATCAAATATATAGAATATTGCAAAGCCCCACCACATCGTATAGATAACATAAAACACCAGAAGTCCTGTCATAAGAAATGCCTTTTCAGAAACCTTCTGGGCCTCAACACCATAATAGTTGTAAGCTGTCTCAACCGCCTTTTTCATTACATCAGAGACGATCTTTGCCTCTTCAATCTTCTTATCCTTTGCGAATTCCTTATTAATTTTGACCAGGGTATTATGCCATTGTCTGAACATCTTTTTCGCATCGTCGTACTGGTATCTGGCCTTAATAGCTTCTCCCTGGTTCTTAAACATTGCATCGGAATCCTGCAAAGCTGATTCAAGGACTTTCCCGAGGTCTCCTTCGATCTTTAATACAGCGCCGGTAATCTCTACTTTGGCGCCTGCAGTGGTAAATACCCTGGAAGCCAGTTCAGCCCTCTTTTCAGCGTCTCCGGGCTTGTCCTCAGGCTTATCCATCTTGATGCTGAGTGTAAATGTTTTTCCAATAAACTTCTCATTGTCCTTTGTAACCTTTGGAATAAAATATGATGAACCCTTGGACAGCTTGTTAAATAAATCATCTGCAAACACCAGACCGTTCTTCCCTTCGCCAAAAATCGGTGAAAAGATAATGACCAGCACAACTAAAAACGAAATGGCAAGCGCTATTCCAACACCCAGACTTTTTTTAGATGTCTTTGCCATGTTATCCCTCCTCCCTTAATGTCTTGATGTTAGCGAAAAACTTGCTTAGGACCCAGAAACCGAAGAAACCGACAACAATCCAGAATATTATATTGCCTCCAGTCTCTATGGCAGAGCTGATACCTGTCGGAACGTTAATAACTTCAAGTTCTGTAAACTTCTTTGGAAGTGTTGAAACCCTGTTAATAAAACCTGCAATGATCGACATAGCATAAAAACCCCTGATGTGTATGCCCTTAACAACCTTTGTCGTGAGCGCCCCGACCTGAATGCCGATCAGGGAACCAAGTAGCATACCCATCGCAAGCGTATAAAAAACATAGCCGTAAATAGCATACTGGCCTATGGCTGCAAACCCGGCGGTAAAGATGATTTGTAGAATATCGGTGCCGACAGTTGTTGCAGTTGATACGCCGAAGACATAGACAAACATAGGGAAGGTAACAAAACCGCCGCCGACACCCATGATCGCAGCCAGCATACCGACAATCATGCCGCCAATGGCAAGAAAAAGCCAGGAGATCTTTCTGCCGCCAAAGTCTTCATCAAATGATATCATCGGCGGTATGTTTACCTTCTGCAGGCTTACAGAAAGCGCTGTCATGCCTGAAGGTCCACCGTGTGAATCGTGTCCTCCTCCTCCACCGCCACTAGATGCCTTCCTTGATTTCAAAAAGTCAGCCATAGCATAATATCCGAGGAAACCGAGCAATATTGCGTAAACGCTACTGATGAAAGCCTCGCTTAATAATGGGTCCTTATTGTAAAGAGATACATTGATATAGCCGCCGATAAAGGTGCCGCCGATAGACCCTGTGAGAAAGGCCATAGCAAGCCCTACGGACACATTGCCGAGTTTTTTATGTACTGTCGTACCCATAATCGCTTTTGCGAATATATGAAAGACGTCAGTCCCGACAGCAAGGATGCCCTTTACACCGGCTGCCATAAGCGCCGGTGTGATAATAAATCCGCCTCCTGCGCCGATACAGCCTGTGATAAGACCTGCAGCCAGACCCACAGCTATTGAAACCATAAAAATCAGGTTAGAATAATGGGCAGGCGCATATGTCTGCTTACTTCCTATAATGTCTGCTGCATCCAGGAAAGTGACGACGAGAATAGGCGCAAGCATCGCCAATAATATCAGCATCTTTTTGCGGTTTCTGATAATGTTCATGGAGACTTCATAGTCCCACTTGGCATGAGCTATAGATGCCGCTTTGAGAAATTCAAATAACTTTCTTGGAAAACTCATCTCTAAAAAACCTCCTTATTAATTATTAGTAGTCAGTAGCAAGTATTCAGTGAATAGCATTTAGTTAATATAAAGGGAGTCTTTGCTTTTCACTTAAACCTAAAGTGGTTTATATATTACCTCTACAATTACAAGGTGGTCAAGGAAATGGCGATTTTAAATTTTAATGAGCATATTAAGAGTTTATATTGACATAATATTATAATGATAATCTGCACTGGCCTAAACAACTAAGAAAGGCTGAATGGTGAAAAAATACAATGACGGCAATAACAGGATACTACAAGTACATATTTTGTCTTTAAATGTTTCTTTTTCCCCACCATTTGTAATAGCTTTCTCCGATTCCCAATGTAATAATTGTTAGTCCAACCCCTGCAATGACATCAACTACGTAATGGTATCTGCAATAAACAGTAGAAAACATTAGAAGGATAACAATCGGAAGGAATATCCAGAACAATCCCTTTTTATATTTATACGAAAGATATAGGACTGTAAGTGCAATGCCTGTATGTCCGCTCGGGAATGCGTCCCGCTTTATACCCTCGAACATATTCAAAAAATTTTGTATGTGTTCTGCGATAAAAAATCCTTCAAGTTTTTTTGTCTGGAGATGGTCGAGCGCAAATCTTGGTCCGAGTGCTGGCCAGATTATATATCCAATATATGAGAGATAAAAACAGAAGAGTATCAGAAATAAAGATCTGTCGAACTCTTTTCTCTGATTATTCCTCAACAGCGCTATCCCCAGTGTTACAGGAAGGAAATAATATGTAGAATATGAAATCTGCAATAAGTCCGTCAGTAATGGATGCGAAATTTTCTCAAGCATAACAGTCGGGTGATTTCCGAATATCATATAGTCAATTTTTATCAGCAATGGGTCAATATCAACAGGATTAATATAGTGCACTATCCATCCGAGGCTGTCGAAAACTACGATTACGCTTATTACAGGCAATATAAGGTCGTATATGGCTCTCAGAAAAGGGGTCTTGTCTCTAACCGGGATGATAATGCACTGTGCTGCGATCAGTAAAAGATATATGAAGACTAATAGAATTCTATTTGGGATAACAGAATTAAAAAAGAGAGCTATAGCTGATAAGACGCTGACAAAAAGTATTGTTACAGCATCTGCAGGTCTAATATTAAATAAAAGTTTTGTCATTTAGGCATTCGAGGTTATAAGCAGGATATAGCATTTTCGCTCATTCTATGCCTTCGGCCTCCAAGGTATTTTGCCTCTTGATTATCTGTATTATATGCGGTCGGAATATCAGCAAAATAAATCCGCTCAAATGCTATATCCTGCTTATACAAATCATATTTTATCTAACTATAGTTTGCTTAATGCCCTTCTCTTTGCCTTTTCTCTTTTTGAGAGCTTTTTGGCGCTGCTTTTTTTCTCTATTTCATACTCTTCTTCTATCAAGTCAAAATCACCTGTTACAATTTTCTCTGGTCGTTCAAGAGAATTCAAAAACTCTTCTGAAGATATTGATATGAAGCCGCATGACCATGCATGGTCAGCTATATCCCTGTCAGAGGTAACAACGAGCCACTGTCTTTTGTTTTTATCAGAGGTAAGTATTCTCTTGATAACCGCGTCAGCTTTTTCTCCAAGTCTTGAATATATTACCTTTACACCGCCTGTTACAGATAACTCCTCTTTCCCTCCACCGCTCTTCCATCCGTCAAATACGACAGTCATATCATGCTCTCTAATCTTTTTATATAAGGTAAGAGTTTCAATGAGTTTCTGCCTTTGGCTTTCGAGGTCTTTATGGTGTATGCCGATCAGATTGTATCCGTCTATAATTATTGAAGAAATAACCCACCTCCGGTTCCATGATATTATAACGAAATTTTTTATGTTAAGCAGGATTTTTCTGAGCGGCATCAGAGATTTCCGCTCTTTTTCTATATTAATCTCTCCAGATTTAATCTTTTCTTGGAAAGAATTTTTCCGCTTGACTTATTTTATACACTATGATACAGTTTGTATTAATTATGAAGACACAACTCAGTCAAAAACAAGCAGACGCAGTCCGCTATATACGAAACCAGCTTATGCATAAGGGCAAAACCCCATCTGTGCGTGAGCTGATGACAGCGCTTGGATATAAATCCCCCAGATCGGCTGCTTTAATTATTGAGGAATTAATCCAGAAAGGTATTTTGAGAAAGCGTTCAAATGGAGCTTTGCAGTTAATTAAAGCTATTGGCGCAGATTCAGTTCATGCCCGCACAGTCGATATTCCTTTAGTTGGTATGGTAACCTGTGGTGTTCCTATTTTGGCTCAGGAAAATATTGAGGGATATATTCCTGTATCTGTTTCCCTTGCAAAGCCCGGGTTTAAATACTTCTTGCTCAGGGCTAAAGGCGATTCTATGAATAAATCTGGAATCAATAATGGAGATTTAATACTTGTCCGCCAGCAGTCAGCGGCACAAAACGGCGATATAGTTGTAGCGCTGATTGATGATGAAGCAACTGTGAAAGAGTTTCAACATAGTAAAAATTGTGTTGTTCTAATGCCAAGGTCGAATAATAAAAATCATAAGCCGATTATCCTGACTGAAAATTTTCAGGTTCAGGGAGTGGCTGTAACAACAATTCCAAACTTGGAGGTTTGAATATGACTAAGAAGACTGTAGATTTCAACAAAACAGGAATAGGAAAGCTGCCCAACAACAAACCGGTCGTTTACAAAATTCTTACGGAAGGCGGAGAAAATAATTATACAGGCATAGCTCAAAAAGGCCGAGTTCAAGAAAGAATAGCAGAACATTTATCCAATGCCAAAGATTATGTTCCAGGCTCTAAGGTTCAAATTGAGCAAATGAAACGCATTGAAGGAGCGAGGGAAAAAGAATCCAGAATTATCTCAAGAAGTGACCCAAAGTATAATAAGCAAGGAAAATAATCTTGTCCGCCATTAACCAGAAGGCAGAGAAAGAGCCGTTTAAAGGGGGGAGGAAGGAGAAATAAGAAATATTGTATGTCATACTGTTTTGTGCCCGATATTTTGGGTGCCGGCAAACTGGAGACAACAGTTAAGAAAGACTATTAAGGAGGTGATGCCAATGGTAAAGGCTTTTTCGCTATTGACGTGGCTTATAGGAAACCTTCTTGCTGTAAAGGGATTTACCATTACAGGCATTGCATTTGAATTAATCTCCAAAGTGTCGAGCAGAAAACAGTATCTAATAGCGAGGGAAAACTAAGAGGGATGGTGCTAATAATTGAAAACCACAAAAAATAAAACGAACAAAACTAAAAAATCTGCCACTACCAACAGGCTGAAAAAGCGAAAAAATGGAAAGTATTCTTTTAAAGAAGACAGACTCCAACTACAAGAAACCGTTGCCAACTATAAAATAAAACCCAGCAAATTATACCATCATGAAAACTCGCTTTGGATTTATAACAATGATATTTTTACTATAGACTCACTATCAGATAAATCCATTGATCTGATAGTTACCTCTCCGCCTTATAATATAGACATTCAATACAATTCACATGACGATACCATGTCTTATGACGATTATTTGTCTTTTACTAGGAAATGGCTTGAAAGGTGTTTCGCTTTCTTAAAAGATGATGGGCGCTTCTGTTTGAATATCCCTCTCGATAAGAATAAAGGAGGGCAGCAAAGTGTTTGTGCAGATATAACAACAATTGCAAAACAGGTTGGCTTTAACTACCACTCAACAATTATTTGGAATGAACAAAATATTTCTAGAAGAACTGCATGGGGTTCGTGGCTTTCTGCTTCAGCGCCATATGTGATTGCGCCTGTCGAAGTAATACTGGTTCTTTATAAAAAAGATTGGAAAAAGATAAGTGGTAGTCGTGAATCAGATATAACAAAAAAAGAGTTTATGGAATGGACAAATGGCGTATGGAACTTCAGGGGCGAGAGCAAAAAACGCATTGGACATCCCACACCCTTTCCTGTCGAATTGCCATTAAGATGCATTAAACTTTTTAGTTTTGTGGATGATACGATACTCGATCCATTTCTTGGCAGCGGTTCCACTTTGCTTGCATGTCTACAAACTAAAAGAAAGGGCATCGGCATTGAAATAGATAAAGCTTATTGCAATCTATCTAAAGAAAGAATATTAAATGCACGAAGGCAAATATCTTTTTAAATGAAAGACGTCAAACAGCATAAACTAATTCTTGAATATTTCAAAAAGAATCCAAATCGTGATATTTCACATCCTGAAATAGTCGATTGGGTTACAGCGGAATACAAAAAACTTACTGGCACTGTATTTCGAGACCCTGACAGAGCTATTCGAAAACTATCTCAGGTGGGCATCTTAATAAAAATCGGAAAAGGGATATATAGATATGAGCAGACCCATGTTAAAAATAGAAAGTTAGAAGACTTTACCCCAGCTCAAAAAAAAGAAATTATGGATAGGGATGGGTACAAATGTGTCATCTGCGGGAGGGGATTAAAAGATGGCGTTGAATTGCAAGTCGATCATATCAAACCAAAAGACCTCGGCGGCAAAGCTGTCATAGAGAATGGGCAAACACTCTGTTCTCAACACAATTTCCAAAAAAAGAACTTGAAACAAACTGAGACTGGGAAAAAAATGTTTATTCGCTTATATGAACTTGCCAAGAAAGAAAAAAATAAGGAACTTCTTAATTTCAGCACCCAAATATTAGAAGTATATGAGCGGAACAATATTAACGGACATATCGATTGGAAAAGGTAACATTTAGCTCTACACCATAAAATATGAGTTCTTCGATGGGCCAATATTAAAAAACAAAAAACTTTACCTTGCCACTTTTGAATTTATCAGTGACGAATATGAGCAAAGTTTTCATAGACTCTTCTATGCAAACAACGGAAACGGATAAACTCGGGTCATCAGGAGATGTACTGAACGGAGGGATGGACGGGGACACTTTCCGTATTCCTAAAACACAAATCAAGATATTAAAAGGTTAGCCTCCTTGAACGAGGCTTAACTTTCTTACATAAATATCGCCTTGTCCTTCAGGTTCTTCTACCCGCCTGATAAGGTATAATTAAACATGCTTAAAGACCGTGATTATGAAGTTATTGTTATTGGCGCAGGACATGCCGGCTGTGAGGCTGCGCTTGCAACTGCACGCATGGGATTTTCGACCTGTCTTTTTACGATGAATCTCGATACGATTGCGCAGATGTCATGTAACCCTGCAATCGGAGGGCTTGCAAAAGGCCATCTCGTCAGGGAGATAGATGCACTTGGCGGCGAGATGGCAAGGGTAACAGATAAGGCTGGGATACAGTTCAGGATATTGAATAAATCAAAGGGGCCTGCTGTCTGGTCGCTGAGGGCGCAGGCAGACAGGGTCTTATATAGGATTACGATGCGGAAGATTATTGAAACCCAAAAGAACCTTGATATAAAACAGGCATCTGTGGAGAAGATTGTTGCAGAGGACGGGAAAGTAAAAGGCGTTATTACAGCACTCGGCATATTCTATGGAGCCTGTTCTGTCATTGTAACAACAGGCACATTTCTCAAAGGATTAATGCACATTGGGCTGGAGAGCTTTTCTGCCGGGAGGGCTGGTGAATTCCCTTCTGTCGGACTCTCGGAATCTCTGAAAGAACTCGGCTTCGAGATAGGAAGGCTGAAGACAGGTACGCCTCCACGGCTCGATGCAAAGACGATAGATTTTTCGAAGACAGAGCCGCAATACGGAGATAATCCTCCGCTACCATTTTCTCACAGCACAGAAAAGATACCCAATCCACAGCTTCCATGTTACATAACATATACAAACGCTGAAACTCATAAGATAATTCTCGGAAACCTTGACCGCTCGCCATTATACAGTGGAAAGATTCATGGCATAGGTCCAAGATATTGTCCTTCGATTGAGGATAAGGCAGTCAGGTTCTCTGAGAAGCCGAGGCACCAGGTCTTTTTAGAGCCAGAGGGCATTGAGACAAAAGAGTATTATGCAAACGGCATATCAACAAGTCTCCCGTATGATGTTCAGGTAAAACTTGTACGCACAATAACCGGCCTTGAGCATGCTGAAATAATGAGACCAGGTTATGCGATAGAATATGATTTTGTCTTCCCGACACAGTTGAAACACAGCCTCGAAACAAAACGAATTGAAGGGCTTTATCTCGCAGGCCAGATTAACGGCACATCAGGATACGAAGAGGCAGCAGCGCAGGGATTAATGGCCGGGATAAACGCGGGATTAAAACTTAAGGGCACGGCACCTTTGATTCTCGGAAGGCATGAGGCTTATATAGGAGTGCTTATCGACGATCTTGTCACTAAAGGGACGGCAGAACCATACAGAATGTTCACGTCAAGAGCAGAATATCGGCTTCTCCTGAGGCATGATAATGCTGACCTGAGACTTATGGACAAAGGATTCAGGCTCGGCCTTATAAACAGTGATGATTTCAGGAAGTTTGAAGAAAAGAAAAGTCTTATAACAGAAGAGATTATGCGCCTTAAAAATACAAGGCTAAAACCGTCCCAGATTAATGAAGCGCTGGCAGGGATTAACGCCTCACAGGTTTCAGAGGATATCAGCCTTGAGCAGCTTCTAAAAAGGCCTGAGATATGCTATGATTTTCTAAAAATGTTTTCTCCATCACACATATCTTTGACATCTGATATAGAAAAGCAGGTTGAGATACAAGTAAAATATGAGGGTTACATCAGCAGGCAGACAGGGATGGCAGAGAAACTTAAGAGGATTGAAGAGAAAAAGATACCCGATGGATTTGACTACAGATCAATAAATGGACTCTCAACAGAAGTTTGCGAGAAACTCCAGAAGATAATGCCTTCAAACCTCGGGCAGGCAAGCAGGATACCGGGGTTAACACCGGCAGCAATATCGCTTCTGCTCATAAGCATAGAAAAGAAAAAAAGGCAGGGCAGAATAAAAGATTGATGAAGATAGAAAAGAAATTCAGAATTATAGGCGTTACAACCTTCATATTTCTGCTTATAGCACTTTCATTTGTTTATTTTATTAGCTCCAGCATTGTAGAGAGAACTGATTCTCTTTTGTTTTCTTTTGGTTTAAGCGCCTGCATTATTGCACTTGGCATGGTTATCATGAGCATATATATATCAAAGAAACTTATCAGGCCGCTGAATGATATTTATAATTTCAGTTCTGAAATCATAGATAAAGAAAGTTTTAATAAAAAGATATACGTAAAGACTGGCGATGAACTTGAAAACATTTCAAACAATTTTAACAGGATGGCAGAACTCCTTCAGGCAAGGATTAACATGCTTAGTACAGCTTCTGATAAGGAACAGAATATAATAAGGACGCTTACAATGCTTACAGAGATGATGGGGTTTATACCTTCAGAACTCAAACTCGAAACCATTCTCCAGACCCTTCTCGAGATGACAAGAAGTCTTTTAAAGGCAGAGCACAGCGGAATATTCATATTTGAAGGAGAAAAAAAGGAATTCAAACTTTTCAAGAGTACCATAGAGAACGAGACATCTGTGGAGTGTTCAAAGACAATGCTTCAGGGCGCTCTTGGAGATGCGATGAGGGGCTTAACTACATTCAGGATAAACGAATTTAAGACTCCGTTACCGTCTGATCATATAGCTATTAAAAATCTTATTGCTATCACTCTCGCATCTGCAGGAGATAGAATGTCTGCACTTTTGGTTGCAGTAAATAAGAAGGATTACTTCACGCAGGACGATGAGGATACGCTTTTCAACTTCGCATTTCAGGCATTTCAGGCATTGACCATCCATGAAGAAATTGCCCGTCTCGCAGTAACTGATGGGCTTACAGGTCTGGGCAATCACAGGGCATTTCAGGAAAAGCTCTCTGAGGAGATAGAAAGGGCATCAAGATATGCAAAGGTGTTGTCTGTGGTTATGTTGGATATAGACCATTTCAAATCTTTCAATGATGTGTATGGACACCAGAGCGGTGATAATGCATTGAAGCAAATAGCAATGATTATCAATAGTAGTATGCGCAATGTGGATTTTTCGGCAAGGTACGGCGGTGAGGAATTCATAGTCATATTGCCGGAAACAGGCTGCGAGGAAGCGGTTGCTGTTGCAGAGAGAATAAGGCGCAGAGTGAATGAATATCAATTTGCTACAGAGAATAAGACAAAAGCCGTCTTAACTATAAGTTCCGGTATCGCGTGTTATCCATACGATGCATTAACAAAAGAAGACCTGCTAAAAAAGGCGGATCAGGCGCTCTATTTTGCAAAGGAACACGGCAGGAACAAGGTGTATTTTTATCAGGAGACTATTGTAGGCGTATTAAAAGAGATTCCTGAAGAGCTGGATAATATTTTGAAGGATCCTGCACTGAAAGGGATCGAGGCAGTTGCAAAGGGGATAGATTCAAAATCCTATTATACAAAAGGGCACTCCCTTGAAGTTGCAGCGTATGCTGTAATGCTTGGCAGGCAGATACAAATTAGTGAGGAACAGATTGAAGGACTGAAAATTGCAAGCCTGCTGCATGATATAGGCAATATCGCCATACCGGAGCGGATATTGAACAAGCCGGGACCGCTTACAGCAGAAGAAAAGAGCATAATACAGGGGCATCCGGGCCTTGGCGAGATGGTGCTGAAAAAATATCCCCATATAGAAGATATAGTGCCTGCGATTCTCTATCACCACGAACGGTTTGACGGCAAGGGGTATCCACTTGGGCTGAAAGGAGAAGATATCCCTTTGCTTGCAAGGATTCTCGCAGTTGTCGAAGCTTATCAGGCAATGCTCTCTCCGCGCCCTTACAGGATGAGAATGACAAGGGAGGAGGCTATCGAAAATCTTAAGCGAGATGCCGGCTCTCAATTTGATCCCATGGTGGTTAATGCATTTGTCGAGTCGCTGCGGCAAAAATAAAAAATATAACAGTGAGAGGGAATAAACTTGACTAAATATAAAACGCATGGCTTTAATAACAGCATGCAAAAAATTGTGACAGCGATTCTGTTTTTGTCTCTCGTATTTGTTTTTTCCTGTTCAGGGAAATCTACGGCAAAACCTAATGCTGCATTCGATGCAGAACAGACATTTGCAAGGGCCAATGAACTCATGGACAAAAAATCCTATGAAGAGGCGCGTACGGCTCTCACAGAAATAAAGAGCAGAGACCTTACAAAGAAATATGCACCTTTGGCGCATCTGAGGATTGCAGACTCATATATAAAAGAGGAAGAGCCTGAGCGCGCGATTGAAGAGCACAGAAAATTTCTTGAGATCTATCCTGATCACAAGTATTCATATTATGCCCAGTTTCAGATCTCAATGGCATACTTCAATCAGATAGAAGATTCAGAAAGGGGCTACGGCGCAGCATCAAGGGCGCTCGAAGAATTTGAAAAATTAAAGAAGATGTTTCCGAGAAATCCCTATAAAGACATCGTAGACATAAGAATAGAAAAATGCAAGGACATAATAGCTGAATATGAATTCCTGGTGGGGGTTTTTTATTTTAAAAAAGATTCTTATGATGCAGCGATCAAGAGATTCGAAGGACTGCTTCAGAGATTCCCAGGCTTTAAGAAGGAAGCTGATGTTTTATATAATCTTGCCCTATCATATAAAAAAAGTGGCGAAAACGAGAGGGCATTTGAATATTTTAGTCTTCTCTTTAAAAAATATCCGAACAGTAACCTTATCCCTGAGGCAACGAAAGCTCTCTCTACTATAAAGAAATAATGAGGAAGCCTTTCTACTATCCTGTTTTTCTGAATCTGGAAGGCAAGAAGTGTGTTGTGATCGGCGGCGGCAAGGTCGCAGAAAGAAAGGTTTTATCATTACTAAAAGCAGGGGCTGAGGTGACGGTTATAAGCCCTGAATGTACAAAAAACCTCTCCCGAAAAGCTATTAGCGGAGACATAAAATGCATAGACCGCAAATATAAACAGGGCGACCTGAAGAATGCATTTTTAGTTGTCGCTGCCACAGATGACAATGAAATAAACGAGAAGGTATTCGAAGAATCAGCGCATCTGATTAATGTGGTTGATATGCCATTGCTCTGCAACTTCATTGTTCCATCAGTGGTCAGGCGCGGCCCTTTAACAATTGCAATCTCTACATCAGGTATAAGCCCTTCTTTGGCAAAAACCATCAGAAAAGAACTCGAAAGGCTTTATGTGCCCGGATTCGCAAAATCCCTTAATAAGCTGAGACAAGTACGGAGAGAGGCTATAGCAGAGATAAGGGATAAAACTGACAGGGAGAGATTTTTGAAAAAACAGGCGGAGAATATATTGAAGAAACTGCGTAGAGTTTAATCAGCATATTTCCCCAATCGCTGTAATGCCTCTATATGAAGCAGTTCTGTCGGAATTATCATGAATTCGATCCTGCTTATATCTTTTTTTTCTGAACTTGCAGATATTGCTGTGGCTGCAAAATATTTTCCATGCTCCTTCTCAAGCTGTGGCGCTGTCCTATAAAGGGAATAAAGTATTGACTCTGCCTTGCGCTGTGCCCTTAACCTTACCGGATTATCCAGACCTGTTCCATGGAATTTCGTGCTCACAAGAATGATGTCTATGTAATATCGCATATTCCGGTCATTCAGCACTGATATAAATATACGACCCAATCTTTGCAGAATTGCGTAAGCAGATTTCTTCATATTGCCGCTTCTGTCAAAAAGTAAGGATTCTCCAATAATGATAGAACCTGCTGAAAATTTAACTTCTGTATTTTTATCTTCTCCGAATTCTTCTGCTAAAAGGTGGTTGATCTTCTGGGTAAATTCATTCCTCGGCTGGACAATTGCGAGTGCCGGCTCCAGAAACCGCTGTATCTTAACGGCCCGATAATAAAGTACTCCGCTTAGAAGCAATATCCCGATAAGTGTCAGGCTCAGCATATACCCCTGGGGCAATAAAAATGTTTTTAAAAAATTCTTCTTCACTTACCTGCCTGTATCTTTCTATTGATATATATATGATAACAAATATGATGTTAATTTTCAGATTTGAAAACAGAAAAAGGGTGGAATATAATATAGCTATAAGTGAGGAGAGACTGATGAAAAACAATGTAAAGATGTTTACGCTCAATACGTGCATCCACTGCAAAAACACAAAAAAGTTCCTCGACGAATGCAAGATTGGATATGATTTTGTTGATGTTGATCTTCTGACAGGAAGTGAACGGGAGGCTGTATTGGAAGAGGTTAAAAGACTAAACCCTGAATGCTCATTCCCTACGATTATCATGGGAAGCTGCTACTGTGGCCTCTATGTATCAGAGGAATGGAATAAAGACAGCATACCGCGTATCTATATCCCGGAGCGAAGACCACGTGAAAAGATATCTTTAAAATAGGAGACAGGGCTGAATTAAAGTTTCTGTAAGCAAGTTTCAATAAAGAAGGGAAGGTGCTATGGCTGCTAAAAAGAATTCATCAGAAACCCTTTCCTTCCATCCTTTTGAAAACCTGAAGCAGACAATCGAGAAGAAAGGCATTAAGCTCTCACACAGGCCTGCTATGTATGAAAGAGATAAGTCTGTAAATGACGAAGATCTGTTCGTGGATGCCATGAAGGAAGTGCGCGAAATAAAAGAGTTCAGAAACATGCCTGTAACGCAAGGCAAGCTCCAGCCTCTGCGCAAAGGCGACAACTCTGATAAGGAAACATTAAAAATTCTTGCTGATATTGCCTGCGGAAGGAGGCCGATAAAAATAGAAGACACACAGGAATATATAGAATGGCTGAATCCTAAATACAGGGCTGCGTATAGGGGTGATATTGTTAAGAGGCTTCATGAAGGAAGATTTTCTATTCAGGACACTCTGGATCTGCATGGTTTTGTAGCTGAAGATGCTGTGACTGAGCTGAGGAGGTTTATTAAGGATGTTTTAAGCAGAGGATTGCGGTGCATAAAGATAATCCACGGTAGAGGGTTGCGCTCGCCAAAAGGGCCGGTATTAAAAAATACTGTAAGCAGACTGCTTTCATGCTCCTACAGGAAGCACATAATAGCCTTTGTGACTGCAAGGCAATGCGATAGCGGATTAGGAGCTATTTATGTTCTGATTAAATCCATTTGACTATGGGCCCGATTCATCACTTTTCTCCTTTGACAAAACCTTTACAGCTTATAATATTTAGCGCCATCTCTGCTGTTGTTTTCTTGTATTTCCCTGGCATATTAAGATATTCCCTTACCTCCTTCTCCAGTCTTGCAATGTCGAGATAAAACGGGGTACGGTTGATAATATAGTCTTCGGCGGCCTCTGCCTTTTCAGTTAAGAATCTATAGCATCCGGCTCCATATTCGATTGATGAGTCCATCTTATAAACTTTATATGGAACACCGTGGACTCTGCATATCATGGACCGGTACTCATAAATTAAGCATAAGGTATTTTCGTTTAAAGGGCACATCGCTGTTTCGTCCGCTGATGTTTTATGGATATGTACCACATCTTCTGCGCGGGATTTGATGTCTTTTATCTTTTCTGCACCAAGCATTTTCAACCCTTGTGCAAGATAGAGCTCTTCCACTACGGTGTGGTGATGAAATCTGGTTACACAGCAGTTATCAGCACAGCCTTCACAACTGAAGGCATAATGCAGTTGAGCTTTTTTATAGGCAATGTCGATTGCATTGTAGATCTCAGACAGCCTCTGCAGATAATGTTCCATTTCCTAATTGTATCAGAACAAAAAACAAATGTACCGGCAGGGTGGAATTATAAAAATGAATTCTGATAGAATAAACATTGCGAAACACGAGATGATAGATCTGCATACACATAGCATATTCAGTGATGGAGAGCTTATCCCTGCTGAACTGATAAGAAGGGCAGCTGTAATGGGCTATAGGGCAATTGCTATCACGGACCATGTTGACCAGTCCAACATTGATATTGTTGTGCCGCGGATTGCGAAGGCAATAAAGGCGCTTAAGGACTTTATCCCCATCACTGCAATACCGGGCGCTGAGATTACGCATGTTCCTCCAGCCCTTATTCCATCGCTGATCAAAGAGGCGCGACAGCTCGGTGCAAAGATAGTGGTTGTTCACGGAGAGACAATAGCAGAACCTGTTGCTGAGGGCACAAACAGGGCAGCAATCGAAGGGGGCGCTGACATACTTGCCCATCCCGGAATTATCTCGACAGATGACCTGCTCTTTGCAAAAGAGAAAGGCATTGTCCTTGAGATAACAGCAAGAAAGGGACATTCACTTTCAAACGGGCATGTCGCAAAAGAGGCTATAAAATTTGGTGTGCCGATAGTAATAAACACAGACTCCCACAGCCCTGATGACCTTATAACAAAGGAATCTGCACAAAGAATACTTAGAGGGGCAGGGATAGATGAAAATCTTATAGAAGCTGTTTTTGAAACATCAAAGTCTATTGTAGAAAAGATATTGAGGAGGGAATAATGCCAAAGTCAATAAAAAAGAGGAAGATTGTTAAAAAAACGATTGACGAGAGAGTAGAGGTAAAAAGTTTTATATCGAGATTCAAGGGGTACGCAGCAGATAACAGAAAAGTCTTTGTTGCTGGCACAGCCTCTGTTGTAGCTGCGGTTGTGCTGATTGCAGGACTTTTTATCTACAGCAACTACGCAAAAAATAAAGCTGACAGACTCGAGTATGAAGCATACAAGGCATACTACGGGCTTTATCAGAAACAGCAGGTAATTACAAAGGAAGAGCGGTATAAGAAGGCGGAAGAGTTGTTTGAAAAGGCATATGACGCAAGGAAAACACCTGCATCCCTTTTTTATATCGCTAACTGCTATTACGAACTGGGCAGATATGATGATGCGTTGGAAAACCTCAAAAAGCTGAATCAGAGATTTCCTAATGATGTGAGGTTTGTGCCGCTTTCATATTATAAAATGGCAATGGCCAGTATGAAAAAAGGCAATAATGACGAGGCGCTTAAATTCCTTGATACCCTTGATAAATTCAAGACAGGCGCACATAGAGATCTTTCCCTCATAGAATCAGGAAAGCTGCTCGAGATTATGGGCAGGGCAGATGAAGCAATGAAAAAATATGATGAGTTGGTAAGGAACTTTCCGCAATCTCCGTTTGCAGAAGAGGCACGGGCAAGGATTTCAGGCAAGAAGAGCTAATCGTTAAGAATTTCTTTTTTTCTTGCCTGCGCTGTAAGAATTACCTTTTTATTTTTATTAGTGGAAGGTCTCGTTTTGGTCACGCTGCTTTTCGGTGTTTTCTTTGAGGTGTAACTGCTTTTCCTGTATTTTTTGGAAGATGTTTTATATGATGCTTTCTTTGTTTGATATCTGTCGTCATTGTCCAGTGTAAATTTTTCTTTCGGAGGCATCGCCAAAACAGTGCCTATTTTCATAGACTTTATCTTCTCAATAGAATTCAGCGCGAGAATAGCATCTACTGTTATACCGTTCTTTTTTGCAATCTTTTTAAGGGTGTCGCCCTTCTTTGCCTTGTAGGTCTCGACAGTAAATCTTTCATCCTCAGGTATGCTTTCAAGATTTTCCATGAAAAGCTCTTTTGTGCCTGCTGGTATACGAAGCATATAGGCAGGCATATCAGGAGGCGTACACCATCTTCTCAACTCGGGGTTAAGTTCACGTACTATCTCGACCGTTGTCTCTGCGCATCTTGCAGCGACCTCAAGATCAATTGGTCCAGTTAATATTATCTCATCATAATCGAGTGGCGGATGATATTGTATGTCTTTGAATCCGAATTCTTCGGGGTTTACCGCAATCATGCTTGCAGCTATGAAATTAGGAACATAGTTTTTAGTCTCTTTTCTTATATGTTTGGTCTCAAGCAAATCCCAGTAATCGTCAGCCTTCGAACGTTTTAATGCCTTAAATATCTTGCCTTCACCGGCATTGTACGCAGCCATCGCAAGGTTCCATGAACCAAACATATCATAGAGATTTTTCAGATAATCAGCAGCAGCAGTTGTTGATTTTACAGGGTCTCTTCTCTCGTCTCTCCACCAGTCTATTACAAGACCGTATTGTTTTGCAGTGGATGAGATAAACTGCCACGGACCGGATGCACGTGCTACAGAATATGCATATGGATTGAAACCGCTCTCAATAAGAGATAAAAATACCACATTCTCAGGGACATCTTTGTTTTTAAGGATATCTTTCATCAGTTCGAGGTATTTTCCTGAGCGGCTCAGCCAGAGAGAAAAATTTCCTTTTATTCTGTCTGTAAACAAGAAAACACTGTTTTCTACTGCTTTTACTGCCACAGGGTTTGACTTGTACGGCGTGATTTCAGGCGCTGAAACTGTTGCCTTTTGCTCGGATTCTACTTTGACCTCGGGTTTGGTTTGAGTTGCAGTCTCCTCAGGTCTGGCAGTATCAGGCAAAATTTCGCTTTCTGCCTTTGCCTCTATAGTTGCTGCTTCGAGGATGAAAGCATTGTCTTCAATCGGTGTTTCCTGCAGGGGTTGAGAGGCATAAAGAGGTGAAATACAAAGCAAGAAGAAGAGCGAAACAGCAAATATCCGTATTTTAATCATACAGCTTATTTTGTACCCTAAAATGCTTTTTTTGTCAAGAAACTTTTTCATATTCATCACATCTTCTTTAGCCTTATAAAACTAAAACCGCCAGAAGAAACATCCTCTGGCGGCTCGGCGGACATGAAGATCAGCTATTGGGTACCAGCTATCAGCCATCAGCTCTTTCAAACTCCTTATCTCTGACTGCTGGCAGCTAACTGCTTATAGCTGCTTTTTAGTCCCGTTGCTCTGCGTCTCCGCTTTTCAGCGGGTTTGCTCTGAGCAGAGAACTATTAATATAGATAAGAAGCAAAACATATGCCACAGAAAATAAAGAGATAAGACATACGAACCCATTGTATTTATTAAATATTTATTAAAGATAGAGTTTTCACATAGCTAAGAACTGACAATTTATGAAGGTTCTTTCACAAAATATGTCAGGTGCATTTCACCTTGGGTTTTAAGAAAATGCGCAGGCAGGGTCTTTCCCTGTTATATAGAGTGACATATACTAAAACAATAGGCTTTGGCCTGGGGAAAGGGCAACGGGAAGCAGATTTAGACAATGAGAGATTGAATAATATCTTTGTTCTGAGCTAAAGTTATAAAAGGGCATGAAGTTTCAGAATCTTAAAAACAAGGGGTAGCATTATGATCAGATGGATATTTGTATTGATTATTTTATCCTTATCTTTGGGTCAGTCCTTTGCGCAGGATTTCAAGGCGTTGACCGCGAATGAACTTAAAAAGATGCTCGATAGTAAGGCCAAGATTGTTATTGTTGATGCCAGGGAGGAGGTGGAATACAGAGAAGGACATATACCAACAGCTATAAATATCCCGCCAGAAAAGGTCAATGTTATAGAGACCTTTCTGCCCAAAAACAAGAAATTGCCGATTATTTTTTACTGCAGGGGTATTGGCTGAGGGCTGACAAAACAGGCTGCGGTCGCAGCGCTAATGGCGGGCTATAATAATGTCCAGATTTTCCCGGGTGGCTTTCCAGAATGGACAGCTAAAGGATATAGGATAGTTAAATAAAACGACGAAAGGGGTTTTCATGAAATTGCTTGTGGCAATAATTGTATGTGCTATGTTTTTAGCAGGCATTGTTTATGCTGAGGAGATGATGTTGAATACTCAGAAGGATAAGATAAGTTACAGTATAGGTCTTGATGCTGGTAAAAACTTAAAAAAGCAGGAGATAGATATCAATCCTGAAGTTCTTGCAAAAGGTCTAAAGGACGGTCTTTCAGGAGCAAAACCACTTATGACAGATCAAGAGGTTCAGGAGACAATGACGTCTTTTCGCAATGAGTTGATGTCAAAACAGCAGGACAGGATAAAGATGCTTGCTGAAAAAAACAAGAAAGAAGGCGAGGCATTTCTCTCAGAAAACAAGAAAAAAGAGGGCATAAAAACGACTAAAAGCGGTCTGCAGTATAAGGTGATAAAGGAAGGAACAGGTAAGACTCCGAAGGCAGATGATACAGTGACAGTTAATTATCGGGGCACGCTGATTGACGGGACTGAGTTTGACAGTTCATATAAAAGAGGAGAGGCTGCAACATTCCCTGTGACTGGTGTTATTGCAGGATGGACAGAGGTGCTTCAGTTAATGAAGGAAGGTTCAAAGTGGCAGCTTTTTATCCCCTCTAATCTTGCCTATGGCGAACGCGGTGCTGGAGGTGTTATAGGACCATTTGCAGTTCTCATCTTTGAGGTTGAGCTGGTTTCAGTTACAGAAAAATAAGATATGCGTAAAAGGGGGATAGTAAATCTGTCCCCCTATCATTTTATATATTCACAAGTCTCATAAAATTTTTCCTTCATTCCTTCAAAAAATCTTTCACAATCTTCTGCTATTTTATAACCATCGAACTAAGGATTGACTTCAGGATATAAGTTTCTGATGAAAAGAGATGAGCTTATGAAAAGGTTTTGATTATTGTCAGACACAAGAGTCTTCTGAATTGCTAGTGTTGACAATTATACTGAAATGTGAGAGATTTGTTTTGGAGAGGCAATGCAGGTCTTCGAACTTCACGAAAAGGGTATCCTGCAAAAAGGATAAAAGAGATTGTAGAAGTTGACAGTGGAAAAATAAAATGAAAAGAGACCCTGTATGTAACATGGATGTCGGAGAATATGGCGCTATCACTGTAGAATGTGACGGTCTTCTCTATTATTTCTGCTCTGAAGGGTGTAAGGAAAAATTTCTGAAAGAAAAAGCCTGCAAGACTCCCCGCACATCCTATGACCTTATCATCATCGGCGGCGGACCGGCAGGGCTGACAGCTGCTGTATATGCTTCGACCCTGAAAATGGAGGCATTGCTTATAACAAAAGAGCTTGGCGGTCAGGCAATAGACAGCGCAAAGATAGAAAACTACATGGGCTTTGACTTTATTACCGGACCTGAGCTCATAGAGAAGTTTCAGCAGCAACTTGTCCGCTCACATTATATAGACCATCTTATGAGTGAAGTGGAAAAAATTGAACCTGCTGAAGATGGTCTTAATATCACAACCTCCAAACTTACCAAATATTTCACCAGGTCATTGATAATAGCGACGGGCATGACGAGGAGAAAACTGAATGTGGAAGGTGAGGAGAGACTCCAAAGAAGAGGAATATTTTATGGAAATATCCAGGACATCTCTTTTGTTCAGGGAGAGGATGTAGCTGTAGTTGGAGGGGGGAACTCAGCGTTACAGGTTGTTGAAAACCTTCATTCCGTTGCAAAGAAAATCTATCTCATCTCTGATTTTAAGCTTACAGCAGATCCGGTGATTATTGAAAGGGTCAGCCGATTTGAGAACCTCACTAAATATGAGGGCTTTAAGATAGTAGAATTTTCCGGCGAGAGCGCACTGTCAGGTATTGCTGTCAGGAAGAAAGCCGAAGAAAAAACAGTAAAGCTTCCGGTTAAAGGCGTTTTCATTGCAATTGGCCTCCAGCCGAACTCTTCCCTTGTCTCTCATCTCGTCAGGTTGAATGAAAAAGGCGAGATCATCATACAAAACGACTGTTCAACTTCGTATCCCGGAATATTTGCATCAGGGGATGTGACAAATGCTTTTGGAAAGAGAATCGTGATAGCCTCAGGTGAAGGGGCTAAAGCTGCCCTGGCAGCGAGACAGTATATTCTAAACAAGGGGAAAGGAGGTAAGGTATGAAACTCAATCTAAAAGCATTCGCTTTAACTATGGCAATTCTCTCAGGGGGGGCAAGTTTTATTTTGACTGTGCTGTCCGTATTTACCGGATGGGCAAGAGAATTTTTTGAGCTTATAGCGCCCTTTCATCCCGGATACACCCATACCATCTCAGGTGTCTTTATAAGCACATTTTGGATGTTCATTTATGGCCTTGTTACAGGCGTCTTATTCGCTGCTGTCTACAATACCTTGTTGAAAGGGAAAGGATAGGGAGGGAATGCTATGGAATGGATAAGAGAGAACTGGGTATTTCTCCTTTTTTTCATTTTCTTTATAGTTATGCACCTCTTCGGCCACGGCATGCATGGCGGAGGATGCGGTGGTCATGGGGGCCGTGGCGGTCATGACGAAGAAAAGGACGAAGAACATAAAGGACATGGTGAAGGGGCTCCTGAAAAGAGGGAGAAGAAAGGAGGTCACGGATGCTGCTGAATATAAGAATTGTCAGCTGGTCGGTGGGACTTTTCCTGAGTGTTTCATATATTTTGTGCGTTCTCTACGGACTGATCGTTCCTGAGAGGCTGCACGGAATGAAAGGATTCCTTGAGGCGGTTCTTCCTGCCTTCAGATGGTTGACTCTCGGAGGATTCATCCTCGGACTTGTGGAAAGTTTTCTGTACGGTGTGTATATCGGCATAGTTTTCGTGCCGATATACAATTTTATCAACAGGAAATTGGGGCGGAAATAAAACTTAAATCTCAGAAATGATTTAAAAGATGAAACTCAGTCCAGTGGTAAGGTTTATGACTAACAGTTCCCTCAGGGCCCTAAGCCAGATATACATCGAGGGACCCCTTTTAAGGAAACTGGCAACCAAAAAGGAGTATCCCTTGTGCCTTGAAATAGGATGCGGAAGGGGTATAGGCGCGCGTATCATTTCGGAGCAATTCGGTGCAGAAAAGGTAATAGCCACAGACATTGACCCTGAGCAGATTGAAAGGGCAAAAAGGAGTCTTAGTCCGGCTCTCAAAGCCAGTGTGGAGTTTAAGGTCGAGGATGCCATGGCCATAGATGAGCCCGATAGCAAGTTTGATGCAGTTTTTTCTTTTGGAGTGATTCACCATACAGAGAACTGGAGAAAGACAATTAAAGAAGTTTCTAGGGTCTTAAAGCCGGATGGAGAGTTTTTCTTCATGGAGCTGCTGAAGGCCATTACCAGTAATTCCCTCTTTGCAAGGATATCCCAATATCCGGGAGGCGGGGAGTTCGGCCTCAAAGAATTCGAGAATGCCCTTGCTGCAGAGGGTCTGGAAATAACCGGGTTAAGACATATCGCTGGCATAGTTGCGCTTGGGGCGGCGAGAAAGAAAAGGTAGCTGGAACAATTGTTAATGAATGTCTAAAAGGAACACTAATTTTTTATCCCTGGAAATGTTGAAAGGAGGTTCACAGATGTCAGAAAATTTTTATACAGAATTTAGAAAACTCAGTCCGAAGGTTACTGGTGGGCTTGTAAGAATGCGCGAGGAAACCTTTAAAGATGCCGCTGTCCCCGCTAAATATAAGATAATGGCAGCACTTGCGATTGTTGTGGTAACAAAATGCGAACCCTGCGTTAAGGCTTATACTAAAATGGCTTATCAAGTTGGTGTTACACTGGACGAATTGCTGGAATTCCTTAATGTCGCAATGACTGAAGGAGGATGTCCCGGTGAGCAGTGGGCACTTAAGGCGTATCAGGTTTATAAAGAATTGCAGCAGGGGAAACAGATAGAAGAAGATGTCTGCTGTAAACTTGAGGCCTAAACAGTAAACGAGCAAGGAGATTAAGAATGCACGGTGAAGGAATTTCTTATGCCTACGGTTTCTGGTCTCTTGTAGCAGTAAATGTTGCACTTTTTGCATTTTTCATCCTGAGCTTCCTTACGCCTCTCAGAAAGAGAGAGTGGCGTTCCATGGGAGCAACGCTCGCCTTTTTTGTCGCGCTCTTCACGGAGATGTACGGATTCCCGCTGACGATCTATATTCTCACCAGCGTTCTCGGCAGCCGGTATCCTGCCTTAAATCCCTTTTCCCACGCGAGCGGGCATCTCTGGCTTGTATTGTTCGGCGGGGGGCCGGCAATGATGACGGTCATACACCTTATCAGTAACGGGATAGTCCTGATCGGCTTTATGATCATGTGGAAGGGGTGGAAGCTGATTCACGGTGCAAAAGGAGGTCTTGTGACAGAAGGCCCGTATGCTTATGTAAGACATCCTCAATATTCAGGACTCTTCCTCGTCATGGTCGGAATGCTGATCCAGTGGCCGACTATCATAACAGCCCTCATGTTCCCTGTGCTTATTTTTGTTTATTACCGCTTGTCAAAGAGGGAAGAAAGTGAGATGATTACATTATTCGGGGAAGAATATAAAAACTATATCGGGAAAACACCTATGTTTATACCGAGATTAGGAGAAAAGGCATAATGGAAAAGGTTTGTTAATGTGAGAAGAATCAGAGTAGTAAATCAAGACAATACTAAATGATTCTAAAAAGAAGGAAACTTATATGATTTCAAAAATACTTGTGCCGACAGACGGTTCCAAAATAGCCCAAAAAGCAGCGAAATATGCAGTCAAACTCGCTAAAGAGACAGGCGCTGACATACTGTTATTAAGCGTGATTGATAAACGATTTATAGTAAGCCGGTCAATTTCTGCTATTGCATCACCCACTCATTTAATAGACACGGTCGAAGACTATCTGAAGAAGGCTGCGGAAGCTTACACTAAAGAGATAAAAGAATTGTGCAAGAAGAATAATGTCCAATCAAAAACCCTCATAAGAACAGGGCATCCCGTCGAGGAGATTATAAAGGAGGCGGAAAAATCCAAGGCAGATCTCATCGTTATGGGTTCGCACGGAAAAAGCGCTTTAAAAGCAGCAGTTCTTGGAAGTATTACAATGGGCGTGATACACAAAGATACAAGAATTCCTGTACTTCTGGTGAGGAGGTAGCGTTTATATGTCAAAGGCTGGAGGCAATGCTTAATGGAAAAGATTTCATTTAATGTCGGCAAAGAATTTTGCGAGGAATGCTCCCTGGCCTTAAAAAGGTTTATAGGAAAAATGGAAGGCGTCGAATCCATTGATGTTGAATCGGGTCATATCCTCGTGGAGTATGACAGCTCGCAAATAACAGAAAGTGAACTCTCAAGGATTACAAGGGACAGCATAGAAAAACTGGGATACAAATTATTAGAATAAGGGGGAATTATGCATTGGAATTACGATTGGGGAATGGGAGCCGGATTTGGATGGTTATTTTCTGGATACTCATTCTACTAGGCGCTGTATATCTCACAAAATTAATTGTTGGTGGAGCTAAAAGAATGGAGAAAGAAGATACCCCGTTTGATATACTTAAGAAAAGGTATGCAAGGGGTGAGATAACAAAGGATGAGTTCGAAGAGAAGAAAAAGGATATGATCTAAAGGAGGTGAGCTATGAAGATAACAAAGGTATCGAAGAAGAAAGGGTTGTCTTGTTCGCCTCGGCGTCTCCTCGGCGACCCGCCCGAGGCGGAAATCAGACGGGTCTGATAAATGTCATAAATCTTGTTAAGGAGGATGAATATGAAAAGGTTAGCGGTTGTTTTTGCAGTATTGTTTGTTTTCAGCGTTTCGGCGTATGCACAGATGGGCGGCGGAATGATGAGTGAGCAAAAGGGCGAGATGAAGCAAGGCGAAATGATGCCTGAGGGAATGATGCAAATGTGCATGCCCATGATGCAGCAGATGATGGGGCAGGGCATGATGATGAAAGACATGATGCAGATGATGATGGACATGATGAAGATGCAGGAGAGTATGATGAAAGGCATGAAGGCTGAAGAGAAAAGAAAGATGATGAAGGACATGGGACAGATGAAAGAAAAGATGCAGAAAATGATGTCCATGCGTATGGGTATGATGACAATGGATGATTTTCAGAAGAAACTTAAATGTGCAGAGGAATGGCTTAAGAAAGCAATAGACCTTCATGAAGTGCACATTAAAGACCCCAAAACCGCAACCGAGGCATCCCAGATTGAGATGATGGATCAGATGAAAAAGGCATATGGCTGTATTACAGGAACGGTTGCTGAAACGAGTGGTGAACCGGTAAAGGAACCCGGAAGCAAAGAACCGGTGAAAACAGCGCCCCCAAAGACTGATCCACATAAACATTAGTTAATATAAGCCCTAAAAAAGTGTGGAGAACAAACGATGAAAGTCATAGACCCGGTTTGCAAAATGACCATAGAGGACAAAGATGCTGTTGCCACATCCACGTACAAAGGTACCACGTATTATTTCTGCTCAAAACCATGCAAGGAGGATTTTGACAAGAACCCGGAGGCGTATGTCGGCAAAAAAGTCTCCATGCCAGGAAAGGAAGATCTTGCTGCTTTAACATCAAAGGCCATAGGAGAAATGGCAAAAGACCCTATCTGCGGAATGGTGATACCAAAGGACCGCTCCATAAAGAGAGAGGTCGGCGGTAGGTCTTATTATTTTTGCAGTGAAAACTGCGTGAGGACATTCGAGGCCCCCGAGGCTGAACTGAAGTCAATGAAGAGGCGTGTCACCATTGCCCTTACCGGAGTACTCGCACTGGCAATCTTCAGGGCAGCCGTATTTTTGGGACTTGCAGCAGGGGCAACCGTTCTCACATGGGTGCCAATCCCTTGGCTCCCATGGTTTACGTGGGGTGTATGGCTTTTTATCATCACAACTCCGATTATGATTTTCGGCGGCAAGGGATTTTTTGTTGGGGCATGGCATGCGATTAAAAACCGTGTTGCGAACATGGATCTACTCATCGCACTCGGAACATCCACTGCGTATATTTACAGTGCCTTTGTTGTATTCTTTCCCGGCGTGTTGCCTGTTGAGGAAAAGAATGTCTATTTTGAGGTATCTGCCATCATCATAGCCTTTGTTCTCCTCGGGAAATACATGGAAGAAATCATCAAGAAGAGGAGTTCCGCTGCCATCAGAAAGCTCCTCGACCTTAAACCCCAGACTG
Organism: Nitrospirota bacterium; assembly: GCA_016208915.1. Lineage (GTDB taxonomy): Bacteria > Nitrospirota > Thermodesulfovibrionia > Thermodesulfovibrionales > UBA1546 > JACQXE01. Next base: position 22,501 of record JACQXE010000066.1, on the reverse strand, counting down.
CAAAGGTCATAAGAGACGGAGTAGAGGTCGAAATTCCTGCTGAATCAGTCATGGTGGATGAGATAGTTGTTGTAAGGCCTGGGGAGAAAATACCGACCGACGGAATTGTCACGGAAGGGCACTCATCTGTAGATGAAAAGATGCTGACAGGTGAAAGTGTTCCTGTTGAAAAAAAGACAGGCGATGATGTGATAGGTGGTACGATAAACAAAGTCGGCTCTTTTAAGTTCAAGGCAACAAGAATTGGTGCTGATACAACATTGAGCCAGATAATTAAACTGGTGGAGGAGGCACAGGCATCATCATCACAGGTTCAGAGACTTGCTGACAAGGTTGCATCCTTTTTTGTCCCGGCTGTAATCGGCGTTGCGTTCCTATCAGCTATTATATGGATTCTTATTGGAAATACTACTATGGCGCTTTTGTCGTTTGTAGCGGTTTTAATAATCGCCTGTCCCTGTGCCCTCGGCATAGCAACGCCGGCGGCATTGATGGTAGGAGTTGGTAAGGGAGCTGAGCTTGGGATACTCATACGGGGGGCTGAATATCTCGAAAGGGCCGAGAAACTGAATGCAGTGGTCTTTGACAAGACCGGTACTCTCACGAAAGGTGAGCCTGAGGTGACTGAAATAGTGTCAGTGAATAGTGTCAGTGAAAGTGAAATATTACAACTTGCGGCAATCGCTGAGAAAGGCTCAGAGCATCCTCTGGCCGAGGCAATTTTAAAAAGGGCGAATATGACCGGGCTTGCTATACCAGATGCAGAGGCATTTGAGGCTGTTCCAGGGCATGGCGTTAAAGTAAAGTCTCAGGGAAAAGAAATCCTGATAGGCAACAGAAGACTTATGAAAGATTTTGATATTGGCATACAGGATAAAGAGACTGTAATCTCCGGGCTTGAAGAAAAAGGCAATACCGTAATGCTTGTTGCGAGAGATAAAAAATTTATCGGATTGATTGCAGTTGCAGATACTTTAAAGGAAAACGCAGAAGATGTAGTGAAGGGGCTTAAAGGTGAAGGCATTCAGGTTATAATGCTGACAGGAGACAATGAAAAAACCGCAAAGGCCATTGGTTCTAAAGTAGGAATTGATAGAATTATTGCAAATGTCCTGCCCGGTGAAAAGGCTAAAGTCATTAAAGACCTTCAGGCTGAAGGAAAAGTTGTGGCAATGGTGGGAGACGGGATAAATGACTCACCTGCACTTGCCCAAGCAGATATCGGTATAGCAATAGGCAGCGGCTCTGATGTGGCAAAAGAGACAGGTGGCATCATACTGGTAAGGGACGAGCTGAGAGACGTAATCAAGGGCATAAAGCTAAGCAGGGCAACAATGCGGAAGATAAAACAGAACCTTTTCTGGGCGTTTATCTACAACGCTGTGGGTATCCCGATTGCAGCCTTGGGACTTCTTAACCCCATAATCGCAGCAGCCGCAATGGCATTGAGCTCATTGTCAGTTGTCACGAACTCTGCACTGTTAAAAGGAGTAAGAATATGAAAAACAGAGGGATTCTTATAGCAATAACACCTTTAATTCCGATTCTGGCGGTGGTTGCCCTCGCAGTGTTTGGTATCGTCTTCGATTTACGGGTATATCTTTTGCTTGGTCTGATTTGTCCTGTTGTAGCTGTTTTTTTGTGGTTTTACTACAGAGATGGCAAAAAACATTGATGCAAGGTAGTTATAGGTAAATATTTTTTGTATGCATCGGAACTTCATATTTTTTCACAATTAAATAGTAATCTTTATTGTGAAAAAAGTTAGAACCACAATAAAGGAGGAAAGCATGAAAAGATTGGCTGTAATAGGTGTGATACTGTTGCTTATAGCAGGGGTTGCGTATGCAAAGGGCTATGAGGTAAATAAGAAAGCAGGCGAGTATGATGTGGAGGTCAAGATTGACAAAAACCCGCCTGTTGTAGGTGACAACAATATAAGTATCGAGATAAAAAGCGGAGGACATCATGTGAGGGATGCGAAGGTGAAGGTTGAGTATTCGATGCCTGCGATGCCCGGGATGCCTGCGATGAACTATAAGACAGATGCTGAATTAAAGGGAGATGTTTATAAGGCAAAGATGAACCTCTCTATGTCAGGGGCGTGGAACCTCGCTATTAAAATCACCCGTGACGGGAAGACATCAACAGTAAAATTCAATGTGGATGCGCACTAGCAAAACAGGTTTCAAGTGTCAGGTTTCAGGTGTCAGTAAAAAGGCAAAGACTGTGCTCAGTGTTTGCCTTTTGCTGTTTACTATTCACTGTTCACTATTCACTGTTACTACCTTTGCAGAGGATTTAAAGCTGCAGGATTTGATTGATGAGGCATTGAAAAATAACCATGACCTAATCATAGCCGACTTAAAGGTCTCCACCTCAAAATATAAAATACCTCAGGTTTCGAGTTTTCCTGACCCGATGTTTATGTTTGGTTATCAGAATGAGGGATGGAATAGATATACTTATGGTGAGATGCAGGGTGCACAGTGGATGTTCTCTGCATCCCAGATGTTCCCATTCCCGGGTAAACTTTCATTAAAGGAAGAGATGGCTTCCAGGGATTCCGAAAGCCTTAAGGCTTTGGCTGATTACGTAAAGATAGCAATCATCGTCAGGATTAAGGAACTTTACTATGAGCTTTTCCTCTCCCACAAAAATGTTGATCTCATAAAAGATAAGGCCTCGCTTTTTTCCAAAATAGAAGATGCTGCTATTGCAAGGTATTCATCAGGGATGGGACAGCAGCAGGAGGTCTTGATGGCACAGACAGAGAAGTATATGCTGCTTGAGAAAGAAGAAATGCTTAAACAGAAACAGCAATCCATAGAGGCAATGCTCAACACATCTGTCGGCCGGGATGTTAATTCACCCTTGGAAAGACCTGTCGAGCCTGTTTATGTCCCCTACAAAAATAGCATGGATGAAATTCTTAAGATGGCTTATGAAAATTCTCCGCAGATAAAAGCAAAGGAGAAAATGATAGAGGCTTCGGAGACAAAGGTCAAGATGGCCGAGAAGGAATACTATCCTGATTTTACTTTTGCTGCAAATCTTTTTAAGAGGAAGCGGGAGTTTGAGGATATGTGGAGTCTTACTACAACCGTAAATATACCGCTATTTTTCAGAACAAAGCAGAAAATGGCTGTGCTTGAAGCAGAATCCGCTCTCTCAGAGGCAAAACATGAACTTGAGGCGGTGAAATTTATGCTTTCTTCAAACATAAGAGACAATTATTCAATGCTCAGGGCATCTGAAAAACTGATGGAGCTATATAAAAGCGGCCTGATTCCAAAAACATATCAGGATTTTGAACTGGCAATTTCCGGATACATAACAGGAAAGGTTGAGGCATTAACCGTAATAACAAGACTGAAATCACTCATTGACTATGAACTTTTATACTGGGGTCAGTTCGTAGAAAGGGAAAAGGCAATTGCAAGACTTGAGGCATTGACGGCAGTCAATCTTTTAAGTCGTCATTCCCGCGAAAGCGGGAATCCAGGCAAGACAAAAACTCTGGATTCCGCATCAAGTGCGGAATGACAGCAAAAAATAGAATATGACAAAAAGTAATAGGGGTTTTTAGATGAAAAGAAAAAATCTGTTAATCATTATCGGATTAATTTTAATTGCAGGCGGTATATTTTATTTTTCAAAGGCAGGCTTGTTTTCTAAACTCAAAACCGCGGAGCCGGCAAAATCAGCACCTGCTGCTCCAAATCAGGGACATGCGCCTGAAAACAAAGAGCCGGGATCCCATGCTGAGGTGACAGAAGAACAGGAAATACCGACAGTTGAAATATCGCCCGAGAAACAGCAGCTTATAGGCGTAAAAACTACTGAGGTATCAATAAAGCCGCTCCAGAAAGTTATAAGGACTGTAGGACGTGTTGAGTACGATGAAAGAAAGATTGCAACTGTAAATACCAAAGTCGAGGGATGGATTGAAAAGCTCTATGTGGATTATACAGGAAGGTACGTTAAAAAAGGAGAGCCTCTGGCAGAAATATACAGCCCCGAACTTACTGCGACACAGCAGGAATTTATAAACATACTTAAATGGGCAAAAAATAAAAAATCAGAAGGCGGTGAAAATAATTTCAGCGCAATGCTTTCAAAGGATGCTGACGCAATAGTTGAAGCGGTAAAACAAAGGCTGAGACTCTGGGATATAACAGAAGAACAGATTAAAAAAATATCCGAGACCGAGAAACCGATAAGGAGTTTGACCATATACAGTCCTGCAAGCGGATATGTTGTGCAGAAAATGGCATTGCATGGAATGCGTGTTATGCCGGGAGAAAAACTCTTTGATGTCGCCGACCTGTCAACTGTCTGGGTGATTTCTGATATATACGAGTATGAACTGCTATTAATCAAAGCAGGAGAAACAGCAAAGATAAGCCTGAGTTATTTCCCCGGAAAAGAATTTTCATCAAAAATAGATTATATCTATCCTGCTTTGTCAGGTGATACAAGAACAGCTAAGGTAAGATTTACAATCTCAAATCCCGGCGGACAGCTTAAACCTCAGATGTTCACAAATGTCGAGTTAAAGATTGATATGGGGAGGAGGCTTGCCATTCCTGATGATGCCATAATTGACACTGGCACAAGACAGATAGTTTATGTTGATAAAGGGGATGGAAATTTTGAGCCGCGAGAGGTCATGCTTGGCTCAAGGGCTAAGGGCTTCAGGGAAGTGTTAATGGGGTTAAAGGCTGGTGAAAAAGTCGCTTCGTCAGCTACCTTCCTCATAGATTCAGAATCGCAACTTAAAGGCGTAACGCCAATCAGCGGACATAAGCATTAAGGCAGGGGTTGGGGATTAGGGGTAAGGGATTGGTATGACAGAAAAAACCGGAATAAAAAGTTTTAGAGATTTAAACATCTGGAAAGATGCAATAAAACTTGTGAAGCTCATTTATGAGATAACAAAAACTTTTCCTAATTCTGAAATCTATGGGCTGACCAGCCAAATTCGTCGAGCTGCTGTTTCTGTACCATCAAATATTGCAGAAGGGCATATAAGAAGACATACCGCAGAATTTAGGCAATTTTTGTTTGTCGCGTTAGGTTCTTTAGCTGAACTGGAAACACAGGTCATAATAGCAAACGAATTAGGATATGTGAATAAAGAGGTTAGGGGAAGAGTTATTCAGGACATGGATGTTTTATCTAAACAGATTCACAGTCTTATCTCGAAACTAACCCCTATCCCCCAACCCCCAATCCCCTAAAAACGATGATAGCGAAAGTTATAGAATACAGCGCAAGAAACAAGTTCATCATATTCCTGCTTGTCGGGTTTCTTGCAATATGGGGATACTGGTCATTAAAAAATACCCCGCTGGATGCGATACCTGATTTAAGCGACACGCAAGTAATAATCTACACCGAGTGGCCGGGAAGAAGCCCTAATCTTGTCGAAGACCAGATAACCTATCCGATATCGTCCACGCTTTTGGCTGCCCCAAAGGTTCAGGCCGTACGCGGTTTTTCTTATCTCGGCAGCTCATTTATATATGTAATATTTGAAGAGGGGACAAACATCTACTGGGCAAGAAGCCGTGTACTTGAATATCTTCAATCAGTAAAAAGTAAAATCCCCGCAGATGTAAACCCGGTGCTCGGTCCTGACGCAACAAGCCTGGGATGGGGTTTCAGTTATGCAGTCGTAGATGAAACCGGCAAATATAATCTTTCGCAGCTCCGTTCCCTTCAGGACTGGAATCTAAAGCTTGCATTAGAGAGCGTACCTGGTGTGTCACAGGTAGCAAGTGTAGGCGGATTTGTGAAACAGTATCAGGTAAGTATAGATCCGACAAGACTTACCGCCTATAACATTCCTTTAATGAAAGTAATGGAAATGATTAAAAAGAGCAACAGTGAAGTTGAAGGAAGGGTACTTGAGCTCTCAGGCGCAGAGTACATGGTGAGAGGTCGCGCTTATATCAAAAATGTCAAAGATATAGAGGATATCGTTGTCGGCACCAATAGCATAGGCACACCCGTATTTTTGCGTGATATTGCTAATGTTCAACTCGGTCCTGAAATAAGAAGAGGGCTCGCAGAGCTTAATGGCAGAGGAGAGGTGACTGGCGGTATTATTGTTGTTCGTTTTGGAGAAAATGTCCTTAAAGTTATTGAGCGCGTAAAGGAAAAGATAAAAAAGGATATCCAGCCTTCTTTACCTGAAGGGGTAAAGGTTATTGTAACTTATGACAGGTCTGACTTAATACATCGTTCTATCGCCACCCTCAAAGAAGAAATTATCAAACTTTCAATCGCAGTAAGTGTTGTGTGCATTGTATTTCTCTTGCATCTTCCAAGCGCCCTTGTAGTTATACTGACTCTGCCTGTTGCGATTATTATTTCCTTTATCTGCATGTATTATCTTGGTGTTACCTCGAATATCATGAGTCTCGGCGGCATTGCGATAGCAATAGGTGCAATGGTTGACGCATCAATTATAATGGTTGAAAATGCACATAAGAAACTGGAGGACTGGGAACATACCCCCCCTCAATCCCCCCCTTACAAAGGGGGGGAAATAAGGGGGGGGGGTAAAAGCCGTATCGATGTTATCATCGAAGCCGCAAAGGAAGTGGGTCCGTCTCTTTTCTTTTCTCTCCTGGTCATAACGGTAGGATTCCTGCCTGTATTCACATTACAGGCTCAGGCAGGAAGACTCTTTAAGCCATTGGCATACACAAAGACATTTGCCATGCTGTTTTCATCCTTCCTTGCGATAACATTAACACCGGTCCTTATGACTCTTTTCATAAGAGGGAAGATTCGGCCTGAGGAAAAGAATCCGGTCAGCCGTATCCTGCACAAGCTATATGAACCGGTGGCAAGCATTGCTCTCAGGTTTAAGAGAACTGTGATCATTATCGCAATCATCATTATAGCAATCACTGCCTATCCTTTTATGAAGCTCGGCTCTGAGTTCATGCCCGCGCTCTATGAAGGGACTTATTTCTATATGCCTACAACAATTCCTGCAATTTCAATAACAGAAGCTTCTAAACTGCTGCAAATTACCGATAAAATTCTGAAGAATGTCCCAGAGGTGGCACAGGTCTTCGGAAAGGCAGGACGTGCTGAGACAGCAACAGACCCCGCCCCCTTAGAAATGTTTGAAACAGTGGTTAACCTTAAGCCGGAAAGTGAGTGGAGAAAAGGAATGACGCCTGAATCCCTAAAACAGGAACTCGATAATGCAGTTATAGAAGTACCAGGCTTAAGGGGTGGTATGACAATGCCAATTAAGGCAAGAATTGATATGCTGGCAACCGGTATCAGATCGCCTGTTGGAGTGAAGGTACTTGGTCCTAACCTCAATAACGTAGAGAAAATCGCCCTTGATATTGAGAATGTGATAAAGGGAGTTAAAGGAACAAGAACTGCTGTTGCAGACAGGCTGACAGTGGGATATTTTCTTGACATCAGACCAAAACGCGAGGAGATTGCCAGATATGGTCTTTCTGTAGATGATGTTCAGACAGTAGTAGCAAGCACATTGGGAGGAATGAATCTCACTATGACTGTAGAAGGAAGAGAGCGCTATCCGGTCAATGTAAGATATGCAAGGGAGTTGAGGAATAATATCGAAAAGATAAAAAGAATCCTTGTCCCGGTTAACCTCGGAGGCGATTCCGGGATGGGAGGATCGGCTAAACAGTCAGTAATGGGGCAGGTGCCATTGGGACAGATCGCAGATATTGAGATCACAAAAGGACCGTCTTCGATTAAGAGCGAAGAGGGGCTTCTTGCGGCATATATATTGGTATTTTTCTCAGGACGTGATGTGGGGGGGTATGTTGAAGAGGCAAAGAATAAAGTAGCTTCTGCCGTGAAATTACCTTCCGGATACCGTCTTCAGTGGAGCGGCGAATACGAGTACCTTGTAAAGACCCATGAAAGGCTTAAACTCGTTATTCCGCTTACTGCACTCATTATTTTCGTGCTCATTTACCTCAATACAAAATCTGTTACAAAAACAATAATTGTACTATTGGCAGTGCCGTTCTCATTGGTTGGTTCTTTCTGGCTGCTCTATCTTCTCAATTACAACATGAGCATTGCAGTCTGGGTAGGTATTATTGCACTTGCAGGACTTGATGCAGAAACAGGGGTTGTCATGCTTCTTTATCTTGAGCTTGCATATGAGAGATGGAAGAAAGAGGGGAGGCTGAACTCGGTTATTGAACTGAAAGAAGCAATAATGTACGGAGCGGTAAAACGCATTCGGCCGAAGATAATGACCGTGAGTGTAATCCTCGCAGGTCTTATCCCGATAATGTTTAGCCACGGCACAGGGGCCGACGTAATGAAACGCATCGCAGCGCCAATGGTCGGAGGTGTTATCACGTCAACTATACTCGAACTTATAATTTATCCTGCAATCTATCTGATGTGGAAGGAAAGAAGTTTCAGGAAAAATTGATTTGTTATTTTATATCCTGAAAGTAAATACCTTGCCAGATAAACTTTTTGAGTGTTATTCTAAAATGTGAATTTTTCTCTCTTTCAAAAACCGAGCAGATATATTAACAGCGAGATCAATTCTCTGCGGAAAGAAGCGGAGATAAAAGTTGCACTCGCCTTTCCTGATACCTATGAGGTCGGGATGTCCCATCTCGGGACAAGGGTCCTCTATAAGATAATAAATGATTTGGCGTACGCATCTGCTGAAAGGGCCTTCCAACCGTGGCCTGACATGGAAGGGGAGATGAAATATAAGGGTGTGACGCTTTACTCTCTTGAGACAAAAAGGCCATTGAAAGATTTTGATATTGTTGGCTTCAGCCTCCAGCATGAACTCTGTTATACAACAGTTCTGAATATGCTTTCGCTTAGTGGTATTCCCTTACATGCAGAAGAAAGAGGTTCATGCTGCTGGCCTTTGATAATAGCCGGTGGTCCCTGCACAGTGAATCCTCTGCCCATGTCTGTTTTTATAGATGCATTCCTGATAGGCGATGGAGAAGAGGCGATTGTTGAAATACTGGATACATATAAAAGGTGGAAAAGGGAAGGAGATGGCAGAAAAGAATCTATATTGAAATCAGTTTCTGCAATAAAAGGCATGTATGTTCCAACAGTACATGGTACACAATACACGGTAAACGGTATCAAGAGACGGTTCATCGAATCCCTCGATTCTGCGCCTTACCCTGAAAGCCCCATTGTCCCATATTCATCTATTGTGCATGACAGGGTTAACCTTGAGATTTCAAGAGGCTGCACAATGGGCTGCAGGTTCTGTCAGGCAGGAATGATTTACAGGCCGTTAAGAGAGAAAAGCCCTGACAGGGTTCTTGAACTTGCTGAAAAATCTCTCAGGGCAACAGGATATGAAGAGGTTTCTTTCACATCCCTCAGCGCAGGGGATTATTCTTCATTACTGTTATTGCTCAGGGAATTTAACCGCCATTTTTCAGATCAGAAAATCTCTTTGTCCTTGCCATCTCTGCGTGTTGCTGCTGTGAATAAAGACATTCTTAGAGAGATAAAGAGCGTCAGGAAAACAGGATTTACTATAGCTCCTGAGGCGGCGACTGAAAGATTAAGAAATGTCATAAACAAGAATTTTACTTTAGAAGACTACGAGCAGAGCCTGAAGTCACTTTTTGAAGAGGGCTGGCATAATCTTAAACTCTATTTTATGATTGGGCTTCCTACAGAGACAGGTGAAGATATTGAAGAAATTACCAATATGGCCTTGAAGGCCCTGCGCATAGCAAAAATGAATACAGGAAGATATGTGAATCTCAGCATTACAATATCGCCTTTTGTGCCTAAGGCGCATACCCCGTTTCAGTGGTACGGACAACAAAATATAAATGAGATAAAGAAAAAGTCTGGATTTTTGAAAGAGATATTTTATAAAAAAGGGCTGAAGTTCAAGGGGCATAATGAAGATCAAAGTCTTCTTGAGGCAGTATTTGCCCGCGGAGACGAAAGACTCGCTGCTCTGATAGAAAAGGCATGGTCTTTCGGTTGCAGGCTTGACCCATGGACAGAGGCATTTGATTACAACAGATGGATTGAGGCAATGGATAAGACAGGCATAAACGCACGAGATTACGCAGAAAAAACCTTTGGGGAAAATGAACAGATGCCGTGGAATATTATTGACACAGGCATAGAAAAGAAATATCTATATAGGGAATATCAGAAGGCAATATCATCTGAGGTAACGTCAGATTGCAGAAAGACTTGTCACGCATGCGGGTTAAAATGCAAAGAAGTTAAAAATGAAGAGTTAAAAGTTGAAAGTTCAGAAACTTTTCATTCTCAAAGCTTGGCTTCTAACTCTCAGGTTGCGTCTATTCGTCTCAGGGCAGAATTTTCAAAGACAGGCAGCTTAAAATATCTATCGCATCTGGAGATGATAACAGCAATGTTCCGGGCAATGAGAAGGGCCGAAATACCTTTAGTGTATTCTCAGGGATTCCATCCAGCGCCAAAGGTCTCTTTCGGGCCTGCCTTGAGTGTTGGCATTACAGGCATGAGAGAATACTTTGATATTGGGTTAAAGGCTTCATTTGATTCTGAAAGTTTCAAACAAAAAATGAATTGCACCCTGCCTAAAGGGCTGAGGATAAGGGAAGTCGCTCTGGTTCCGGCAAAAGAGCCGTCTCTGAGCGGTTTCATATCAAGGTACGAATATGAGATAATTTGCGATAACCCTGCTTTGTTTAAACCTTTATCAAAGTTTAATAGGGCACAGTTTAAGCATAAGAATAATGTTGAAGATATTTATGTAATAGATGAAAATACAGTCAGACTGATCCTTGTTGATCAATCAGATAGAAAGGCTAGAATAAGTGAAATAATACAGGAGATTTTTAACGTGCCGTACGGTGAGTTTAAGATAACAAGATTGTCCATGTATGGCTGGAAAAGCGGATGGGTTAAGCCGCTTGAATGGAGTCCTATATGCCTAATGAAATCCTAATCAATGCAACACGCGAAGAGATACGAGTAGCCCTTCTTGAGGGAGGGCAGGTAGTCGAGTTTTATGTTGAGAGAAAGCTCGATGCAAGCCTTGTCGGGAATGTATACAAGGGACGTGTTGTGAAAATTCTCCCAGGAATGCAGTCTGCCTTTGTGGACATCGGGCTTGAGAGGGGAGCATTTCTTTATGTCGCTGACATAAGGGCTGATGTCGAAGAGTATGCGCCTTTTCTCGAGGAAGAGGAAAAAGGCGATTCATTGGAACTGATATCAAGAAAAGGCGGCATAGACCTTTCAATAGAGGAACTGTTACAACCTGGGCAGGATATGCTTGTGCATGTATCAAAAGACCCGATTGGGAGCAAGGGCGCACGAGTGACGTCCTACATAACCCTGCCAGGCCGCTATCTTGTGCTAATGCCCAATGTTGAACATATCGGTATTTCAAGGAGGATTTCCGAAGAAGAGGAGAGAACCCGTCTTAAGACAATAGCTGAGGCTATAAAACCAAAAGGCTATGGATTGATAATCAGGACAGCAAGCGAAGGATGCAGCGAAGAAGAGCTCAAAAAAGACCTTGATTTCCTCCTTTTGATGTGGGAAAACATTCAGAGGAAAAAAGATAAGGTTTCAGCTCCTGCGCTGCTTTATAGCGATCTTGACCTTGTGTTTAGAAGCGTTAGAGACCTTCTTACACATAATGTTGAGAGGCTTGTGATAGATTCCCCCGAGGAACATGAAAGGATTAAGGAGTTCGTCAAAACGTATTTCCCGAAACTTCTTGAAAAAATAGTTCTGTATGAAGGCCAGGAGCCTATATTTGATGCGTTTGGAATTGAGATGGATATATCAAGAGCCCTCGGCAGAAGGGTTTGGCTCAAATCAGGCGGTTATATAGTGATTGACCAGACAGAGGCAATGACAGTAATAGATGTCAACACAGGGAAATTTGTCGGCAAGGAAGATCTGGAGGACACAATACTCAAGACAAATCTGGAGGCTGTTAAGGAGATTTCTTATCAGATCAGACTGAGGAACTTAGGAGGCATAATAATTATCGATTTCATCGATATGGAGATACTTGAGAACAGGGAAAAGGTATTCAATGCATTTATCGAGGCAATGAAAAAAGATAGGGCAAAGAATACAATCCTGCACATATCAGAACTCGGACTCATACAAATGACAAGAAAAAGGGTCAGGGAAAGCATGGGAAGAATACTCTGCGAACCGTGCCCTTATTGCGAAGGGAAAGGTTTTGTAAAATCGCCGCGCACACTGTGTTATGAAATATTCAGGAGGATTACGAAGCTTGCAATGCACGGCGCACAGAAGATAATTGTGACAGCACATCCTTCTGTTGCAGAATTTCTTTCAGACGAAGAGCGGCTTGGACTGGAAGAGATAGAGAACCATTATGGGATAAAAGTGATAATAAAAGACAGCAATACACTTCATCAGGAAAATTATGAGATAACAGCATTGTAATAGACTTTCTGCCGTTTTGCCTGTTTTCATTTTAGATTTAATGTCAGAGAATAAAACAGAACGACTTATGGAAATCCTTAAAGGAATGCAGAGCGCTGTTATAGCCTATTCTGGCGGCGTTGACAGCACATTTCTGCTTAAAGCAACAAAACTATCGGGCATAAGAGCGCTTGCAGTAACTGCCGCCTCTGAAACAATGCCTGAAGATGATCTGTTCCATGCAAAAAGAATGGCTGAAGAAATAGGATTAGAACAGAAGATTATCAAAACAGATGAGGTTAACTCTGAAGATTTCAGAAAGAATCCTCCTGACAGATGCTTTTATTGCAAGGATGAGTTGTTTAAAAGATTAACTGAGATAGCCGCTTTTGGGGGATACAGATTTGTGCTTGATGGAAGCAATCTCGATGACACTGATGACTGGCGTCCGGGCAGGAAGGCGGCCCTGATTTATGGTGTAAGAAGTCCGCTTATCGAGGCAGCTCTGACAAAAAAGGAGATAAGAGAGCTGTCGCGCCAGCTTGAGCTTCCGACATGGGACAGGCCATCATCCCCTTGTCTTGCGTCCCGGTTTCCCTATGGAGACCCTATTACAAGACAGAAAATAAAACAGGTGGCAGAGGCAGAAGGCTTCCTCAGGTCTTGTGGGTTCAGGGAGTTCAGGGTCAGGCATCATGGCGATATTGCGAGGATCGAACTTAAAGAAGAGGATTTTAAGAGGATTTTTGATCCTAATACAAGAAGTACCATTATAGAAAAACTTAAATCTTTAGGATACAGATTTGTCGACATTGATCTCGAAGGGTTCAGGAGCGGAAAGATGAACGAAGGGATAGAATAGGATTCAATGGAAAAGACAGATTATCTTAAGGACCTCGGAAAATGTGTTTTATGCGGGAGTTGTAAGGCATTCTGCCCGACATACGATGAAGAGGGGACAGAGGCGATGGGCGCACGGGGCAGACTTGCGCTTCTGAGAGGGTTATCTGCCGGGCAATTAAGTCCCACACCTTTATTGAATGACAGGATATTCAGTTGCCTTCTCTGCGAGGCTTGTTCCGATCTATGCCCGAGCGGAGTTGACATCATGGAGGACATATATAAAGGCAGAAGCCTTCTCAAACAGAGTGACAGGAAAAGGCGCCTTTTGAGAATACTCACAAAACTCTTTATCAGGAATCCCGCACTGAGCTTCAGGATATCACACATACTGCAGAATATATTGTTTCCCTATCTCTCCAAAAAAAGATTCGTCCCGGCAAATTTCCGCCTCCCGGACAGCCCATTCAGAAACGGGCATAGTGTTTACAAGGTTATGAAAAAAAAAGGCAGGGTGGCCGTATTTACAGGGTGCAGTACAAATTTTTTATATCCACATCTCGCAACCTCGTTAGTAAATATACTGCTTAAGTCAGGTTATGAGGTGATTGTGCCAAGCGGTGAAGTCTGTTGCGGGGCTCCCCTTAGGGCGCTCGGGCTTGAAGATGAAGCAAAAGAGCTTGCAAAAAAAAACATGAGGATATTCGGCAGATTAAAGGTAGAGGCAGTCCTGAGCCCATGTCCTACATGCATTCTTACGATAAAGAAAGAATATCCAAAGATGATTGGCAGCGGGATAAAAAATGCAACCGATGTGATAAGTTTTCTCCTTGAAAAGCTGGAAATTCTTCAGCTGTCCCTGCTCGGAAAACGTTTTCCAACAGCAGCATACCATGACCCATGTCATCTGCTTTACGGACTTGGCGTAAAAAATCAAGCTCGGGAACTATTGAATAAAATAGGCGTCAGTGTCATAGAAAAAGAAGGGAACGGGTGCTGTGGTTTTGGAGGCCCGTTCAGCCTTTCGTTCAGAGAAATCTCGGGCAATCTGCTCCAAAAGCAGGCAGAACGCTATCTGGCTACCGGAGCTGATGCAGTTGTGACTGCATGTCCGGGGTGCATGATGCAGCTGAGCAAGGCAATTAAGGATATGCCTGTTTTTCACATAGTAGAGCTTATTGAAGAGGCATATTGTGGAAGTGATGAGGTATAATACTAACTTAAATTCAATTAATTTAAAATCACAAGGGATGATATGGCATTTTCGCTCATTCCCTGCCTGCCGGCAGGCAGGTCGGCCTTCGGATAGACTCCTCATGCTTCTATACCAATTTGCTAATAATTTCAGTTACAATAAATTCCTATTTTTTCACTTTCTACTAACTTAAGGAGAAGGGCTATGAAATTCTTTATTGACACGGCAAATATTGCTGAGATTAAAAAGGCATGGGAGGTTGGCGTTATTGACGGAGTCACCACAAATCCGTCTCTCATCTCCAAAGAGGGAAGAGAACCTCTCGAACTGTTAAAAGAGATTTGCAACATTGTAGACGGGCCTGTCAGCGCTGAGGCTTTAAGCCTAAAGTTTGATGAGATGGTGAAAGAGGCAGAATCCCTTGCAAAGATACACAAGAATATCGTCATAAAAATCCCTATGACAGAGGACGGATTAAGGGCAGTGAAAAAGCTATCAGTTATAGGGATAAAGACGAATGTGACACTTGTGTTTTCTCCGAGCCAGGCACTTCTTGCTGCAAAGGCAGGCGCAACATATGTAAGCCCCTTTGTCGGAAGGCTTGATGATATCAGCCATACAGGAATGGCATTGATCGAAGATATAATGACTATATATGAAAACTATATGTTTGACACCCAGGTCATAGTCGCAAGCATAAGGAACCCGCTGCATGTTGTTGATGCAGCAAAAATGGGCGCCCATGTTGCAACTATTCCATATTCAGTAATAACGCAGCTTCTAAAACATCCATTGACAGACATCGGAGTAGAGAGATTCTTAAAAGATTGGGAAAAAGTGCCGAAAAAATAGTCAGCAGGCTGTTGAAAAAGTCTTTTTATGTCACCCTGAATTTATTTCAGGGTCTCATAACTATTTGATTTGATTAGATGCTGAAACAAGCCTGCCCTGAAGAGATTCTGAACCAAGTTCAGAATGACACGTTCAGGGTTCAGCATGACATTTTGTACATCTTCCAGACTTTTTCAGCAACCTGTTAGCAACTTTCCTGAATAGAGGAGTAGACAATCTTTTCGCATCATTCTCGGTCGTTCCGACCTCTGTGCGTCATTCCTGCGAAAGCAGGAATCCAGAAAACTAAATGACTGGATTCCGTGTCAAGCACGGAATGACAGAAAAATAATCGGCAAAATAAATCCGCTCAAAGACAGTCTACTCCTCTCAAAAACTAAGACAAACAAGGAATGTTATAATATTTTATGCCTATTTACGAATATAAATGTAACAAATGCGGTGAGGATTTTGAAAAACTTGTCTTTGGAAAGCAGACAGTTCAATGCCCGAAATGCAATTCTGCTGATATTAAAAAGAAGATGTCAACATTCGGCATGAGCGGTGTTGAAAAACCATTTGCAGGTACTTCTTCAGGATGTTCAACATGCAGCAAAGGCACATGCACTTCCTGCCGCTGACATAAGGCTACTCAGGCTGTCTGAACGGATTTGCCTTAAGGATTCGACTGAGCTTCAACGGCTTCCCTTCAAATACGAATATTGCTACGCCCTGCTCTTCTGTTGTCTTCCCCCTGACAACCCATGTCCCGTCCCATGCTATTTTTACAGACACAGTTGATTTTTCTATCTCAACCCATTTAGGCGACAGTGTTAGCGAAGCTTTATCAAAACTTTTTATCGCGCCGAACAGCTCTCTGTAGCTTTCCTTGGTTGTATTGCTCTCAATAGATGAAAGATTTTTATTCAGGTAAGCATCCTTTATCGCCTCTGCAACAGTAAACGCTTCCTGAGCAGTCAGCGACTCTTCTGTAACTTTTTTTACTTCCTTGTCAGAGCAGGAGAAAAAGAAGGATAGTACAAATAACAACAGTATTGCCCTTTTCATCTTCACCCCCCTACTATCTTCTGAAGGCAACAGATTTCTCTATTGCCTGTTTAATTCCCTGTTTAAGAGCAGGATCCTTTACTGATGCGATAGTTGCCTCGATGTAAGAGATATCACCTGAAGTGAGCGGTCGCATTCTTACATCTTCCTTTGCCTGTTTTTTTTCAGGAAGCACCCTGCCGAGCCTTAACCGTACAGCCCTTACGCCAAAGCTCTGAAGCTTTCTTATTATATCTTCCTTATAGAAGCTGATCTGCTGGAGCCACATAGGGGAATCCACATTTATTAATAATTCCCCTTTTTTAAAAGTTGCCGGCGACATATGAAGCGATAATGGTTTGCCGAAAATATCTGCCCACTCTCTCTTCATGCGTTCCGTACATACTGACTCTTCAATCCTGAGGTTTCTTAATATGGAAGCAAGAAGAGTATCAGCTCTTTTCACTAAACAGCCTTTTTAATCTTTCCGGAGCGCAGGCACCTTGTGCAGACGTATTCCCTTTTTACGCCGTGAGCTGTTTCTATCTTTGCCCTTTGCAGATTTGGCCTTATCAGCCGTTTTGTTCTGTTATTGGCATGGCTGACATTATTACCCACTGTTCTTGCTTTTCCGCATACAAAACAACTTGCCACGATATTTCCTCCTTTCGCATTCTGTGAATAAATTGCATTGAAAAGGTTTTTTATGATAACATTTTAAAATCGATGTTACAAGGGTCGCACCAAATTAAGGGGTTAAGGATAAATTATGCCTAAGCTAAGAGTCTATGAGCTCGCCAAAAAGATTAATGTCACAACTAAGGATATAATAGGCGCACTTTCAAATCTGGGTATCGAAGGAAAAATCCACTCCTCTGCATTAGAGCCGGAGATTTGCGAGAAGGTCGAAACTATCTTCAAGAAAAAGACTATGCCGTCCAAGCCTGTGTCTGTAAAGGCTGGCGCACATCCAGAAAAAAAGAAAGCTACAGAAGAGAAAAAGGGTGAGGAGAAGAAAACGAAAGAAACAACCGTAAAAGCAGTTAGCTCTGAGAAGAAACCTATTACTGAGGTTAAGACTGCCGAGGCCAAACCTGTTTCCGATAGACCTGTTTCAGGACGGCAACCTGTTTTGCCCCCAAGAGAGGGACATATAAAAACAGGAAAGGCGCCTGGGAAAAAACCCGCAGAAATGCCCTCAAAAGATATTCATCCTCAGGAAGCAAAAAAAGCAGAAGAAATTAAAAAGCCTGAGGAAGTGCCTGACATTACATTTTCAGAGGAAAAGCCTTCAGAAGGGGAATCTGTCATAACCTTGCCCGAAGAGGAAGTTGAGCTCAATGTCCCTGACAGATTCAAGAAAGAGATAGAAATAGAAAACGTAGAGAAATTAAAAGCAAAGCCTCAGATGCAGCGGGCATTTCAGGCAATAAGAAAGATAGAGACAAAAAAGTGGCATGCACCAAAGATATTTAAGAAACATGGAAGGGAAATCTTTCAGAAAGAGGAGCAAAAACCGCAGCCTCAGCTGGTGATTCAAAGAAAAAAGACATTAAAGCTGCGGGAAGGGACGACAGTAAAAGAATTTGCTGAGCTTATAAGTGTGAAATCGTCTGATGTTATAAAAAAGTTCATGGAGCTTGGGTATATGCCTACAATTAACCAGCCTGTGGATATAGATGCAGCGCTGCTTGTAGCAGACAGTTTTGGATCTAAACTCGATGTAGTCCCTGTAGAAGAGGAAATAGTCGTAGAAGGGGAAGAGAAAGACATCTCTAAGCTTGTCCTAAGACCGCCTGTGGTTACAATTATGGGACATGTAGATCATGGTAAGACCTCACTGCTTGATGCAATAAGGAAGACAAAAGTTACAGAGACAGAGGCAGGAGGGATAACCCAGCACATAGGCGCCTACAAAGTCACTCTGAAGGGAAAGAATATTGTGTTTCTGGATACGCCTGGTCATGAGGCCTTTACTGCCCTGCGTGCAAGAGGCGCAAAGGTAACTGATATAGTTGTTCTTGTTGTTGCTGCTGACGATGGCGTCATGCCTCAGACCATAGAGGCAATAGACCATGCAAAGGCAGCGAATGTTCCAATTGTTGTTGCAATAAACAAGATAGATAAACCTGAGGCAAACATACAGAGGGTTAAGACCGAACTTGCAGAACGCAACGTATTGTCTGAAGACTGGGGCGGCCAGAATATATTTGTCGAGGTCTCTGCGAAAAAACATATAGGCATTGAGCGGCTGCTTGAGATGATTCTGCTTCAGGCAGAGGTAATGGAAATGAAAGCAAACCCTGACAAAATAGCAAAAGGAACAATTATTGAGGCAAAGATTGACAGAGGAAGAGGCCCGGTAGCAACTGTTCTTATTCAGTCGGGCACTCTTAAAATAGGGGATAATTTTCTTGCAGGAACAAAGCTTGGACGAGTAAGGGCCTTGATCGATGATACAGGCAGGCGCATTAATCAGGCAGGGCCATCAACGCCTGTCGAGGTCATAGGTTTTCAGGAAGTTCCTAAAGCAGGCGATATCTTTACTTCAGTGGAGGATGAGAAACGTGCACGGCAAATCGCTCTTTCGAGACTGCAGAAGGAAAGGCTTGCTGAGATGGCAAAACAGAGAAAGCTCACACTTGACGACCTCTATGCAAAGATTAAAGAAGGCGAGATAAAGGAGCTGAATATCATAATAAAGGCTGATGTGCAGGGCTCTGTAGAGGCTTTACGCGACGCCTTAGAACATATAACCCATACGCAGGTAAAGGTGAATGTAATACACGCATCTGTGGGCGGCATTAATGAGTCAGATGTCATGCTTGGAGCGGCATCTAATGCCATAATAATCGGTTTCAATGTAAGGCCTGAATCAAAGGCTGCACAGACAGCAGAGAAGGAAGGCGTTGACATAAGGCTTTACAACATAATTTATGAGGCAATAGAGAATGTAAGAAAGGCGCTGGAAGGTCTCCTCGAACCAACCCTGAAGGAAAAGGTGCTCGGGAGGGCAGAGGCAAGACAGACCTTCCATGTATCAAAGCTCGGTACAGTTGCTGGATGTTATGTGCTTGACGGATATATAAGCCGCGCGAGTGATGGTATAAGGATAATTAGGGACAATATTGTTATATATGAGGGCAAATTATCGTCTTTAAAAAGATTTAAGGATGATGCCAGAGAGGTCCAGGCAGGATATGAATGCGGCATTATGATAGAGAACTATAATGATATCAAGGTTGGCGACATCCTCGAAGACTACATTGTTGAAAAAATAGCAACAAAACTTTAAAAACAGGGTTTAGGTGTTAGGGGTTTGCCATTAACAACCAATCCCCAATCCCTAATTCCCGACCCCGGGACTAACTATGCTTCCATATAAACGCTCACAAAGGGTTGGCGACCTCATCAGAGAAGAGGTCGCTGACATAATAATGAATAAACTGAAAGACCCGCGTATAGGATTCGTAACTGTAACAGGCGTAAAGATAACAGAAGACCTCAAGATAGCAACAGTCTATATCAGCATTCTGAAGAAGGAAGAAAAAGAATCCACACTGGATATACTTAATTCAGCAAAAGGCTTTGTTCGCGCTGAATTGTCAAAAAGAGTAAGGATGAAGTTCATCCCCACCCTGACATTCCGGATTGACGAAGCTATTGAGTACGGCAACAGGATTGAGAGTCTGTTAAAAGAGATAAGGTTGGCATCAACTCGCAACGAGGACGAGAGTTGAAGGTACCAGCAGATCTGCTGTCATTTTTCAAGAGAGAGAAGAAATTCTTTATTGCCACCCATATTAACCCTGACGGAGATGCATTGGGCTCCTCTATAGCCCTTGCCATAACGCTTGAATCTATGGGGAAAAAGACAATCCCCTACTGTAATGACCCTGTCCCTGAATTCTACAAGTTTTTGCCTGGTCATGAAAGGTTCACAAATTCAATCTCTGATCTTCAACCTTCAACCTTCAACCTTGTTTTGCTTGACTGTAACGAACTCTCGCGAGCTGAGGTAAAAAATACAGGATTTGTTTCTTCTGTAGTTATTGACCACCATGAAACAGAGACAGAATTCGGAGATATAAAATGGGTAAACCCCCGGTCGCCTGCAACAGGCATAATGGTCTATTATCTTATTAAAGAATTGGGCATGAAGATTACAAAAGAGATTGCCACGAATCTGTATTCTGCAATTGCAATTGACACGGGCACTTTCAGATATACAAATACGACTCCCGAGTCATTAAGGATTGCTGCTGAACTGATAGAGTTTGGAGCTGACCCGTCCTATATCGCAGAAAATATTTATGAGACATGGTCAGAGAGGCGGTTCAAATTGTTATTGAAAGTTCTTAGTACGCTTGAGATTAGTGGTGAGGTGGCTACTGTGTTAGTGACACAGGACATGCTTAAAGAAACAGGCGCCTCTGCTGAAGATACAGAAAATTTTCCGGGTTTTCCACGGATGCTCAAATCAATAAAAATCTCCGCCCTTTTCAGAGAGATAGAGAAAGATTACTACAAGGTCAGCCTTCGCTCAAAAGGAGAAAAATTAAATGTCGCAGGGATAGCAGTAACGTTTGGCGGCGGAGGGCATAGAAACGCTGCTGGTTACAGAATTAGAGCTGATTTCAAGAAAGCAAAAGAAGAACTGCTAAAAGCCATATACAGCAACTGCCGCTGAAAAACCCTCTTAATTTTAAAAACAGAGTGGCAAAAACCAAAATAAGAAATATAGGAAGTTTTCCTATGTTTTTCTATGTTTTCTCTCGGTGCGGTGGCTATTCGCCATACGCACGAGTGATTCGTTAAGCAGCGCTTTTTTCCATTTGCAAAAAAGTAACTTCTGACATGCCTGCTTTTTCCTTCGCATGTTCAATGGTCATGCTTACAAGATTGCCCTTTTCATCCAGGTCAATGTAGAGGTTTTCTGATATTTCTTTTGTCTCAACAACAGAAACATTTGAAAACTCAATCAAGGCCGTATCAGTATCTGAGAAATACCGAATTTTCATTTTCCTTCCTCCTTAAAGTTTCTATCAAAGAAAGCATTATGAACAGTTTGCCCGTCCTCTAAAAGGATTACTCTTAAGTATCTTCCAACTTCTTCGATAAATTTCCATTTTCTTATCCTTCCATCGCTCTGAACTTCTGTTTTCACAGGTTTTTTGATTGTATCCAATATCCATTCATCTTTAATACTCGCCCTGTCAGGACGCTGCTTGATGAATGAAAAGTATAGTGTACATTTCATAGCCGTATTTTATCATTTTTGCCTTTTAAATGCAGGGTTGGCTGAAGGATTGTGTTGTTGAGCTGCTTCCCATTTTGCAGAAGAATCTATTTGTGCCCCTTGATTATTCTGATTCCATAAAACATAGAAAACAAACATAGGGACACTTCCCATATTATTTCTTCCCCTTCTTCTTTGGCCGACCGCCTTTCTTTGGAAAAAGCCCTCGCTTCAATATCCTCTCCAGTTTCTTTATAAATCCTTCACTGCCCAATGGCCTGCCGGTTGATGTCGCACACCTTATAGTTGCATTTATTTCCTTGGCATCTTTTCTTATGAATTCCCTGTATGATTTGATTTCCTTCTCATTAAACCAACTCTCCTTTGAAAGGACGTCGTCTTTAATGTCTAATACATGCGCCCTTGCGCTGGACCACTGATAGTCTTCTGCTCTCTTGACAAGTTTTGCCCTTATCGGATTCTGCTCTATGTACCTTATCACTGCCCACAAATAAGGCTCTTTCTCAATTACTGACGAAAAAAACCTGTTCTGCCATAGCCTTCCACTTCTGTTATATTTACGGTTTATATATTGAGTGTAAAGCAGGTTTGTCCCTCCTATGCCTCTGGCCAACGAAGTTTCCTTTTCAGGCATCGCAAGGATATGAACATGGTTTCCCATTAGACAGTATGCGAGTATCTTCATTTTATATTTGTCTTTGTATCGTTGAAGGGCATCAAGATAAAACCGCTTATCTTCATCATCGAAAAAGGTTTTCTCTTTATTGTTACCCCTTTGTGTTATGTGGTGGGAGTATCCCTCAGCACATACTCTTGCAATCCTCGGCATGGTATTATGCTATCTGAAGTATCCCAATTTGTCAATAAATATGGGAAGTGTCCCTATGTTT